>JAZTXM010000019.1:0-81596 GCA_045636425.1 Clostridia bacterium | reverse complement strand
GGTAGTGTTGTTGCTGGAGGTGGCAACATGGCTATAAATATTGAACTTATGGGTTTTAGCTACATAATAAAAACAATATATCAAGGCGGTTATGATTTTAAAAAATGAAATCATAACCGCCTATTTATATCAAAATTCATGAAAATATAGTTAAATCATTGACAACTCCATCGAATATTATTATGTTCGTGATAAAATAATAATATAAATTAAGAAAGGAAGTTGTTAAAATGACAATGACAAAAACTATAACCCAAGAACTTATTGAAAATTTCAAAGACTACTTGATCAATGAGGAAAAATCAACTGCAACGCTTGATAAATATATGCGTGATATTAATACTTTTTTCACATGGGTTTCGGGTAGTGAAATTAATAAACGGACGGTACTTTGTTATAAGGAGTATTTAACAGAAAAATTTGCACCTGCTTCCGTCAATTCGGTTCTATCATCACTCAATAGTTTCTTCAACTTTAACCATTGGTACGAATTAAAGGTCAAAATGCTAAAAATTCAAAAGCAGATTTTCGCACAAAAGGAAAAAGAACTGACGAGAGCCGAATATGAAAGACTGCTTGATGCTGCGAAGTCAAAAAAGAATGAAAGGTTATATTACCTTATGCAGACAATATGTGCTAGCGGAATCAGAGTATCAGAACTCTCTGCGGTTACGATTGAAAGTCTTAAAATGAGAAAAGCAACTATAAACTGCAAAGGAAAAATGCGTATTGTGATCTTGCCAAAAGAGCTCTGCAAAATGCTTTTAGAATATGCAAAAGGGCAAAAAATAACAAGTGGCTCCGTGTTCATAACAAGAACAGGGAAACCGCTTGACAGAAGTACAATATGGAAAATGATGAAAGACCTTTGCGAAAATGCTGGAGTTTCAAAAGAAAAAGTTTTCCCACACAATCTTAGGCATTTATTCGCACGAACTTATTACAGCATCCAAAAAGATATTGTAAGGCTCGCCGATATTCTCGGTCATTCAAGCGTAAATACTACTCGCATCTATACAATGGAAACAGGCGAAGTACACCGTAGACAAATTCAAAAATTAGGACTTTTAAGGCTATAAATAAAAATAACCACATAATTGAAATTATGTGGGAAAGATTACAGCGAACATAAAACGTTCATTTTACATAGTATAGCACTTTGGGAGTTGCTTGTCAATGATTTACGGATATTTTCTTAAAAATTGTCATTATGTAATAAAAATAGGCATAGCAAAACAGACCGGTTGAACATTTCTTACATCGCCCGGTCTAAAAGTTGTGTGTATTATTGTATATGGGGAATCTTTTGTGTTTTTTTAGACAAGTTAATATTCAATTCTTTTATTTGTTTGCAACATAATTTCAATAATGTGGGAATCGCCGCTCCACATAATTTCAATTATGTCGCAGGCAATTTTTTTTGCCACTACTTGTAATGACCATTACCTAATTAAATATGGCGGCAAGTAAAGAAAGGATTGAATAAGATGGACAGTTTAAATATGTCCGACAGAAAAAAAGAAATCATTGAAACGACATGGCAATATTTGCTTAAAACTGGCTTGGCACATGCGTCTATTGGGGAATTATGCAGAGATACAAAACTTGCACAAAGCAGTCTTTACCATTGGTTTGAGAATAAGGATGATATTTGGATAAGTGCCGGGAAATATGGCATGTCAAAAGTAGTAGATGCCCTCTTTAGTTACACATTCAAGCATACAAACAATATAAGAGAGTATTTTGATACTTTTTTAAACGAGGTTAAAAGGTACAAATATGAACTTCGCCTTGCAATACAAATTACGACAAGCCCTGTTTTTGGAGAACGCATGAGAAGTAAAGCAAGAGATTTTCGAGAATGGTATAAGAATTATTCAGAAAAATTAACAAAAATTTTTAATTGCACCAATGAACAAGCTGAAATTTTTATATATTCTTTAATTTCATTTGTTATCGATTATGTAATATGGGACGACAGAGATAAAACACAAATGCTCTTAGAAAATCTCTACGACAGAATATTACATAGATTAGATATAAAATAATAGTTTTTCTGTGTTCGCAGAAAAGAGCATACAAAAGGAGAAAACACTTAGATGCAGACAAAACCATCACAAGAAAAGCCTTGGCTAAAATATTATCCAGAAAACGCAAGAGATTCTATTGAGGTTAATGGTTCTATATATGACTATTTAGAGAAAACCGTTAAATCGTATCCTAACGGGAATGCGCTTTATTATTATGGTACACGCTTTACATACATCGAGTTTTTAAAAGAGATCAACCGTTGTGCAGATACCTTTTACTCGTTAGGAATAAGGGCGGGAGAAATAGTTTCCTTTTTGTCTGTTGCGACCCCAGAAACAGTATTTGCTATGTATGGTTTAAATAAAATAGGAGCAATTTCAAACTTTATTGACCCAAGGATGGATGCTCAAAGGATTCTTGATACAATCAGTTTAGCAAAATCCAAAGTCTTAGTTTCATTAAATATTGCACTACCTAAAGTTGAGAAAATTTATGATAAATTAGATCTAAAAAACATAATTGTTCAGTCAGCAACAGACTCATTGTCGCCACTTAGAAAAGTTGGGTACAAATTAAAGAAAAAAACTCCTCAAACTCCCAAATGGAACAATTTAATTTTGTGGAAAGATTTTATTTCTGCGAGTAAATCAGGCGTTGCTAAAAAGCATACATTTATCGATAACGATTTAGCAATGATTACATATACCGGAGGTACAACAGGACATCCCAAGGGAGTAATGCTTACAAATCGTGGACTTAATGCGATGGCAGATAGCTTTCGTCTTAGTGGTGTGGACCATGATTGGGGAGATAAATTCTTAGATATTATGCCTATCTTTGCATCCTACGGCGTTGGGTGTGGACTACATATGCCGATAGCAATGAGGTTTGAAAATATTCTTATTCCCGATTTTAGTGTAGAGCGCATTGGAAAGCTTGTCAAAAAATACAAACCAAATGCTATGATGGCGGTTCCATCTTTTTATGACAAACTTATGTCTGAAAAAATAATGAAAAAGGCTGATCTTTCTATGCTTAAAACCACAGGGTGCGGTGGTGACACAATGAATCCTGGACTTGAGGAACGCTTTAATACATTTTTAAAAGAGCATGGTGGCAAATATCCTCTTAGTCAAGGTTATGGGATGAGTGAAACTTCGTCAGCTTCCGCAGCTTGCTTCTCGAATGTTTACAAAGACAAAAGTGCCGGCATCCCGCTTCTCGCTGCAACAGTTGGGATTTTTGACACGGAAACAGGCGAAGAGCTTGGGTATAATCAGGAAGGTGAAATTTGCGTGACCGGCGACCTCATGATGAAGGGCTACTTCAATGATGAAGAAGAAACCAAAAGTGTTATGAAAAAACACGCAGATGGGAACATATGGATACATAGCGGCGATTTAGGTTATCTTGATGAGGATGGATTCCTATTTATAAACGGCAGAATTAAACGAATGATTATTAGGTTTGATGGCCATAAGATATATCCTGCAATTCTTGAAGGTGTGCTTTCGCAGTATGAAAAAACAACACTTTGCGCTGTTGTGGGCATAAAAGATCCTAATCACAATCAGGGTGAGCTTCCTGTTGGTATTGTAAAGCTTGACAACACATATACAGACGAAGAAAAATTTTCTATAAGACGAGAGATTTTAAAAATGTGTCACGACGTCTGCGAAGAACGAGGCAGGGCAGCCGATATTATTTTCGTAGACGAAATACCATATACCCCAATGGGAAAAATTGACTACAAAAAGTTGGCAAAAACTTACGAAGAACACATAATTGATTTTAATTTTTAATTAAAATAAAAATTTAATATTATTTTAAAGGAGGAACAAATATGTTCAAAACAATCAAAAAGTTTACATCCTGTCTTTTGGTACTTTGTATGCTATTAAGCATAGTGCCTATGGGTGTATTTGCATCTGGTGAAACCATTAACTATGTGTCCCTTGGTGCATCCAATGTAAACGGCTATGGTTTAGACGGTTATTTTACTGCCGAAGCAATCGCAGAAGTAAATGCTGAACCACTTGCTAATAAAACAGCCGTAAAAATGTCCGGAAATGTATACGGATATGACAGACATCCTGCGGAAAGTTATCCATCTCTTATCGCAGATTATCTTGCAAGCGAAGGCGATACTGTAAATCACCACCAGCTTGCTATTAGCTCTATGCGTGTAGAAGAACTTCGTGTTCTTTTAGATAACACATATGACGGCGATGAATATACTGAATGGCGTTTCACGGATGGTCAGAATTGGTTTAACAATGCCCTTCCTGGTGGTCTTAATGCTTTACGTGCAGATTATCAGACAAAAATTGCTGATGCAGATTTAGTTACTGTAGATATCGGTGCTAACAATTTTGGTGTATTTCTTTCAAGATACATTATGAATGGCGTTAACAATTCAATAAGCGTATATGACATAGACCCTGAAATTGGAGATATGTATGAAGATGCTAAAGACTATGTATTGGATTTATTGTCAGAATACGATGTAAATGTAAATGCTGCAACAGAAGAAATAGTAGAAATTCTAACTTATGCCTTGGTTGGTTACTGCTATAACTTTGATGTAGTTATGGAGAAAATTTACGAATTGAATCCTGATGTCAATGTTGCTGTAGTGAGCATTCAAAACCTTATGGATGGTTATGAAGTAGTTCTTCCTGGTTTAGAAGAAGCAATTCCTTTTGGTGATTTAATCGGAGTACTTGTTAATGCAGCAAACCTATATACAGCAGGAATTTCACCATATGCTGACAGGTACACATATGTTGATGTTCGTAAAGATGGTCATGTTGATTTCTTTGCTGACCAATTAGTAGCATGGGATGGCGAATCAGCATTAGATAGCAATGTTAAAGATTGTTTCAATCTTCTTGATAATGACTTATATATAAGTGCTCGTGTTGCAGATGCATTTTCAAGCAACCCTGCATGGGGCACATATAGCGAAAGACTTTTAGAGGCTGCTTATAATACTACTGCAAAGATTATGCAAGCAGGCTTAAACATTAAAACTCTTGACTTCTCAGGTTTTGATGCAGCAAATACAGGTGCTGTAGAAAATGGCTTGTTTGATAATATTATTGGTGAAATTACGGAAGCTCTTGATGCAGAAGTTACAGCAATAATGTCAGGTGAGCCAAGTACATATGAATTTAATTCAGACGATTTATTCAATGTGCCTGGTGTTGATGTTGATTTAGCTAAAACAGTAGCTGCATATGCTATTTATACAGGTATTGGCAACAGTTTCTTCTCCCATCCAAGTGCCGTGGGTCATATTGAAATTTTTGATGCTATTGTTGATGCAATAGAAAATGACACAAAAGGTAAAGATGTTATAGCTGACGAGATTGATATTTTAATTTGTGAAATCAATGAGCTTATAGAAGAATATGGTCCTAATGCTTGGGAAAGAGTTTATGCCTATCTTGAAGACGAAGGTTATATTGCAGAAATTGAAGCATTAGTTAATGATGTTGTAGCTGACCTTGAAAATCCTGATTCAGACCTTAGTCAAAAGTTAGTTGCTGAAACAGACAAACTTCTTGCTATTCTTGAAGTTGAAACTGGCGAAGAGCTTCCTTCTGGTGAAGAAGTTATAACCGCTATTAGAAACTATGAGGAAACTCTTGAAGAACTTGAAGAGTATATTGCAAACAGCGAAGAAATTCAAGAGGTTATAGCAGAAATTAAGAATATAATTGCTAATCCTGAAGCTTATATTGGAAATGTTATAGATGAAATTGTTTCCAAATATGAAGAAGCTCTTGTTTCTGCTGCAACTGCAGATTATGTAGCCTGCGGAACAAACCACTATGTTGCATTTACTGGAACAAACACAAGCGGTAACGAGGAATATGAATACAGTTACAATTTTGGAGATTATATTGATGCAACTGATGCATCAACTCATTACTTCACAGACGCCACACCTATTGCGGATGCTGTTGATTATATCAATAATCTAAGTGATACTGCTAAAGCAGACTTACAAAATGCAACAATTGTTACATATCAAACAGATGCAAAAAATATAGTTCTTCCTTTAGTTGACCGCGTTGATGTTACTGCTGATGATTGGGCGGCACTTTTAGATGTAGATGCTGCAAAAGCTGAAGAAATCAAAGCAACAATAATTGCAGCCTTGAAAGGTGAATATGCAACAGACGGAACAGCCGCTTTGAATGAGGCAGGTGTTAAGGTAGCTGAAATTAAAGATAGGATTTTAGCAAAACTTCCTACTGATTGGGCAACAAAAGTAGTTGAAGAAGGTGAAAAAGCGGATGAAACTATTGATGCAATTTTATCAACAGCTTATGATATCGTGAATTGCAGCATAGACCCTGCTTTAGTCGATACAATTGAACCGCTTGTCGAAGAACTTATATTTAATACAGTTGCTTATCTTGTTAACAACATTAAGTCCGTTGAAGCAATAAAAGCAATTAATCCTGATGCACTAGTTGCAGTTGTTGGTCTTCATAATCCAGTTAAAGGGTTAAAGGTAAATGTTGATGGACAGATTTTTGACCTTGGCAAATATGTTGATTACTTTATTGAAGCAACCAATGTATACAACACAATTTATGCTGCATCAAGCAAAAATGTAATTTTTGTCAAAGCCAATGAAACTGAAATTAATGGATATGATGATACAATCATGATAGATACAAGTGATTTATTGTCATTTGGTTATGCGCTGGTAGACCTAGACGATATGATCGATGATGGTGCTACTGTGGTAACAGAAAACGGACATAACTACATTGCAAATCAGCTTAAGGCTGCAATTACAAAGGTAGACCATATTGATACAAACAGCGATAACCTTTGCGATAAGTGTGAAACAAATCTTGCACCTGTAACACCCACACCTACACCAAACAGACCTGGTCCAGGCGGAAGCGGTGGCGGAGTTGCATCAAGTTTTACTATCAAGTTTGAGACCAACGGCGGAAGCAAAGTTGATGATGTAAAAGTTGAAAATGGCAAATCACTTGCCGAACCTGCTGCTCCAACAAAAAATGGTTTCACATTTGATGGTTGGTATACAGATAAGGAACTAACTAAGAAATACGATTTCTCTCAAAAAGTAACAAAGTCGTTTACACTTTATGCAAAGTGGATTGAGGGCGAATTTAAGAATCCATTTGTTGATGTTAACGAAGGTGATTGGTTCTATGATGCAGTTATGTTTGTATTAAAGAAGGGCATAACAAAAGGCGTTTCAGAAACAGAGTACGCTCCACAAGGTAAGGTTACAAGGGCACAGTTTATAACAATGCTTTGCAGAGCTTATGAAATAGAAGAAATGACAGGAGATAATTTCGCTGATTGTGGTAATACATGGTACACAGGTTACCTTGCAGCAGCAAAACAACTTGGAATTTCAAACGGAATCGGTGATAACAAGTTCGCTCCGGAAAAAGAAATCACAAGAGAAGAAATGGTTGCTTTAATTTACAATTACCTAAAAGCAACCGGCAAAGTAACTGAGGAAACCGCTGAATTAACATTTATAGATAGCGATACCGTTTCAGAATGGGCTAAGGCAGCAGTAACATACGCAGCGAAGAACGGCATCGTAAATGGTAAGGATAATAATATGTTTGATCCACAGGGTACCGCTACAAGAGCAGAACTTGCACAAATCTTCTACAATATGTTCAAATAAAATAATAATTCTCATAATAGAAGTCATCTTTGATGGCTTCTATTGTATTTTAAATATTATATTCCTTCGTTGACTTCCTCTCCCTTTCGTGATATGTTTGTGTCACAAGGGGGTGACACAAATGGCTAGGTACACATTGGAAGAAATTATGTACGGCGACAAATACGGAATTGAAAGTGCTGTGTTTGTAGAAGTATTCAAAATGGCTGAACAGAAGATTGATGCTAAAACTATACGAGAACAACTAAATATGATTTATGTCAAGCACGCACTGCTGACAGCAAAGAAAATGATTGAAGAGGGCGACTCGATTTCGGAAATACCGGAATTAGAGCCGCCCTTTCTATGTGAGGAGGGAAAATAATGCAAATACTTGAAGAATTTTGGTATGGTAATATCAATCCGGCAGAAAGACCATTCCAAAGGCAAAGGAGATTCGATAAGGCATTCAGGATGCTGACTAAGAATGAAGAAAAGCTTCTTGAATCCTTAAACGAGCAAGAAAAAGAATTGCTTGAAAAATACAAAGCTTGCTACGATGAAATGATACAAACCACAGAATGCCAAACCTTTATAAAAGGATTCAAGCTCGGAGCGAGATTTGTTATGGCTTGCTTTGAAAATGACGATGACATATATGATGAATGAAAGGAGCCGAACTTATGAAAAAGATAATATGTACGGCACTTGCTACAACAATGTTGCTGACACAAATAGCATCAGCGGCACCTCGGCAATGGCATCGGAATGAACTAATATACGATAGCGAAATCGGGTTCTTCGGAAATGTAACTTTAACCTTCGCATCGGATGGCGGAAGCTTTATCAGGCCTATAACCAAAAGATACGGCGAGAGCATCAGCCTTGAAAGCTACATCCCTACAAAATATGGCTACACATTCGCCGGATGGTTCACCGACCCTCGAACAAAGCAGAATCATGTAACGACATTTAAATTCACAAAGCCTGATGTACTTTATGCGAAATGGGAAAAGAATCCGGAAGAACCTATAAATCTAAATGACGAAATTATGGCAAAAGATACTTGCTACCTCACAGATGAGGAAACAAAAACACGAAATGAAATCATAGAAGAAAAAAATAAATCTTACATCGAGGGCTTCGGATATGTGGCTCCAAGCAAAACCCAAACCATCGTGGTAGACTCAGATGGCGATATAAATAAAATGGTCGGCACAGTGAAATAAAATCAAGATATTCAAGGGCGTACTCGTTAAAGGGTACGCCCTCACTCTTTAAATCGATTTTTAGGCCAAATCTCCCAGGCTGTTAAAGGGACTGTAAGACCAAACTCTCTTGGATAGGGTAGTTACACCACCCAAGACATTAAAACGCAAATAAGACGGCTGTTAAAGGGCGTGTGAACAACAAAAACAAGCACAATACTTATCACACCAATCATCACACTACAAAAAGAACAACACACCTTACGGATTGACTTTTGAATAAAGTCAATGATATAATTTTTTATATAAATTAAACGGAGGTTTTACAAATGTTCTTAAAAAGAGATATTTCGTGGGCAAAAATTGTCGAAGAATACACACTCAACCCCAGAGATGTGATTACAATTCCAACTAAGAAAAGTAAAGATGGTATATGGTTTTACGTACATACTGAAGAAGGAAATGTATATATAACTGATGCAGAATTTCATTCTGAAAGTTCAAGGGTGAACAAGCCAATAAAACTTCAAGAGAAGCAATTTGAAGATATGCTGTTATTATATCTAAGAAGAAAAAATGGGGAGCCTGTATCACAAGAAGCCACAGACAAATCGTTCCAACAAGTTTATTGGTATGGGATATTTGCAGATATGGGTATTTAATTACACGGAGGTAATGTATGAATACTAATAGTGAAAATCCGAAAGTTGGTAAGGCGTTTCAAGAATTGGTTTTGAAAAGTATGGAGAAAAAATTTAATACTCATTTCATTATGGAAAAACCTATTGCTATTGGAACCCCGCCCAAAGATCATAAGTTTGATTGTGTTTCTGCTGATAACAGTATTGTTGTTGAATGTAAATGTTATACTTGGACTACAACGGGAAATGTTCCAAGTGCAAAACTGATGGGATTAGATGAAGCTGTTTTTTATATGAGTTACTTGCCTGTAAATACAACAAAAATTATTTGTATCAAAAAATCTACATATCCTGGAAAGAGAGAAACATTGGCTCAGTATTATTGCCGAGTTAAAGGTCATCTTCTTCGTGATGTAAAAATTTTTGAAGTGGATGAATACGGGAATCTAATCCAAATCAGATAATCTAATTCTGTAAATGATGGAAAATATAAAAAGCGTGATGACATTAAAATCATCACGCTTTTTTGGCGGAGATGAGACGATTTGAACGCCCGCGCCGGCATGACCGACCTTTCGGATTTCGAATCCGACCCCTTCAACCACTTGGGTACATCTCCAAATTTATATAAACTTTTTTCAAAGTTTAAAGCGAATATTTAATTTTATAAGAAATTCCATTAGAAAAGATTTTTTACTTTGTAAGTACCAATCGCTAAAAACCGCACTGTTACAGGGTTTACGAGGATTAGCGTTCCAACAAGTTCAAAATTACTAAAAAGATTTCGAGTCAGCCCCGTTATGACCACTTCGATACCTGTCCGTATTAAGTTTTAGGGATTATAATATGATTTTGAGTGCGCCCCGTTATGTCCGTTTGTAACAAGCAGTTCAATCATCGTGTGCTAAAGCACGCTCGATTTCACTGTGTTACTGCACAGCCCTTGCGTGCTCCCTGCATCGTCCACAGGACGCGGTCGCTACTCGGTTCCACTTCGATACTTCTCCATATTTAATTCTTCTTCCCTTCACGAAGTGAAGCGAAGAAGTTTTTCAGCATAGAAGTACATTCATCCTCCATAATTCCGCCGTAAACTTGGGTATTACTGCCGAAATATGATTTTGAAAACAAATCTATTCTGCCGCCTGCACCGCCGTATTCGGGATCATAAGCACCAAAATACACACTCCGCATACGGGCATTTATAATCGCACCGCTGCACATGACGCACGGCTCAAGCGTGACATACAAATCACAATCCGAAAGACGCCAGTCACAAAGCCTCTCACAAGCCTTGCGAATCGCAACTATTTCTGCATGGAGAGTGGGGTCGTGCTTTTCGTTACGAATATTATGCCCCGTGGCAATAACCTCGCCGTCCTTTACAACAACTGCTCCTACGGGCATCTCACCCTCGGAGATTGCCTTTTGTGCTTCTGAAAGTGCAATTTTCATAAATTTATTTTCCATTTCGCCACCTCATATATAATAGCACAAAAGTCATTACCCGTCAAGAAAAAAGTAATATTTGTCAGCCGGTGCTTACGCACCGGCTGATTGTTAATTTAGTGCATCAAGCTCTTGCTGCACCATTTCTCTGGTAACAGTGATTACGCTTGTAAATCGGCAGTTGAGTGCTTTTTCAAAGTTTTCTCTCGCACCCTCTGTATCGCCCAGTTCTTTCAGAACTAGCCCGTAATTATAGTACGGCATGGGTGTAAAGAGGTTTTGCTCCAAAAGCTTGTTGTAAACTTCCTTGGCTTTTTCATATTCGCCCATAATAAGATAAAGCTCACCGAGATTATCGGCTATAGTCTTATCATAGTCGTTATAATCATATGCCTCGAGCATAAAATCAAGTACATCGGTATAATTTTTGGTCTGCTTTACCTTTTCGAGATAAAGCACGCCCAATGTGCCGAATGTGTTTGTTACAGGCCTTTCTTTGTGCACAGCTTCAAGGATTTTCAGTGCTTCGTCAAGGTTTCCCTCTTTCCATATAAGCACAGAAAGGTTAAGCTTTGCGTTAGCCTTATCCTCGACAGATGTATTATGAGAATCAATTACTTCGTTAAGAAGACTTCTCCCCTTTTCAAAGTTATTTTCTCTCAAACAAAATGAAGAATATGCTATTTTGCAGTCGGAACTCATAGCACCCGTTTTATATGCCATTTCATAAAACTTTTTGCCTTTTTGGGCATCACCTTTTATAAAATAGCTTTGCGATGCAATCTGTGTAATTATAACGGCACGTTTTTTCCACAAAAAGTAGATTAAGGCCAATAAAAGCAAACCTAACAAGCATGCCATACCGAACATTTTGCCTATAATCCATGCACCTGCTGTGAATAATAAAGCTTTCTTAACTGTTGGATTCATAATATCACCGCTTTATTAAAATTCTGCACTGCCTGTTGTTCTGGGGAAGCTCATTGCATCACGGATATTGGAAATACCTGTGATATACATAAGTGCTCTTTCAAAACCAAGACCGAATCCTGCATGCTTAGCACTTCCGTAACGACGAAGGTCCAGATACCACCAATAATCCTTGGGGTCAAGGCCAAGCTCTTCCATACGCTTTTCGAGAAGGTCAAGACGCTCTTCACGCTGGCTTCCTCCGATGATTTCACCTACACCGGGTACAAGGCAGTCCATAGCTGCAACGGTCTTTCCGTCGTCATTCATACGCATATAGAAAGCCTTGATATCCTTGGGATAATCCATAACAAACACAGGGCGTTTGAAAATCTTTTCGGTAAGATAACGCTCGTGCTCTGTCTGAAGGTCAATACCCCACTCAACGGGATATTCAAACTTTTCTCCGCTTTCCTGTAAAAGCTTGATAGCCTCCGTATAGGAAACTCTGCCGAAGTCAGAATTAAGAACTGTTTCAAGTCTTTCAAGAAGCGTGTTATCAATAAACTTATTGAAGAACTGCATTTCTTCGGGAGCATGGTCAAGTACGTATTTTATTATATACTTAAGCATATCCTCGGCAAGAGCTGCATCATCTTCAAGGTCTGCAAATGCAATTTCGGGCTCAACCATCCAGAATTCCGCACCGTGACGGGGAGTGTTACTCTTTTCCGCACGGAACGTGGGACCGAATGTGTATACACTGCCAAGTGCCATTGCGTGGGTTTCTACGTTAAGCTGACCGCTTACGGTAAGGCTGGTAGGCTTGCCGAAGAAATCCTGAGAAAAATCAACACTTCCGTCCTCGTTTCTGGGAGGATTTTCAATATCAAGAGAAGTTACACGGAACATCTCCCCTGCACCCTCACAGTCACTTGTGGTGATAATGGGGGTATGCACATATACAAATCCCCTCTCGTTAAAGAAAGAATGTATTGCATAAGCAAGAATACTTCTCACACGGAAAACTGCTGAGAAGGTATTTGTTCTGGGACGAAGATGCGCAATCGTACGAAGATATTCGTTTGAATGACGCTTCTTCTGCAAGGGATAGTCGGGAGTGGATTCACCCTCGATTTCTGCAATGTCCGCATTAAGCTCGAAAGGCTGCTTTGCATCGGGAGTAAGGACAATGCTTCCCTCGAAATAAACTGCACTGCCCACGTTAAGAGAGGCAATTTTATCGTAGCAGTCGAGCTTGTCTTTTTCAATTACAACCTGGAGGCAGTCAAAAAAACTGCCGTCGTTGATTGAAACGAAACCGACATTGTTATTTGCACGGATGGAACGAATCCAACCTGCAACACGCACCTTTTCCCCATTTTTAAGGTCGGTGCTTCTGAAAAGCTGTTTAATAGTAGTACGTTTCATTGTTATACACCTCAATTACTAAAAAAGTGCCACACCCTCAAAAAGCTTTGAGGGCGTGACAATTTATACGAAGCACAAATTAGTCTTCGCAGCACTCGCTGCAATTTTCGCAATCGCAGTCAAATTCAAGTTCAATTTCTTCGTTACAACCGGGGCAAGTAATCTTGTCACAGTCTTCCAAAGATTCAAGGTCGAGATAAATAAGGTCGCCACAAGAAGGGCACTCAACGCTGAATTCTTCGTCATCGTAGAAATCGTCCTCATCCTCGTCATCATAGAAGATATCTTCGATTTCTGCAAGGTCTTCATCAACCTCGTCAAGCTGTGCCTGAATTTCGTCCTGTGCTTCCTCGATTTCTTCAATCTCGTCTGCAATATCTGCAATAGCTTCTACAATTGCCATGAGAAGCTTTCCTTCTTTAGTGGTTTCGTCAATATCGAGACCTTCTGCAAGACCGCCGATATATGCCATTTTTTCTGTTAAATAGCTCATATTAACCTCCAAAATATTTAATAATGTAAAACCTAATTTTACGGGATTTGTTAAGGTTACTCCCTTAACAATAAAATCCGTTAAAATCGGGGGCGTGTACCTCGATTTTAACACCTTGCAAGGACTGGCACGGTGAGTGCCGCGCGAGCGAAAGTCCTTTTCTCGAATCAGAACGTTTTATAAAATAAAACTTCTGATTCGAAAGGATGACATTGTCATCCGCATTATGCACGACCAAGGTATTCACCTGTACGAGTGTCAACCTTGATTGTTTCGCCATTGTCAATGAACAGAGGAACCTGTACAACTGCACCTGTTTCAAGTGTAGCGGGCTTTGTAGCACCTGTAGCAGTGTTACCTGCGAAGCCGGGCTCTGTTTCTGTGATTGCAAGCTCTACAATGTTCGGAGGCTCGATAGCAAAGATATTTCCCTTGTAGGAAAGAATCTTAACCTGCATATTCTCCTTAACGAACTTAAGAGCATCGCCGAGCTGATCCTGGCTTACGGGAATCTGCTCGTAGCTTTCGGGATCCATGAAGTAGAAAAGATCACCGTCATTGTAAAGATATTCCATATCTCTACGGTCAATGTGTGCCTTGGGCATCTTATCTGTGGGGTTGAATGTTTTTTCAACAACACCGCCTGAAATTACGTTCTTAATCTTTGTTCTTACGAACGCTGCACCCTTACCGGGCTTAACATGCTGGAATTCAATAATCTGATATACGCTTCCATCATATTCAAATGTTACGCCGTTTCTAAAATCGCCTGCTGAAATCATTTTAAAACTTTCCTTTCGTAAATAAATTTACCTACACTATATTTTACATCATTTTCCTATAAATATCAAGAGTTTTTTTAATTAATTCAATCTTTCTTCCAGAAGCGCCGCCAAAGCCTCTGCATCTTTGGTAATTTCGGCAACATCCTTGCCCTCAATCATTACACGGATAAGGGGCTCTGTGCCGCTGGGACGGATAAGAACTCTGCCGCGAACTGTATATTTTGCGTTAAGACGGTTAATTTCATCCATAATAACCTCGTCCTCGATATATTCGCTGTTTCCGCTGCGTGCAACACGTGCATTTTTAAGCACCTGGGGATAAATTGTGATAACCTTGGAAAGCTCGTCAATGCTCTTTCCCGTTTCCTTTACAATCTGAGTTACCTGCAATGCTGTTACAAGGCCGTCGCCTGTTGTATTAAAGTCAAGGAAAATTACATGTCCCGACTGTTCACCGCCAAGGCAGTAGTCCTTATCTATCATTTCCTGCAGAACATAGCGGTCGCCTACCTTAGTCTTTGCAACGTGGATAGCCTCGTCCTCGCCCATTTTGAAAAGACCGAGATTACTCATGATTGTGGCAACGATTGTGTTATTTTTAAGCTTACCCTGCTTTTTCATATGAGTGCCGCAGATTGCCATGATAACGTCACCATCTACCATATCACCGTTTTTATCTACTGCAAGAACACGGTCTGCATCTCCATCGAACGCAAAGCCCATGTCACAGCCGTTTTCCTTAACGAAAGCACACAGGTCTTCCATATGGGTTGAGCCGCATCCTGCGTTGATATTTATACCATCGGGCGAATTGCTGAGAACCAAAACCTCTGCACCAAGTCTTCTGAAGGTTTCAGGAGATGTAACGCTGGAGGCACCGTTTGCACAGTCAAGTGCTATTTTTAGCCCTTTAAAATCCACGTTTACGGTAGAGCATACATAATCGATATATTTCTCGTAAAGAGTTTCATCCCTTTCGAGTGTTCCCACCTGCGCACCTATGGGACGTTCACCCATAGGATCGCCGTCAAGGACGATATCCTCTATTTCTGCTTCTATTTCATCACGGAGCTTATATCCTTCGCTATTAAAGAATTTGATTCCGTTAAATTCAGCACTGTTATGTGATGCCGATACAACAATACCTGCATCAAACCCCATAGTTCTTGTAAGGTATGCTACCGCAGGTGTAGGCACAACGCCTGCGCACACCACGTTTCCGCCCATCGACATTACGCCTGCCGCAAGTGCCGCTTCCAGCATATGTCCGCTACGGCGTGTATCCATACCAATAAGAATTTTCGGTGCATGCTTACTTTCCTTTCCTAAAACATACGCACCTGCGTGTCCTATTTTTGCCGCCATTTCATATGTAAGGTCACGGTTGGCAACACCTCGTACCCCGTCTGTTCCAAAAAGTCTACCCATTGTTTCCCTCTCTCTCCCTTAAAAAATTAGCTTTTTCAAAGTTTCTCCTTCTGCAATATATTCATCTGCAATTCTTTTCATTTCTTCCTGATTACAGTTAAATTTATCAAAAATTCCATGTGGTATAATGATTTTATCAAAGATAGAATCATTATACCACAAAAAATACCAAGAGGCAATCATTATTTTATCATTGTATCGTCGTTTGAGGGATTATTTATTACTTCTCCTTTTTCATTAAATCTTGAACCGTGACAGGGGCAATCCCAAGAATGTTCCTGCGGGTTGTACCGGAGTGCACATCCCATATGTGGGCATCTGGGTGCTGTTGGTGTAATAAGCCCCATTAAAGACTCTGCGGCATTAATGGCAAGCTGAGGTCTCAGAACGCTACGAGAGGGAGAGAAAATTTCTGAATACTTATTTTCCTTGTCTCGCACAAGGTCACTCAGAATCATAGCCGACGTCATGGCAGAAGTCATGCCCCATTTATTAAAGCCTGTAGCGACATAAAGAGACGGGGTATTCTTTGAATATTGCCCTATATAGGGAATATCATCGACTGTCATACAGTCCTGAGTTGCCCATCTTGTTATTTCTTCTGCACCTTTATAATTCTTTTTTGCAAAGGCAGAAATCTCTGTCCAATTACCGCCTTTTTTTCCTGTACGGTGTCCTCCTCCCCCTAATAAAAGCATATCATTATAGCTACGGAAGGACATACCTTTTTTATCCTCATCAACATACATTCCGTTAATTTTTTGAGCATTTTCATATGCAATCACATAGGAACGGTGCTGATACATTTTAAGAAAATAGCTTCCGTGCTTATTAAGGAAAGGAAAATGAGTTGCCACCACAATTTTTTCCGCCCTGATATTCCCTGCATGGGTTTTCGCTCCATGGGGCTTTATTTCAAGCACCTTTGTATTCTCATATACGGGTAGATTTTCTGCTATGGAAAAGGCGAATTTCAAGGGATGAAATTGTGCCTGATTTTTAATTCCTACTGCTCCTGCTACTTCCATGGGTAATGGTGTTTTTTCACAAAATATTGCACTGTACCCGATTTTTTCAAGAGCCTTGACTTCTTTTTCAATTTTTTTGCGGTCAGTTAAGGAATATACAAAAGAATCCCGGTTCTCAAAATCGCACTCTATATTTTTACACAGCTTTCGATATTGACGGAGAGATTCCGCCTGTGCTTCAAAATAAAGCCGCGCTTTTTCTTCGCCAAACCTGTTTATCATCTTATCATAGATAAGCCCGTGCTGACATGTGATTTTTGCCGTCGTATTCTGCGTAATGCCTTTGCATATTTTGTCTGCCTCGACCAAAACGCAGTCGATACCTTCTTTTTTCATCATATAGGCACAGAGTATCCCCGTTATTCCTCCGCCGATAATCAAAACATCGGTTTTTATATCGCCTTGCAATTTGTCAAATTCGGGACGCTTTATATTTTCGCTCCATACAGATTGCATAATACCACCTCTTAAGTATATTATGTAATCAATATGACAAAAAGATGCACCAAGGATTTACCTTGATGCATCTTTTGTCATATTTGCAAATTAGTGCTTGCCGCGAGCAATATAGTGAGTATGAAGAATGTCGTGTGCCTTATGGCTACCGGGTTCTTCAAAATACTCCTCATAAATCTTCTTGATGAAGGGATTGTCGTGGCTCTTACGAAGGGGAAGATTCTTATCCTCGCTGTAGAGTGCCTTAGCTCTCTCTGCACGGATATCCTTATCCATTCTGTCCTTAGCACATACGATGGGCTGACCGCCGCCGTTTACGCAACCGCCGGGGCATCCCATGATTTCGATAAAGTCAACCTCTACTTCACCGCTCTTAACCTTGTTAAGAAGCTCACGAGCGTTACCAAGGCCGTGTGCAACTGCTGCACGGATAGTCTTGCCGCCTGCCTCAACAGAAGCAATCTTGATTCCCTCAAGTCCGCGAACTGCTTCGTATTCAACTTCGCTGTGGCTTGTGTTGTCAAGAATATCTGCAACTGTTCTGATTGCAGCTTCCATAACACCGCCTGTTGCACCGAAGATAACGCCTGCACCTGTTGCTGCTTCACCGAAGGGATCGTCGAACACTTCATCGGGAAGTTCAGTAAATCTGATGCCTGCCTGCTTAATCATCTTAGCAAGCTCACGTGTTGTAAGAACGCTGTCAACATCCAGAAGTCCGTTTACAGAAAGTTCTTCTCTCTGTGCCTCGTACTTCTTTGCAGTACAGGGCATTACAGATACAACAAAAATATCTTTAGGATCAATACCTGCCTTTTCAGCGTAGTAAGTCTTAATTACTGCGCCGTACATCTCGTGGGGAGATTTGCAGGAAGAAAGATTATCAAGCATCTCGGGGAAGTTGTGTTCACAGAACTTGATCCATCCGGGTGAGCAGGATGTAATCATGGGAAGAACTCCGCCGTTCTGAATTCTCTGAAGAAGCTCTGTTCCCTCTTCCATAATTGTAAGGTCAGCGGCAAAGTCTGTATCAAACACCTTGTCAAAGCCAAGTCTTCTCATTGCTGCTGCCATTTTACCTGTTACGGGAGTACCCATTTCATAACCGAATTCTTCACCGAGAGCTGCTCTTACAGCAGGAGCTGCCTGAACAACAACGTGCTTATCGGGATTTGCAATAGCTGCCCAAACATCGTCTGTAGCATCCTTTTCACGAAGTGCACCTACGGGACAAACTGCAATACACTGACCGCAGTTTACGCAGGAAACTTCACCGAGGCTCTTTTCAAAAGCACATCCGATAGATGTCTTAAATCCACGGTCAATTGCATCGATTGCACCAACTGTCTGGATGTTCTTACACATATTTACGCAACGACGGCAAAGGATACACTTATTATTATCTCTTACGATAGAGGGAGAAAGTGCGTCAACATCGTACTCATTTCTTACGCCCTCATAGTGAATTTCTGTTACACCAAGCTCATCAGCAAGTGTCTGAAGCTCACAGTTACGGTTTCTCTCACAAGTGAGACACTTTCTGTCGTGGTTTGAAAGGATAAGTTCCAATACAACCTTACGAGCATCTCTTACTGCAGGAGTATTTGTGAAAACTTCAAGGCCTTCTGCTACGGGATATACGCATGCTGCCTGAAGTGCTCTGCCACCCTTAATTTCAACAAGACACATTCTGCAAGAACCTGTCTGGCTTACGTCCTTAAGGTAGCAAAGTGTGGGAATATCAATACCTGCTGTACGTGCAGCTTCAAGTACTGTAGTTCCGGCAGGAACGGTTACGTCCTGACCGTTGATTTTTAAATTAACCATATCCATTTCTCTGCACCCCTTTCTTACTTCTTAACGATAGCGTTGAACTTACATGTTTCCACACAAGCACCGCACTTAATACATTTAGACTGGTCGATTACGAAAGGCTTCTTGATTTCGCCTGTGATTGCACCAACGGGGCACTTTCTTGCACAAGCGGAGCAGCCCTTACACTTATCTTCTTCTATAACATAGTTTGTGAGAGCCTTACATACGCCTGCAGGACACTTCTTGTCTACAACGTGTGCTACATACTCATCACGGAAATATCTGAGTGTTGAAAGAACAGGGTTGGGAGCTGTCTGTCCAAGACCGCAAAGTGACGCATTCTTGATGCTGTGGCAAAGAAGCTCAAGACGGTCAAGGTCTTCAAGAGTACCATTTCCCTTTGTAATCTTTTCAAGGATTTCAAGAAGTCTCTTTGTACCGATACGGCAGGGTGTACACTTACCGCAGGATTCGTCAACTGTAAATTCAAGGAAGAATTTAGCAATATCAACCATACAGTTGTCTTCGTCCATTACGATAAGACCGCCGGAACCCATCATTGAACCGATTGAAATAAGTGAATCGTAGTCAATGGGTGTATCGATAAGAGATGCGGGAATACATCCGCCTGAAGGACCACCTGTTTGCGCAGCCTTAAACTTCTTACCGTCCGGAACGCCGCCGCCGATTTCTTCAACGATTTCGCGGAGGGTTGTACCCATGGGAATTTCAACAAGACCTGTGTTGTTAATCTTACCGCCAAGAGCGAATACCTTAGTACCCTTACTCTTTTCAGTACCAATTGTATTGAACCATTCTGCACCCTTGTTAATGATAACGGGGATGTTAGCATATGTTTCAACGTTGTTAAGGATAGTGGGCTTGCCCCAAAGACCCTTAACTGCAGGGAACGGAGGACGAGGACGAGGCTCACCTCTGTGACCTTCGATAGAGGTCATAAGAGCTGTTTCCTCACCGCAAACGAATGCACCGGCACCAAGACGGAGACCGATATCGAAGCTGAAGTCTGTTCCGAAAATATTTTTACCCAAAAGACCATATTCCTTAGCCTGGTCAATAGCAATCTGAAGACGCTGTACAGCAATGGGATACTCTGCACGGATGTAGATATAACCCTGGTTAGCACCGATTGCATAACCTGCAATTGCCATAGCTTCAAGTACGCTGTGGGGGTCACCCTCAAGAATACTTCTGTCCATGAACGCACCGGGGTCACCTTCGTCGGCATTACAGCATACGTACTTCTGCTCGTTTACGCTCTTGGAAGCGAAATCCCACTTAAGACCTGTGGGGAAACCGCCGCCGCCGCGTCCGCGAAGTCCTGAATCCTTAATTACCTGGATAACTTCCTGAGGAGTCATCTCTGTAAGTACTGTAGCAAGTGCCTTGTAACCGTCAAATGCGATATATTCTTCAACATTTTCAGGGTTGATAACACCACAGTTGCGAAGTGCAATACGCATCTGCTTCTTATAGAAGGGAACCTCGTTAAGAGATTTGATGGTATCGTCAGCTTCATTAATTGTTTCATCGTAAACAAGTCTCTTTACGATTCTACCCTTGAGAAGATGCTCTGTAACAATTTCAGCTACATCCTCTGTCTGAACTCTGCTGTAGAAAGCACCCTCGGGGTAAACAACTACAACAGGACCGAGTGCACAAAGACCGAAGCAACCGGTTTTTACAACCTTAACTTCGTTTTCAAGGCCGTTTGCCTTGAGCTGTGCTTCAAACTCGTCTATAAGCTTAGCGCCGCCTGAGGAGGTACAACCTGTACCGCCACAGATAAGCACGTGTGATCTGTACAAACTCATTTAATTACACTCCTCTCTTACTTCTGTGCTCCAACTGTATATTCGATAACGGGAGCACCGTTAACGATATGGTCGGATACAATCTTTGCAACCTTTTCTGCTGTCATCTTAACGTATGTTACCTTTTCCTTACCGGGAACATAAACTTCAACAATAGGCTCAAGTGCACACATACCGATGCAGCCTGTCTGCTCAATAACAACATTATTAAGATTACGCTTGCTTGCTTCCTCGAGGAAAGCTGTCATAACGGGACGTGCACCTGCTGCGATACCGCATGTAGCCATACCTACAACAACTCTTACGCCCTCTTCTCTCTCCTGTCTGAGATTTACATTATCAAGAACCTTTTTCTTAATAGCTTCAAGTTCTGCTATGCTTTTCATATTAATTCGCACCTCCGTAAATTTCGGTTAAATTTTCGTTAATATATTCTCCAATCCACTGTGCAACGCTGATTTCACTGAAGCTTACCTCATCGCCTAAGATTTTCCTAAGCTCACGGGTATCGAGCTGAAACTTCTCATTTTCAAATGAATGGGTATACACAAAATCAAGCTTTGGATTCATGCTGATAAGCGAAACCATAACCGCCGAAATGTCCCCAAGGGGCTGCCGGTCAATATGACTGTAGGAAAAATCGGCACGAATTACTGTACCTACGCCTACCTCGCTTTCAAGCTTTATATCTCCGCCTGCCTGCTGTGCCAAAGATTTAAGAAGCGAAATACCAAGCCCCACCTTACGTGTTGTCCTGGTGGTGATAAAAGGGTCACTGACTCTTTTTACCATTTCCGCATCCATACCGCATCCGTTATCCTTTACCGTGAAGGCAAAGACATCTTTTGAAGGAGTTTCTTCTATTATTACTTCAATCAAAGTGGCATTTGCACGGATTGAATTCTGAACAATGTCAAGAATATTTAAACTGATTTCCTGCATCAGTCCTGATACTTTGCAAAAATAGCGGGGACATCGTCTGCGGTAACACGACCGTAAACATCCTCATTAATTGTAAATACAGGTGCAAGACCGCAAGCACCGATACAACGAGTAGCCTCAAGAGAGAACTTTCCGTCGGGTGTGCAACCGTCTACATCAATACCTGCAAGTTCCTTGAACTTATCCAAAATATCTCCGCTTCCCTTAACGTAGCATGCGGTACCGAGACATACACCAATCTTATACTCACCCTTAGGATTGAGAGAGAACTGTGTGTAGAATGTTACAACACCGTAAACCTCGGCAAGGGGAACACCAAGACCGTCAGCGATCATTGTCTGAACCTCGATCGGAAGGTACCCGTAGATTTCCTGTGCCTGATGGAGAACAGGGATAAGAGCGCCGTCCTGATCTTTGTACTGTGCGATTACGCTCATAAGCTCTGCTTCCTGCTCTGCTGTTCCCTTGAAGGGAATAACTGCTTCTTTTGCCATGACTTAACCTCCTAAAATTATAAAAATTAATTAAAATCATAATTATATCGATATTGCAATATCGATTACAATATCACCTAAACAATTATAACAAATTAAAAGCTCTTTGTCTACCTAAAAATACGAAAAAAACAGTTTTTATTTCAAAAAATCAATTATTTTTTCAGGAGTTATTTCATCAAGCTCCAAAAAGTTGATTTTTTCAGAAATATTTGTAAGGATATGTGCATCACTGTCGGTAATATATTTGTATTTTTCCTCTTTGGAAAAATCCTGTGCCTTTGAGGATACTTCGAGAGTTTTGAAATTCAGATACTCAGGCACCCAACCGAGCGTTGCCACAATGCCGTTTTTCTCCCTGTCAATATGTGCCGCAATACAAACACCACCGCGTTTTTCGGTTTCTTCCTTTATTTGTTCTATCGGAATATCGGTAGCATTTATAAGGAGCTTTTCTATCTCCCCCACTTTTTCGTCACACTCATTCATTATCCACTGCTCACCAAAAATATCGGGACGGTTTTTTATGGGAGGAAGATGCTCTTCCAAAAGAAACCCCATATCCTCTGCCGCCCCGATGCTTGGAAAAAGGCACAGAAGATGCACGTTTTCGGCACTTTCCGCTTCAATTGCGGGAACAACACACACTCCGTACTGCTCGGCAGCACGAGCTACAGCACGGATATTCCGTGCTGTGTTGTGGTCTGCAACTGCAATGGCATTAAGCCCGTTTATGTAACTCATTCCTGCTATACTGTGAGGAGTCATATCCATATCCGCACAGGGAGAAAGACAGGAATGAATATGAAAATCATAATAACACTTCATAGGCATTCCTTAATTCCGCACGCTAAATCAAATGCACTTTTTTCTGATGCATATACGGGGATTCCCTCCTGCTTTGCACGTGTAAGTGCCGCAGTATCAAGCTGCATATTTTCCGCAATGATTACCATTGCCGAGTCTGTAAGTGATGCAACGGCAGGTACATTTATATTCCCTTGAATGGTAATCCATGCATCGCCGCTCTGTGCTTTACTCATAACAAGGCTGAGAAGGTCGCCAATGTAGCAACCTGTAACCTCCCTGTCGGCATTTTCATCAGCACAAATTTCTTTTAATTCAAGCTTATTAGCAATTTCTTTTACAGTCATTTATATTACTCCTCAACCATCTTGCCAAGCTCCGTTATTTCCTTGGCAAGCATTTCTATTTTTTCCCTCAGACGGAAAATGCAGTCCCTCTCCTGAGCTTTGCCCCTTACAATATCCTCTGCGAAGTCACGGCAACTGGGACTTCCGCAGCTTCCGCAGTCAAGCTGGGGTAGCCTTTGATAAATTTCTTCCATCTGCTTCATTTTTCGCATAGCTTCGTTCATATTACTGTCGAGGGGTGAAAGCGGCTCGTACTCAACCTTTTTATCCCATAAAAGACTAAGCTCTCCACATTCTACCGCAGGGTTATTTATTCCCTCCGTCATATTTCTGAGACGTGAGTTTGCCACAAACTCATTTTCCACATTAAGCGGACCGCCTGTACAACCGCTGTTGCAGGCAAGAGCTTCTATAAAATCAATATTCTTGATTTTCTCGTCCTCGACTTCCTCAAGAAGCCTTATTACATTATGTATTCCGTCAACGGCAATATAATTTTTTATTCCGAGAGCCTTTGCCTCTCCTCCGCTTCGAGCCCAGTTAATCCCCTCTCTGCCTGCAAAAGAAAGCTTCTCCACCTCTTTAACCGAGGTGATAGCCTGTGCTAAACGCATATACACATCCTTTACCGCCAAAACGCCGTCAACCTCCGACTTTGCAAGTGCAAGGGGCTGCTTTACCGCCGTTACCTTTGCCGTACAGGGGGATATGAAAAATATACCTATATCCTCTGCCTTAAGCCCTGTTTTTTCCAAAGCCTTTTTCCGTGCCATTTGTGCCGCTGCCTCCATAGGCGATGTCAGCGGAATAATCCTGTCTTTAAGGGACGGAAAACGCACGGCAATAAGCCTTACCACTGCAGGACAGGCAGATGAAATCACAGGTCTTTGCAAATTACCGCTTTTAAGAAGCTCCTTAGTCTTTTGTGTGATTACTTCTGCTCCTAATGCTACTTCAAACACATCGTCAAAGCCTATTTTTTTAAGACCTGTCAAAATGACATCTATATCCGTAGTTTTTGAAAACTGTCCGCAAAAGGCAGGTGCAACAAGTGCAATATTATGCTTAAACAAGCCAAGCATATCAAAGCCGTCGATTGCGACTTTCTTCGCTCTGTAAGGGCACCTTCTGAGACATTCTCCGCAATCGATGCATTTTTCCTTGATAATTTTTGCTTTTCCGTTCTGAACACGGATTGCCTGCGTGGGACAGTAACGCATACAGGTTGTGCATCCTTTACACGAATCCTCGTTAAGACGCACGCTATGATATAATATTTCCTTTTTATTTTCCGAGGGCATCTAAATACACCTCCTGTTTCTTAATTAGCAATTAACATATACTGTCATATCAACAACAGTTCCTTCTCCGATTTTGGTAGTAATATTCATTTCGTCGGTATAGCGTTTCATATTGGGAAGCCCCATACCTGCACCGAAGCCAAGCTCTCTTACCTTGTCATCGGCAGTAGAATACCCCTCCTGCATAGCTTTTTCTATATCCTTTATACCGGGACCTTTATCAGCGTGAATCATGCGGATTTTTTCGGGGGTAATCTCCACATCAATCACTCCCCCGTCTGCATGAATAACCATGTTGATTTCACATTCATACATGGCAACTGCAACTTTTCTTATAATATCGGGAGAAAATCCAAGCTGTTTAAGCACCTTTTTAACAGCACCGCTTGCTTCCCCTGCGACTGTAAAATCATCGGCATCCACAGTATAATGAAGTTTCATTGTGTCTGCCATTTAGTCCACCCTTTCTTCATTGGGTACAAGACCTGCACTATACAGCTTACCGCATGAGGGATAGAGAGTGTAGTCGGTAGTCATGACTACCATCTGATATTCTTTTGCAAGCTCAGCTATATCCTCCGTAGGCTTTTTTCCGCGTACAAATACTATAGCTTTGATATCCATCATTTCAGCAGTTCTTATTACCTGCCCGTTTACAAGACCCGTAAGAAGAAGTGCCTGGTCTTTTACAAATGCCAGCACATCGCTCATAAGGTCACTGCCGAATGCGGACTTGACTTCACGGTCAAGAAATTCTTCACCTGCAACAACCTCTGCGTTTAATATTTCTTTTACTTCTGAAAGTTTCATCTTAGTTTCCTCCTATTCTACCAAAGAAAAGTTTGCCTCATAGGGAATATCCAGTACAAAATTTCCAAATTCCACGCCTGCTTCTCCGTTAACAAGTATCTGTACGCTTTCAATATTCTTGAGCGTACAAAGTGAATTGACTACAGAATACAAAGCCATCGTTGTAGCTGCTGAGCCGGAGACTGTCGCAAATTCTTTTGAAAAATTCACAAAGCACACCTTATCCTTAACTTCTATGGAAAGAAGCTTTGTTCCTTGGGGAACGGATGCTGAAAGCTCTTTATTCTGCGGGCCTTTAAGAAGCTCATCCACTACTATTTTTTCGAGCGAAAGTGCATTTTGCACATCTATTCTTCTTACCTCCCCCGAAAGATGCTCAAAGCTCTTATCGGGGAAATACAATGTCACCGCTAATTTATCTTCCGGGGCAAAAACTATATTGTCATCCATTCGGAGTACGCCGATTTCCTTGCCTGTTGTTTCCGAAACAAGATTATTCCCCTCCACCTGAATTACGACACCATCGATTCCTTTTATATCGCACAAAGTGTTCACTATAGCAAATCTTAAAATAAGTTCATCTACACCCTTTTTTTCAAGATAGTGCCCGGACAAATTAACCGTTGCAACATTTCCGTTTACCGCAAGTGAAATAAGCTTTGCGGATTTACTGATAACACCACGGCTTCCCTCCAACTGCGGTCCCTTTATAAGCTCATTTATTGCAAGCCTTGCTATAGTGCGTGCACTTGCATCCTTTTCCGCCTTAACGATTCTTGTTTCTTCCCTTAGTTCATTTTTTGCGGAATTTTTAAAGAAAACGCTTATTTTTGTTCCATCGGGGTTGCACGCCGAAAACACTGTCATCGACAATATAATTACGAGCATTAAAGACATAAACTTTTTCATAATACACCCATCCTTTCGTTTTATTTAAATGTAATGGGGATGATAATGCGGAAAGTACTTCCCTCGCCTTCTTCACTTTCAACCTGTATGTTACCTCCGTGAAGCTCTATGGCTGTGAGTGCAATGGAAAGCCCCAATCCCGTTCCGCCGGTTTCTCTTGCACGTGCCTTGTCAACGCGGTAGAAGCGGTCAAAAATCTTATATTTTTCATCGGGGGCAATTCCGATTCCGGTATCGCTTATTTCTATGATTACATTATTTTCATCCTTTGAGATGTCTAAGGTAACCTTTCCGCCTTCTTTGGTATATTTGATGCTGTTGTCGAGAATGTTATAAATTGCCTCCCAAATTCTGTCACGCTCAATCTTGGAATAAATGGGGGCTGGAGCTTCATAATAAAGCTCAATATGCTTTTGCTCTGCAAGGGGACGAAGTGCTTTAGAAATATTTGAACAAAGCTCGGTAAGATCCTGCACTGAAAATTCCATGCCGGAAACATTTGCGGCATTATCCATTTTCGTAAGGGTAAGAAGCTTATCAATAATCCTTGTAAGTCTGTCCACCTGTACATTCATATCGGTGAGAAACTCATCCACCATTTCTCGGGGGGCATCAGGAGCATTGAGGAGCGAGTCTGAAATCAGCTTGATGGAGCTTAAGGGAGTTTTCAGTTCATGGGAAGCATTTGATACAAACTCCTGCCTTTTCCCCTCCTGCTCTTTTATCTGCAAGGTCATTTTATTAAATGAGTCTATAAGCTGTCCTACTTCCCCACCTGTAGTTTTTTCAATTATATAATCTCCGTTATTATCTGCCGCATCGGAAAGCTTACGGGTGAGGGAGCGAATAGGCTCTGTAATGATTCCCGACATAATAAAGCTTACGATACCTATAATGATACTTATTATCACTATAATCATTATAAGCGTAGCATAGATATTATTCATGAAATCGGTAACATCATCTGCCGCAACCTGGTAATATACCACACCTGCCACTGCCTTCCCCTTTAAAACAGGCACCGCTGCACAAATAATCAGTCCACCGTCCTGCCCTGTTATCTGACGCACGGAGTTCTTTCCCCCGATTGCATCAAGAATAACATCTGTAGGCATATATTTATCCTGCATAACTCCGTTATTGGAGTCAAAAGTAACACATGCTTCGGAATTAAGCATAAGCATACGGCTGTTGTTTGTAAGCTGCTGCTGCTCCATTATCATTCTGATACTGTCATCGCTTAATTCCTGATAACGGGATATGTAGCCCGAAAGAACATTTGCCTGGGTAAGAGTACCCATTTCTTTCTGAGTCAATATATGCTGCTGAATAGAATTTATTATATATATTCCCACCGTAACAAGGGTAAGCACGATTATAATAAAATATGTCAGCACCAGCTTCCAGCGGATGGACTGCATTCCTTCTTTAATTCTCCTTAAAATAGTAACCTACCCCCCACTTAGTAAGAATATATGTGGGAACCGCGGCGTCAGGCTCTATTTTTTCCCTAAGTCGTCTTACATGCACATCAACGGTTCTTATATCACCGGGGTAATCATATCCCCATACAATGTCAAGAAGATTTTCGCGGGAATATACTTTTCCCGGATTTGAAACAAAAAGGTCACACAAATCAAACTCTTTTGCCGTGAGTTCAATTGTTTTATTACCCGTTTTAACACGGCGAAGATTGTAGTCAAGCTCAATACCGCCTGCACTTACGGAGGATTTTGCTACGCCGCTTGACTGACTTGTAACCCTTCTCATTATCGCTTTGATTCTCGCCTTAAGCTCTAAAATGTTAAAAGGCTTTGTAAGATAGTCATCTGCACCATATTCAAGGCCGAGAATTTTGTCCATATCCTCGGTTTTTGCAGTAAGCATAATTATGGGAACAGAAGAAAATTCTCTGATTTTCTGGCATACCGTAAGACCGTCAATGTTGGGGAGCATCAAATCAAGAATAATCAAAGATATACTCTTATCTCTGGCAAGCTTAAGCGCTTCCTCTCCGTCATAGGCTGTTTCAGTTTCATAGCCGTCTTGCTCAAGGTTAAATTTAATACCCTTGACAAGCAATTTTTCATCATCAACAATTAAAATTTTCATAGGACACTACCCCTTTATATATTTAGACATACCTTATTAAGAATATTATACCACCGAAATTTTGCGATTTCAACTAAAATAAAAAAGAAATGGCGAATTAATAAACCCACCACTTCTTTGAAAGTCAATTCAATATATAAATCATTAAATTAAGGTATGCCGCAAAGGTTACCCACAAGAGATAGGGTATTTGCAGATATCCCGTCCACGGGACAAGGTCATAAAAGCGTTTTATCATTACTATAATAAGTATCCAAAGCAAAATAATAACAGCAAAAGCAAACAAGAATGCCTCTAAATTAAAGAATATCAGGCTCCAGAAAAAATTGACGGCAAGCTGAAGGGCATACACCTTGAGAGCCGCATCTCTTTTTTCACTCTTATCTTCAAGATAGATTCTGCCGCTGCTTATTCCCATGAGAGTATAAAGCAGCGTCCACACAATCGGGAAAAGCACGGACGGTGGCGAAAGCGGCGGTGTGATTATTCTTTGATAAATATTCATGCTATCCCTTGTAAGAAAAGCCGCAAGAGCTCCTACTCCCAATGCTATAGCGATGGAAATAATGTATGGTTTTATTTTTTGCCACATATAAACAACCTCCTTTTTCGCTATATTATATGTATGAAAAAAGGCTTCATTCTAAAAATTTAATTATGCGAGAATAATTTTCCTTAATTCCAAAATACTATTAACGTGATTATTATCAAGGAGGATTTTCCATGAAAGATAAAATTTTCGGTGTTCTTCAGCGAGTAGGACGTTCTTTTATGCTCCCTATCGCACTTTTACCCGTGGCGGGACTTTTGCTTGGTATAGGAAGTTCGTTTACAAACCCTACAACGCTTGAGACGTATAAGCTGACAAATATCATCAGCGAGGGCGGGATTCTGTACACGATTCTCAATATCATGAGCAAAACCGGTGGTGTGGTATTTGATAATCTGCCGCTGATTTTCGCCATAGGTGTTGCAATCGGTATGGCAAAAAAAGAAAAAGAGGTTGCGGCTCTTTCAGGTGCAATCAGTTATCTGATTATGAACACCGCTATAAGCACGCTCATTGCGGCTAACGGCGGTGTTGAAGCCTTAGCTGCAAACACAACCACAAGCGTGCTTGGTATCACTACTCTTCAAATGGGTGTTTTCGGCGGTATTGTGGTAGGTCTGGGAGTTGCGGCTCTTCACAACAGATTCTACAAAATAGAGCTTCCGCAGGTGCTGTCATTCTTCGGCGGAACAAGATTTGTTCCCATTATCAGCAGCTTGGTATTCCTTGTAGTAGGTGCGGTGATGTTCTACATCTGGCCTGTGGTACAGGGCTGGATTGCAGGTCTTGGAAAGCTTGTGTTATCATCGGGCTATTTCGGCACATGGATTTACGGAATAATAGAGCGTGCTCTTATCCCCTTTGGTCTGCATCACGTGTTTTATATGCCTTTCTGGCAGACGGAGCTGGGCGGTTCAATCTTAGTTGACGGAACACTGGTTCAGGGTGCACAAAACATTTTCTTTGCACAGCTTGCATCCCATAACGTAACACAGTTCAGCGTAGAAGCAACAAGATTTATGGCAGGTAAATTCCCCTTTATGATTTTCGGTCTGCCTGCGGCGGCTTATGCTATGTATAAATCCGCACGTCCCGAAAAGAAAAAGGTTGTTGGAGGACTTCTCCTCTCTGCGGCACTTACGGCAATGCTGACAGGTATTACTGAGCCGCTTGAGTTTACTTTCCTTTTCGTTGCACCTCTTATGTATGGCGTGCACTGCGTACTTGCAGGTCTTTCATTCATGCTGATGCATATTCTGAATGTCGGCGTTGGCATGACCTTTTCGGGAGGTATCATAGACTTAGTACTTTTCGGTGTGCTTCAGGGCAATGCAAAAACCAACTGGATATGGATTGTGGTAGTGGGACTTGTATATGCACTTATTTATTATGCGGTATTCTACTTTATGATTAATAAGTTCAATTACAAAACCCCCGGCCGTGAATCTGATGACGAGGAAACAAAGCTCTATACCCGTAAGGACGTGGAGGCAAGAAAAAAAGCAGGAAAATCCGAGCCTGACACGGTAAGTGCATTAATACTGAAAGGTCTTGGAGGAAAAGACAATATTTCCGACATTGACTGCTGTGCCACAAGGCTCAGAGTAACGGTGAAAAACCCCGACCTTACCGACGAGGCGGCACTTAAACAGTCGGGAGCATCGGGAGTTATCCGCAAGGGATACGGAATTCAGGTAATCTACGGACCGCAGGTTTCAGTTATAAAATCCAATCTTGATGACTATATGCAGTCGGGCAAGACCGAGGCTCTTATTACAGAAAATGCGGCAGAAATAGGGCTTGAAACACAAACAAATCCCACTGCAAAGGCAGAGGTGCTTTATAGCCATATGACGGGTGATATCGTCCCCATAAAGGAAGTGGAGGACGAGGTCTTCTCCATGGGAACCCTTGGCGAGGGAATTGCAATCGAGCCAATCGAGGGAAAGCTTTATGCCCCTGTAAACGGTAAGGTTTCAATGGTATTTAAAACCAAGCACGCTATAAATCTTATATCCGAAAACGGGTGTGAAATTCTCCTTCACATTGGTATTGATACGGTTAAGCTTGGCGGAAAATATTTTGAAGTTCATGTAAATGACGGTGATGAATTCAAGAAAGGCGACCTTCTTATTTCCTTTGACATGGAGGGAATAAAACGCGAAGGCTTCAAGCTGACAACACCTATGGTGATATGCAATACTCCTGATTATGAATCTGTAAAGACTTTGGCAAAGGGCAAAATTAAAAAAGGCGAAAGAATAATTGAAATAAAATAGTTTTAACTAAAATGCGACACATCGGGGACTGTCCCCAATGTGTCGCATTTTGCTTTCGGGAATTTTAAGGCTTTCTGATAAAGCAATTCAACACTAGAGATATAAAGGTAAGTACCAGCAACATCATAAACGCAGCTGTATATCCTCCGGTAGCTTCCAGAACCTTGTTTGATGCAGTAGCAATCAAAGAACCTACCATAACTGTAAATGTCATCAGCGCCATATTATTGGAAAAGTGCTTCATTCCGAAGAAAGATGAAGTAAATGCAGCGGTAATTGTAGGACAAGCACCGTATGATATACCTGTCAGACACAAGCCTACGATGCATAGCAGCAAGGAACCAACAGATACCGCAAGTAAAGTAACGCCTGCAGCACAAATGGTGAGAATGTTGGCATACAACATGGTTTTGCGACGCCCGATAACATCAAAAACTGCACCGGTAATAATGCGTCCGAGCCCGTTACACACAGACAGCACGCCTACCAAGGAAACTGCCAGCATCTCCGAAGCATTGACTGACAACGCCAGATCCTTTGCGAAACTTATAACAGAACTACCAACAGCAGCCAAAAAGGAAATACAGATAAACGCCATCCAGAAGGACGGACGGCAAAGCATCTGCCCCGAAGTGAAATTTTCTTGTTCTTCACCTTTATGTTCTGAATTTTTGACGGTCTTTGATTGAGGAAGTTGTGTCGCTGAGGTTGGAGTTTTAAGTAAAACCCCTGCCAATATAAGAACTATAAAGATAGAAGCACCCAAAGCCACATAGGTAAAACGCCACCCCAAAGCACTTTTGAACATAGCATCAGCTACATTTCCCAAAATCAAAGCCGAAGCTCCGAATCCCATCATCAGAGCGCCGGAACACAATCCCTTCTTATCAGGAAACCATCTGCTGACAGTTGCTATAACCACGTTATAAGCTATACCGATACCTAATCCTGCCAAAACACCGTAAGTAACATATAACATTCCTACAGTTGCATTACACAAAAAAGCAGTCAGTATAAAACCGGAAGCTGACAAGATTCCTGCTATCGCAAGGGCTATCGTGTGTCCAACGCGTCCGGATAATCGTGCACCCAACAAGCCACCTATGCAAAAAAAGGTCATAGCAAGTGTAAAATTAAGAGCAAGCTCAGCTTGTCCCCATCCGAATTCAAGTGCCAAAGGTGATTTTAAAATAGACCATGCATACAGAACACCTGCAAACAACATAGCAACAATTCCGATAATCATATAAACCCAGCGGATAGAAATGTTTTCGTTTGCTTTTTTCATTAATAAATCTTCCTTTCACGAGGAGGATTTTTACAAATAAAAAACCGTCCTCGAATTTAAAAATTCAGAGGACGGAATATAATCCGCGGTACCACCTCAGTTTACCGCCGCTTCACAGCGACAGCCTCATCAAGTGTCCAACAACACTCTTGTTCTGTGACGGGAACGCCCGTTGCAGCCTACGCAGGGAATCCCCTTTCGGTGCACTGCTCACAGGATGTATTCGGATATGCACTCACCATTGCCTCGCACCAACCGGCAACTCTCTCAAAGCTTGTCACATTCCTACTTGTTCCTGCTCAAACGCATTTGTTATTTTGTTTGTGTATATTTTATCGCTTTAACGCAGTAAAGTCAAGTGTTTTTTTGAAGATTTTTGTTGAAATTTAAGGCTGTTGCCTTGCTCATTACAAAGAAGGTACTTTTTATCAACGAAAACTATACTTCAAAGTCAATGCAGGAGCGTGTCAGAGTAAACGGTCGTACCTTCGTATCGGCAACCTCCACATGAGCAGGATGGACTGCGTAGCCTTTAAGTGCCTCCTCACTTTCAAAAACGGAGTATAGCATTACATCGACATTGGAGCTTTCAAGACAAGTCGTCTGCACGCTGATTTCAAGAAGTCCGGGAATCTTACCCAAAAGACCTTCAAGCCCGTTTTTTATCCCCTGCTTTACCTCCTCGTTATTAAATTCTTCCTTCAGTTTCCATAAAATAATGTGCTTTACCATGGTTTTTCTCCTTTCTTTTTGGTGTTTCTACGTTTGTTTTAAGGGTAGTTCATGCTACGTTTCGCAAAAGTTGACAAAAAGTGTCCGTCCCCATTGTCACCCCGACTAAACTCATTATACTACACCATACCTCAAAAGGCAATCTTTTTTCGACTATATACCACAGTTTGACTTATTGACAAAAAAGTGGGCGTATGCTATAATTTTCGGTGATGAATTATTGATACGGAGGCATCACATGTTAGATTTTTTTGACAGTTTTTTCAGGGCTTTGGGCAGTCTTTACACAAACGGAAACCTCTTTTATAAATTTGTTCTTTCCATTATATCGGTATTTGTGGCACATCATATATTGTATACAATCATAGGTGTATTTTTTACGCGTAAATTTAAGGCAGCAAAGAATTTTCATAAATACGCAATTCTGATTCCCGCACGTAATGAAAGCACCGTTATCGGAAACCTGATTGACAGCATACATTATCAGGATTATCCGCAGGATATGCTGACTGTTTTTGTAATTGCCGATAACTGCACTGACAACACTGCCGAAATCGCAAGGCAAAAGGGTGCAATCTGCTATGAACGCCAAAACGACAAGGAACGAACAAAGGGCTTTGCACTCAGATATTTATTTGAGCAGATTGAAAGAGATTACGGCATAGATTCCTTTGAGGGATATTTTATTTTTGATGCTGACAACCTTTTAAACAAGGATTATATTTCAAGAATGAATGATTCCTTTGACAGCGGACTTAAAATCGTCACCTCATACAGAAACACCAAAAACTTTGACGAAAACTGGATTGCTTCTACATATGCCATTCACTGGCTGCGTTCCATTCGCCTTAACCATAGGGCAAGAAGTGTTCTCCGCCTTGCCACCAACATTCAGGGAACGGGATTTCTTTTTGCAAATGAGCTGGTAAGGGATGGTTGGAGATACACTTCCCTGACAGAGGACAGAGCATTTACCGCAGATGCAGTGGCACACGGCTATCAGATTTCATACAACGACGCGGCGATGTTCTATGATGAACAGCCTACCAGTCTCAGGGTGGCACTCAGGCAACGTATAAGATGGTCGAAGGGACATCTTCTTGCATTTAAGGAAACCGGGTGGGCACTGTTTAAAAACATTTTTGTGGGTAATTGCTATAAAGACAAATCAAAAAAAGAAAAGATAACTACAGCACGTGTTATAGAGGGGATCCGCTGTCGCTGGGCTTCTTTTGATACTCTGTCACAGCTTATTCCACGCGACTTAATAAGACTTTTCCTGTGGCTTGGGGTTGTGGTAATCCTCCAGTCATGCTACTGCTATTCCAATGGTATTTCAAACGAGCTTTTGGAGGCGAGCACTGCCGTTATCCCCCTCTCCATTCATTCTGTTTTTAAGGGGCTTAATGTTGCTCCCGGCTACAGTGCAATGCTTTATATGCTACTTGTTTCATTTGCGGTGAGCATTATAAGCAGAATTTATTTCCATGTTGCAAATATGGTTTATGCCGTTTATGTATTTATTGCGGAGCATAAAAAAATTATCAAGATGCCCCTGCGTAAGAAAGTACTTTATGCGTTGACATGGTTTATGTTTGATGCTATCGGTCGATGGACGCTTTATGCAGCACTGTTTATGAAGGTGGAATGGAAACCTATTCCCCACACAAGCAAGATTACTATTCAGGATATCGACCGTGATATAAAGCACAATATTTCCAACAGTATTGTGAAACATAAATAATCAGGTGACGAGCTATGCTTATTTCTTTGAAGAAAATATTCAGTCCCAAGCACATGTCTGACAACATGAAGAAAAATTGGTTTCTTGCCATGCCATTTATTATAATGGATATTTTTATCCGCATATTGGCAGGGAGTACAAACTATATAAGACCTACGATGATAATTCCCACAATTGTGTTTTCCGTAATCTGGATTGTTACAATAGTTTCGGTTACAAGATGCCTTAGACCAATTTGGGGAAGACTCTTCTACGGTGCTTGTTTTTCTCTGTTTTTCTCGCTTTTCTTCACCCACTGCGTCTACTTTCTGTACACGGGCTTTTTCTTTGGTTTCAGATTGACCGAGTCGGCAGACGAAGGAAGTGCATACATATGGGACACCATAAAAAATACCAACCCTTTGTTTTTTGTTTTCTGTATTCTTCTAATCGGTACTGCAGTGTATGTTCTTATTAAATTTCCGAAAAGAAAGGGAAAAAGTGATTTTAAGAAGCTTATTAAGTCTTTAGCGGTTTTCGTGCTTATTCTTTTGATTAACCCCTTGCTTTTAGGTAGGGCAAATTCCTCCCTTGAATGGGACACATGGCGTAATCCGCGGAATGTATACCAAAATTTTAACGACAGCAATAAATGCATGAAAATCTGCGGTCTTTATCAGTATTCTCTCCGTGATTTCTACATGACCTTTTTAAAGTCTGAAACACCCGACAATCCAGAGGAGCTTGCCTTTTTGGAGGAAATCTATAAGGATGAAAGAAAACACGATAAAAACGATTTTACAGGGATATTTAAAGGAAAGAATGTGATTTTTCTCCAGCTTGAGGGTATTGACAGCTGGATGTTCAACGAAAAGGACATGCCCAATGCCTACTCTCTTTTGGAAAACTCCATAAATTTTACAAATCACTATTCCTACTATAACGGCGGAGGCTCTACATTTAATTCCGAGCTTGCTGTAACAACGGGCTTTCTCACTCCTATATCATACAGCCAAAACCCTTACACTTTCAGCACAAACCTTTTTAATCATTCACTTCCGAATGTATTAAAGGCGGAGGGCTACAGCTCAAATGCTTTCCACATGAACACGGGAGAGTATTATTCAAGAGAGCTTAACTACCTCAACTGGGGGTATGATGAATACTACAGCCTTATGGATGATGAGGGGCGAAGTGATGCAAAGGCACAGCTTGACACAGAGCTTATTTTAAACGAATCATTCTACGAAAAAATGTTTTGCCAAAAACAGCCCTTTATGAACTACATCATAACCTATACTCCCCACACGCCTTTTACCCTTTCCTCCCCTATGGGAAAAGCTTTAGCCGAAAAAATCTACGGCAAAGGGAAAGCCCCTTCATTATCGGAGGAAGAGGCGGCACGCCTTTTTGCAACTGAAACTGATGATATGATCGGTCTTCTGATTGAAGCCTTAAAGGATAACGGGCTCTATGATAACACGGTTATAGTGGCTTATGCGGACCATTATCTCTATACCATTAATGATAAAAGTATACTTGACAAGTATAAGCGTACTGACAACAATCTGATTAATCATACTCCGTTTTTTATATGGAGCAGTGATACTGCAAAAACTAATGTGGATAAAGTAAATTCCCAGCTTGATATTCTTCCCACGGTGCTTAATATGCTGGGCATAGAATATGACGAAAACCATTATATAGGAAATGATGTTTTTGACAAAGACTTTTCGGGATATGCCTTTTTCAGCGACTACTCCTGGTACGACGGAAATGTGTATGTTGAAAACGGCGAAGTCAAAGAGGGAAAAAACTACAAAAAGGATTATATAAGAGAAACAAATGATTTAATCAATAAGAAGATTCAGCAAAATGACCTGACCCTGAAATATGACTATTTCAGAAGAATGGAAAAATAATGAGATGAAAAGCCCCAATAAGTTTTTGGGGCTTTTGCAATGCAAGAATATCATAACAAAAAGGCATAAAAAAACAAAATAAAAAATTTTAGATTTTTTTCAAAAAAGATGTTGACATTTAATAGTACCTCTGTTATAATAATCTACGTTGTCACGAGATGGCACACACCATATATGCGAGAGTGGCGGAATCGGCAGACGCGCACGTTTAAGGTGCGTGTGGGAGACCATACGGGTTCAAGTCCCGTCTCTCGCACCATAAAATAAAAGGTATCAACTTTGGTTGGTACCTTTTATTTTGTGTTATGAAAATAAGGGGGACTTGAACCCTCACCGAAAGAGAATAATTTGAACTTCACTAAAGTAACAAAAAAAGAACCTCGGTGAGGTTCTTTTTTTGTTGAGGAGTACTCTTTTTAATTAGTCTGCTACAGGGGTTACTACGATTGTCTTGGCAACGAATGCGCCGTTTGTATATGCACCTGTTGCAATAACGTAGTCGCCCTTCTTAATATTCTTGAACTGAATTTCTTTACCTGTCTCGCCGTCAATAATCTTTGCACCAATAGTGCTTCCAACCTTGCTTGCAAATACCTGCTCGCTTACGGCACCGTTTGTTATGATATTAATATAGCCGTATGATGTGCTGATGCTTTCAACAGTTCCGCTCTTTGTGGTTGTGGAAGACGCTGCTGTCTGCTCAATCTTTGTTGCTGTGGAGCCTGAGAGGGTAAGTGTAACCATGTTACCCAGACGAAGGTCATAAATTGAAGCCTTGCTTCCTGCTACAATATATTCAGCCTCCATAGCTATCGCATACTGTGACTCTACGCCGTCTGTAGAAAGTGTAACGTAGGACTGAGCAGCAATTGTGATTGACTTAACTGTACCTGTTACACTGCCCTTTGTGCTTGTGGCAACAATCTTTGTGATTTTGCCGCGTTTAACGGTAAGAACAACCTTGTCTCCGGCAAGCACATCGCGAAGTGATGCTTTTTCTCCGTTACGACGAACAGTTGCTTCCTCTGAAATCTCATATTCTGAAACATTTTCTTCCTCTGAAACTTCTTCAACAGTAGAAACAGAAAGTGTCATGGGAGTGTTAAGATTAATCGCTTTAAGTGTACCCTGAACGGTTGCCTCTGCGGTAAGACGGTCAATAGATACAATCTTTGTTCCCAGAAGCTTAATAACAACATAATCGTCAACCTTGAGGCTCTTCATATCATCAGCAACGCCGTCTGTTGTAACCTTGAAGTCTTCAGTGCCGTAGTATGAAACCTTCTCCCCTGTTTCCTCTACCGATACAGTAACTCTTGCATAGTTATCTCTTGCAACAACACCTTCAACTGTACCTTTAACTGTTTTATTGGATTCGGGGTTAAGAACCTCTATGCTGTAAATAGACTTACCATGTCTTGTAACGAGGATTTCGCTATTTTCAAGAATTTCATCAAGCTTTCCGGCTGCACCATCGATAATTACCTTTGCATCATCGGGGATAATGTAGCTCTTATCGTCGCCGTCTTCATTCTCAAACTCGATTGTGCCGCCCTCGGTATCTACATTGAACACCTTACCTGATTCAAAGCTCATCTCAAGCTTATCCATAATTCTGTAAAGAAGAACACAAACCTGTGCACGACTCAATGCTCCATCAGCATCGAAAACAATCGTTCCGTCATCCTTCTGGACGCCGTTCATAAATCCGTTTTCAACAACGTATGCTATATAGCCTGCATCGCTGTCATCAATCTTGTTATTATCGGAAAACTCAAGCTCATCGGCATCTGTCTTTACAATTTCAGCATCCATAAGGTTTGCAAGAAGCTTAGCCGCATCCTTACGGGGGAAGTCTTCAAGATACTGCTCGTCCTCAAGGTATTCGATAATATCGTCCTCGGAGATTACGCCTTTATAAAGAAGGAAAGAAATTTCTTTCTTAAAAGAATCGTAATTATCAAGGTCTGCTTCCTCAAGAAGATACTGATACTTTTCGTATGCAAAATCTGCAATCTGTGCGTAAGACTTATCAGAATAGCCTGCCACACGTGAGAAAAGGATAAGAGCCTCAATCTTGGAGATTGCTCTGTCGGGCTTGAATGTGCCGTCAGTATATCCTTTAATAATACCCAAATCGGTCATCTCTGCAATCTGCTCTGCCGCCCAATCATGGTCGGGTGAAAGAACATCAGGAAAAGCAGTTTCAGCAAATGCAGACACTGCCATGCAGGAACATATTAAACTAAGTGCAATTATAACGGACAGAAATTTATTTTTCATTTCCATCGTCCTCCTTCCTATACTTACATTTATAATAACACACTTAATTTTAAAGTGCAATACAAAAATACAAAAAAATGTGTAAATTGATACATTTTTTTATATAAAATGCACTACATTTTGTATTTGATATCAATTTATTAATTTTCAATAAACTGTTTGAAATACACAAGGGAATATGATATAATAACTTGTAACCCCTATGAAAGGATTGGAAATTTATGTTATGTACACGATGCAACAAGAATGTTGCTGTTATATTTGTAACCCGTATGGAGGGTGGAAAGACCGTCAACGAGGGGCTTTGCATGCCCTGTGCAAGGGAGCTTGGGATTAACACCATGCAGCAGATGGCAGGTGGCCTCGACTTCGGAGATATGGAAAATCTTGAATCACAGATGATGGAAATGATAGGCGCAGATGGCGGAGAGCTTTCCGATGATGGTTCTGATATGGGTCCTTTTGCGGGTTTTCTCTCAAATTTCTTCGGAGGTTTCCCCCACAAAGAACAAGACGGAGCTGTGACCGACGATAAAAATAACGGTGCGAAGAAAAAAGATAAAAAGCCGGTTGAAAAGAAGAAAAAGCTTCTTGACGCCTACGGAACAAACCTTACCGCTAAAGCACGGAACGGTGAAGTTGATATGGTTGTGGGCAGGGAAAGAGAAATTGAAAGGCTGGTTCAGATTCTTAACCGCCGTACAAAGAACAATCCTGCACTTCTGGGCGAGCCGGGCGTAGGCAAAACAGCTATTGCAGAGGGCTTTGCCGAAAGAATTGTAAGCGGAAATGTCCCCGAAAAGCTTCTTGACAAAGAGGTATATCTTTTGGATTTCACGGCTATTGTGGCAGGCACACAGTACCGCGGACAGTTTGAGGCAAGACTTAAAGGAATTATTGAGGAAACAAAGAAATTAGGTAATATTATACTTGTTATAGATGAGCTTCACAACATCGTCGGAGCAGGCGATGCTGAAGGTGCCATGAGTGCCGCAAATATATTAAAGCCCGCATTGGCAAGAGGCGAAATTCAGGTTATCGGTGCGACAACGCTGACCGAGTACAGAAAATTCATTGAAAAAGATTCTGCTTTGGAAAGACGCTTTCAGAGCGTAATTGTAGAGGAGCCTTCCCCTGAAGAAACGGTGGAGGTGCTTCGCGGAATCAAGGGATATTATGAAAACTACCACAAGGTGAAAATTCCAGATGAAGTAATAAATACGGCTGTAGCTCTTTCAAGAAGATATATCACCGACCGTTTTCTGCCCGACAAGGCAATTGACCTGATAGATGAGGCAGGAAGCCGTGCGAATCTGAAAAACACCCTCCTTGTAAGGATTGCGGCATCGCAGAAAATTTTAGAAGCTACAGAGGCTCAAATGGAAGAGCTTAACGCTCAGTCTGATGAGGACGGTAACAATACAAAGTTTGAAAAGTTAGCAGAATTAAAATCACAGCAATGCACGCTTCTGGAAGAAATAGAAAATCTTAAATCACAAATGAACGATGTCTATTTAACATCGGAGGACATTGCATACGTGGTTGAGGCATGGACAAAAATCCCTGTTCAAAAAATCACGCAGGCTGAAACCGAGAAGCTTCTTTCATTGGAGGAAAGGCTTCACAAAAGAATTATCGGGCAACGTGAGGCTGTAAGTGCGGTCAGCCGTGCAATCCGCCGAAGCCGTGCGGCACTTTCCAAAAAGCTACGGCCTGCAAGCTTTATTTTCGTAGGACCTACGGGCGTGGGAAAAACGGAGCTTGTAAAGCAGCTTGCCGTAGAGCTTTTTGACAGTGAAGATGCCCTTATCAGGGTAGATATGACAGAGTTTATGGAGAAGCACTCCGTTTCCAAGCTCATCGGCTCGCCTCCCGGATATGTGGGATACGACGATGCGGGACAGCTTACCGAAAAAGTAAGAAGAAAGCCCTACTGCGTAGTTCTTTTTGATGAAATCGAAAAATCACATCCCGATGTACTGAATATAATGCTCCAGATTCTTGACGACGGCAGAATCACCGACAGCCACGGCAAGGTAGTAAGCTTTGAAAACACGGTTATCGTAATGACAAGCAACGCCGGAAGCGACTGGAAAGGAAGCGGTATCGGCTTTGCGGAAAGTGCATCAAAGCAAAATAAGGATAAGGTACACCGTGCATTAAAGGCGATTTTCCGTCCCGAATTTTTGAACAGAATTGATGAAATCGTGGTATTTGACGAGCTTCATGAAGATGAGCTTACTAAGATTCTGGAAATAATGCTTGGGGAGCTTTCCGAAATGCTTGAAAATAAAGGGATAAAGCTTTCTGTTGATGAAAAGGTAAAAAGCTTCCTTGTGGAGGAAGCTCAAAAGGAACACCTTGGTGCAAGACCGCTGAGACGGCTTATAGGGCGAAAAATTGAAGATAAGCTTTCCGATATAATTATACGAGGTTCGTATAAAGAACACCTTTCCATAACCATGAAAAACGGAGAGATAATTTGTGAATAAACGTATTCTTTTGCTCTATTTTAATAGCGAGCAGAAAGTGGAGCTTATGTGCTGCGTGGGTATTTTCAAGGCTCTTTTCCGTAAGTTTCGGACATCTGTGTCATTTGACTATCTACAGCTTGATACCTCCCCTACCTGCCGAGAGCAGATGAGTGCACTGCTTTTAGGAAAAATTTCACAAAGCGATGCATGCCTTCTTTGCACGGACGGGGAGCTTTCTGATAAAGAGGACGATTTTCTCCATGAAAGCACAGGGCTTTATTCTACATTGTATCAAAGCATGGGAACAAGCGTTTTCTTCCCTTTTGAAAGAAAAGAGTGCCGTACGGAGGGGGATTTTGTTAACGAAACCGTTTCCTGCAAAGCCGACGATATAAAGAAATGTATCAGAGTTTGCACCGATTATGCCTTAGAAAAAGAAAAAGCTGTCTTTGTCTGCACTGACAATGGCGGAGCAGATGAAATCCTATTTGAAGAATTTCAGCGTATTTCATCAAGGCATAGGTATCTTGATGTCAGCCATATGTCCCGAAGCGAAATTATATGGCACAGTGCAAAATATATCACGCAGCCGTGCGTTATATTTGCAAGCAAAAGCATTGCCGACATCGTTTTAATGCATACGATTGCCCCGCAGAGCGTGCCGAGCGGTTACACCCTTTTCCATACTGAACACGGCAAAATTTACACAAATCTTCATACCCCGTTTTCCTTTGAAAACTGTTTGAGGATGAGGCTTACCGTTTTAGCGTTTGCGGCACTTTTGGAAAACGAGCTGAAAATGGAAAATGCAGCTTTTTGGCTGAGGCGGAGCATTTCCTCCGCATTTTCAGAATTCAACTGCAAAACAAAAGAGGAGCTTTTGGAAAAGACAATAGCTGCCATCAACAAGCCAATGAGGAAAAGGAACATATAATTATGAACAATGATACATTTAAAGTGCAAATAAAGGATTTCCTCCCGGAGCACACCTTTGACTGCGGACAATGCTTCCGTTGGGCAAAACAGGAGGATGGCAGTTATATAGGCATTGCAAATCAGCAAGCCGTGAGAATAAGCATGATTGGGGAAGCGGTAGAAATTGAAGGCATAACCCAATCCGACTATGAAAATTTCTGGAAAAGGTATCTTGACGCAGACAGAGATTATTCAAAAATCAAAGAAGCCGTCAGCATTAACGACACGATGATTAAGTCGGTAAGTTTTGGAAAAGGTATAAGGATTTTAAGGCAGGACTTTTTCGAAGCACTTATTTCCTTTATTATATCACAACGCAGCAGTATCCCCAAAATAAAAAGCTGTGTAGAAAGGCTCTGCACGCTCTACGGCAAGGAAATACATTTTAAAGGAAAGGTTTTCCACGCTTTTCCCACCGCGGAGAAAATAGCATCTCTTTCCGAGGAGGAAATACGCTCCCTGGGGGTAGGCTACCGTGCACCCTATATTCTGAAAGCGGCACAGGCTGTGGTAAGCGGAGAAATTAATGCAGATGAATTAGAATCCATGGACACGGCTACGGCTCGCGAAAAGCTTCTTTCACTTTACGGTGTGGGTGACAAGGTGTGCGACTGTGTGCTACTATTCTCCTTGGGAAAATATGACCTGTTCCCTGCCGATGTGTGGATAAAAAGAGTCATGGCAGAGGAATTTAAAAGCACCGATGCAAAATCCGCAGGGGAAACCAAGTTCGGACAATACAGCGGTTTTGCACAGCAATATCTGTTTTACTGGAGGAAATATAATCGGGGCTTCGATAAAATGCACACACCGCATAAAGAAATGGATTTATAATTAAATTCTGCCTTGCTTCTCATTCGAGATTTAACTTAAATATTTGAAAACTCCTTGTTCTCAGGCAGTTTTTTGTTTTTTCTTTATGCTATAAACAAACTTCGCCTCTCGCTGTATACACATACAGCTTCGGGTGCCCAATGCAAAGCATTGGCTCAGTTTGTTCATTCTGTGCTATTTTCTCTTTGCCCCGGGCTTCGATAAAATGCACACACCGCATAGAATATAATAAGGAAGTGTTCTACAATGTTTAAAAATTTTCATGCAGACGCATATTTTGATGATATAACAAAGGTTACGCCCGGATATCTTAGAGAAAAAGGTATCGGCGGAATTATTCTCGACATTGACAATACCCTTATCGGACACAACGTACCTGTGCCCGATGAAAAGGTCTTAAAGCATCTGAGGCTTTTCGAGGAAAACGGACTCAAGTTGTGCGTAGTTTCCAATAATAAGTATGATAGGGTTAAGAATTTCTCCGAAAAAATCGGCGTTAGCTTCTTCGTGCATGAGGCATTAAAGCCGAAAGCAAGAGGATATGATGCCGCCGCAAAGCAAATGGGGCTTGCCAAGGAGAACATTGCCGCAATCGGGGACCAGGTGTTTACCGATGTGTGGGGTGCAAAGAGAGCCGGCTGCTTTGCAATTCTGACTAAGCCGCTTCATAAAGGCGGAGAAGGATTTTTCATAGCCCTTAAGAGGGTACTTGAAAAACCGTTTATTAAATAATGAGGCAGGATAACAAAATTTCTAATATTTTCAAAAAAAGCTTGCATTATATTAAGTTAGGTGATATAATCATTTTGACAGAAATCGAGAGAGTGGGTTGACAAACCCACTCTTTCGCATTATTTTAAGTCAATTTCAAAAAGGAGTGGTACTTTGGCTAAGATTGATGAAGCACTTGAAAAAATTGCTCTTGACATTTGCGAAAGGCACGGCGTGTATATTTACAACACCGAGTACAAGAAAGAGGGCAGTGAATATTTTCTCCGTCTTTTTATTGATAAGGACGGCGGTGTAACAATTGAGGACTGCGAAAATGTCAGCCGTGAAATAAGTCCGCTTCTTGATGAGCTGACATTTATTAAGGAGGCATATATTTTTGAGGTTTCCTCCCCCGGCATTGACCGTGCCTTGACACGGGACTGGCATTTTGAAAAGGTGATGGGCGAGGAAATTGACATAAAGCTTTTTGCCCCCATTGACGGAAAAAAGGAGCTTAGCGGTATTCTTAAAAATTATGCTGATGGCATAATTACCGTAGAAGTTTCAGGTAAAGAGATTACAATTGAAAAAAGCAAGGCGGCATCTGTTCGACTTGCATTCAAATTTTGATAGGAGTGTTTAAGAAAAAATGAACAAGGAACTTATTTTGGCACTTGACGCACTTGAAAGTGAAAAACGCATTAAAAAGGAAGTCATGTTTGAAGCTCTTGAAGCCGCACTCGTGACAGCGTACAAGAAAAACTTCGGAAGCGGTTACAACTGCTTTGCAGAGGTTAACCGCGAAAACGGCGACATGCGTGTTTACTGCACAAAGGAAGTCGTGGAAGAGGTTTTGGATCCATTCACACAGATTACACTTGAAGAAGCACATGCTGTTAACAAGCGTTATCAGATTGGTGACAGCGTTGATTTTGTTGCCGACCCTGCAAAGTTCGGCAGAATTGCCGCACAGACTGCAAAGCAGATGGTAGTACAGAAGATTCGCGAAGCAGAACGCGGAAACATGTATGATGAGTACAGCGATAAGGAAAATGATATCATGACCGGTAAGGTTGAAAAGCTCGACCGCAGAGGAATCATGATTGACCTTGGCAGTGCCGAGGCACTCCTTGCTCCCTCTGAGCAGATTCCCGGTGAAGATTACACTCCCGGCCGCAGAATGAAGGTTTATGTGTTCGAGGTTAAGAAAACTACAAAGAGTGTTAATCTTATGGTTTCAAGAACGCATCCCGGTCTTGTTAAGAAGCTTTTTGAACAGGAGGTTCCCGAAATCGCAGACGGAACAGTTCAGATTAAGAGCATTGCAAGAGAAGCAGGAAGCCGTAGCAAGCTTGCAGTTTATTCGGAGGATCCCAATGTTGACCCGGTTGGTGCATGCGTAGGTCAGAAAGGTATCAGAGTGGCGGGTATCGTACAGGAGCTTAATGACGAGAAAATCGATGTTATAGCGTACAGCGAAGACCCTGCACAGTACATCAGTGCGGCACTTAACCCTGCAAAGGTATTAAGCGTAGAAATCGATGAAAAGAACAAGTCGGCACTTGTGGTAGTACCCGAATTCCAGCTTTCGTTGGCTATTGGTAAGGAAGGTCAGAATGCACGCCTTGCAGCAAGACTTACAGGCTGGAAGATCGACATCAAGAGTGATAAGGGTGCAGAGGGGATTGAAGAATAATGAGCACTCCCTTTAGAATGTGCGTTGTATGCAGAAAAATGAAAACAAAACCCGAGCTTTTAAGAGTTACGAAAAAAGACGGAGAGTTTTCGGTGGATGTTTCGGGAAAGCTTCCCGGACGAGGGGCATACATATGCAAGGATGGAGATTGCTGCGTGAAATTCGAAAAGCAGAGATCCTTTGAACGTGCCTTTAAAGGCGCACTCCCCACGGAGATTAAAGAAAACATTAAAAAGGAACTGATTTGATGAACGATAGAGTACTTGGTATGATTGGCTTAGCAGTACGTGCCGGAAAGGTGCGTTTCGGAGTTTTTATGACGGAAAGAGCCATTGATGAGGGCTGTGCGAGCCTGGTAATTGCGTCAGAGGACATCGGGGCAAGTAACCGCCGCAGAATAGAAAACAGATGCAAAGAGTGTAATGTGGAGCTGATGTTTTATTCCGATAAAAAAACTCTCAGCCGCGCGGCAGGAAAAAAAGATATGCCGGTTTTAGCCGTTTGCGATGAAGGCTTTGCCAAAGCTATCGTTAAGAAATATACCGAAAACAGGGATTAATTCCCAAAGATCAAAAATTACGGAGGTGCTCAGATATGATCTCAAAACAAAAAATAAGTGCAATAGCAAAAGATATAAATATTCCCGGTAAGGAAATTGCAAAAATGCTCACAGAGGTTGCAGGAATTACAAAAAGCTCCGCAGCTTCGGTTGATGCTTATGAAATGAGTATCATTATGGAATACTACACACAAAAGTTTGATGACGGAACTACTATGGAGGAATATGTTGCCGCTCATCAGGCAAAGGTGGAGGAGCAGAAAAAAGAAGAAAAGGTGAAAAAGGCAAAGGAGCAGCCTGTAGCGGAGGAGCTTACCGAAGAAGATACCGTTATTTCTGCAAAAAAGAGCGTCAGATATGTTGACACCAGAACTAATGCCGTTGACCTTGATATGCAGCTTGCAAAGGAAAAGGCAGAGCAGCTGGCTCCCGAAATGAAGGATACGGAAACAAACAAGCAAAGATTAAAGAAGAATAAGAATAAACAGCAGCCCCAAAAGAAGAATCAGCCCAAGCAGCCTGAAATGCAAAAGCCTAAGAAAGAGGAAAAGAAACAGCCTCTTCACGTAATTATCCCCGACACAATTACGGTAGGTGACCTTGCTCAGAAGCTCAAAGTGGGTGCTACAGAAATCATTAAGAGACTTATGCAGCTTGGAATTATGGCGGCTATCACCCAGGACATCGAATATGATGTGGCGGCACTTATCGCCGAGGATATGGGTGCAGAGGTTGAGAGAGAAATAATCATTACAGAGGAAGAAAAGCTTCTCAGTGATGCTGAAGCTCCCGATGAAGAAAAGGACCTTCTTCCCCGCCCCCCTGTTGTCTGCGTTATGGGTCACGTTGACCACGGTAAGACAAGTCTTCTCGATGCAATCAGAAGCACAAACGTTACTGCAAGCGAAGCAGGCGGTATCACCCAGCACATCGGGGCTTATATGGTAAACATTAACGGCAATCAGATTGCTTTCCTTGATACTCCCGGTCACGAAGCATTTACGGCTATGCGTGCCCGCGGTGCACTTGTAACGGATATTGCTATCCTTGTTGTTGCGGCAGACGATGGTATCATGCCTCAGACAGTTGAAGCTATTAACCACGCAAAGGCGGCAGAGGTAAGCATAATCGTTGCAATCAACAAGATTGATAAGGAGGGCGCAAACCCCGACAGAGTTAAGCAGGAGCTTACAGAGCATGGCCTTGTTCCCGAAGAGTGGGGCGGCGATGTTATCTGCGTTGAGGTAAGTGCAAAGCAGCATAAGAATATCGATTCACTTCTTGAAATGGTACTTCTTACCGCTGAGGTTAAAGAGCTTAAGGCTAACCCTAACCGTAAGGCAAGGGGTACTGTAATAGAAGCCAAGCTTGATAAAGGCAGAGGTCCTGTTGCTACAGTGCTTGTGCAGAACGGTACTCTCCGCCAGGGAGATATCATTGTAACAGGTACTGCTGTGGGCAGGGTAAGAGCTATGGTTGATGACAAGGGCAAGAAGATAAAGGAAGCAATTCCCTCTACTCCTGTCGAGATTGTAGGTCTTAGCGAAACTCCCGACGGCGGTGATCCTTTCTATGTAGTAGATGATGAGCGTGCCGCTCGTAATGTCGTTGAAACAAGAAAACAAAAAATAAAAGATGAAGCTAACAAGGCAAGACAGCGTGTGAATCTTGACGATTTGTTCAGTCAGATTCAGCAGGGTGATGTTAAGGACCTTAACATTATCGTTAAAGCCGACGTTCAGGGTAGCGTTGAGGCTGTAAGACAGAGCCTTGAAAAGCTCTCCAATGAAGAAGTAAGAGTAAGAGTTATCCACGGCGGCGTGGGTGCTATCACTGAAAGTGACGTAACACTGGCATCTGCATCAAATGCAATTATCGTAGGCTTTAATGTTCGCCCCGACGTAGGCGGCAGAAATGCGGCAGAGCTTAATAAGGTGGATATGCGTATGTACCGCGTAATTTACGAAGCTATCGAAGAAATCGAAGCTGCTATGAAGGGTATGCTTGCACCTACATTCCGCGAGGCTGTTATCGGTCATGCGGAAATCCGTCAGACCTTTAAGGTTAGCGGCGTGGGTACAATCGGCGGTTGCTATGTAACAGACGGTAAGATTCAGCGTAATTGCAGCGTAAGAATCGTGCGTGACGGTATCGTAATCCACGAGGGCGAGCTTGATTCTCTCAAGCGTTTCAAGGATGACGTAAAAGAAGTTAATAGCGGTTATGAATGTGGTATGGGCTTTGTTCGCTTTAATGATATTAAAGAGGGCGATGTTGTTGAGTGTTATGTAATGGAAGAAGTAAAAAGATAACATTACATTTTATTTAAAAACTAAGACAAAATAAGTAAATGAGGGAAAAACTCATTTACTTATTTTTGAAAGAAGGGAAACACTATGTCTTTTAAAAGAACAGACAGAATAAACGAAGAAGTAAGAAAAGAGCTCAGCAGTATTATACGTGAGCTTAAAGACCCCAGAATCCCCATGATGACAAGCGTGGTAAACGTAAATGTAACAAATGACCTTCGCTATGCCAAGGCATTTATCAGCGTTATGGGTACAGACGAAGAAAAGAAAGACTGCATCAAGGGGCTCAAGGCGGCGGCAGGCTTTATCCGCCGTGAGGTTGGAAACAGAATTAATTTAAGATGCGTACCCGAATTTTCCTTTGAGCTTGACACCACTATTGAATACGGTGCTCATATCAACAAGCTTTTAAACGATATCAGTAAGGATAACTGAAAGGAGCAAGGGCAATGAAAAAAGTAATAGAGCATCTTAAAGAAAGCTCCTCTGTTGCGATTTTTGTTCATACAAACCCCGACTGGGATTGTATAGGAAGTGCAATGGCGCTCCGCTCGGCACTCCGTTCACATGGAATAAAGGCAGATGTGTTTACGGAAGTGCCTTTGTCAAGGCATCTTAGCATATTTGAAACGGATGTTATAGTATTTTCGGAAGATGCAAATGCTCCCGATTATGAGTGCTATTGTGCCGTGGATGTGGGAAGCAGTGACAGAATCGGCAAATGGGGCAAATTCTTTGAAAACAAGGAAAACACAGTTTGTATAGACCATCATCATCAGACTATGCCTTTTGCAAAGATAAGTCATGTGGAGCCTTCAAGAAGTGCCACGGGCGAGCTTATTTATGAGCTTCTTGTACTGGGCGGCTTTGAAATCACAAAAGAAATTGCTTCTTACCTTTACTGTGCAATTTCCTCCGATACAGGCTCGTTTCAGTATGCATCGGTAAACCGACGCACTTATGAAATAATAATTGCACTGACCGACACGGGTATTAATACCACGCACCTTTGCAGTATGCTTTATGAGAGGAACACACTGACACAGCTTAAGCTCAAAGCGGAGGCAATAGAATCTATCAATCTCTATGCAGACGGAAAAATTTCCACTGCAAAAATCACCAATGAAATAATGGAAAAGTATGGTGCGGAAAAATCCGATACCGATGCACTCGCTCAGCTTCCGAGAAGTATTGACGGTGTTATGATAAGTGCATTTTTAAAGGAACAACCCGATGGCGACATCAGGGTGAGCTTGCGTAGTTTAGGTGATTACAATATTGAGCCCGTTGCAAGGCTTTTTGGCGGCGGTGGCCACAAGAAAGCGGCAGGCTGCACCTTTAAGGAAGTTAGTATTGAAGAAGCGGAAAGACAGCTTATAGGCGAACTTGAAAAGCTTATTTAAAGGGACAAAACTATGAATGAATACTGCGGAATTATCATTTTAAATAAACCTGTAGGGGTTTCCTCCCACAGATGCGTGGGTATGGTAAGGAAAGCCCTTAATATGAAAAAAGTGGGGCATACGGGAACTCTTGACCCCGATGCAAGCGGAGTTCTGCCTATTCTTGCAGGCCCTGCCACACGGGCATCGGACTTTCTTACCATGGAAGATAAAAAGTATCGTGCCACAATTCTTTTAGGCACGAAAACTGATACGCTTGATATGGCAGGAGAAGTAATTGAGACAAATCCCGTCAATGTTACCGAGGAAGAAATTCGCACCGTAATAGGAAGCTTCGTGGGAAACATACAGCAAATTCCTCCCATGTACAGCGCTATTCAGGTGAACGGACAGAGGCTCTACAACTTGGCAAGGCAAGGCATTGAGGTGGAACGAAAAGCACGCGATATCACTATTTTTTCAATTGATATTGAAGAAATTGAGCTTCCCTATGTAAAAATCGTCGTTCATTGCAGTAAGGGCACATATATCCGCACTCTTGCCTCCGATATTGGCGACGCTTTGGGGTGCGGAGGTTGTATAAGCGAGCTTTGTCGTACTGCTTCGGGTCCTTTCACCCTTGACAGTGCCATTACTCCCGAAGAGCTTGCCTCCCTTGCTGAAAGCGGGCAGGCGGAAAAGGCACTTCTCCCCCTTGATTCTTTCTTTGAAAATCATGAAGCAATTTATTTAGATAAAAAAAGAGCAGACCGCGTGAAAAACGGTGTCCCCATATATTACAAGGGAAAAACACAGGGGGAAATTTATCGTGTATATGATGAAAACGGCTTTTTTATTGCTCTTTCCAAAGCAGACACAGAGGACGGCAGAGAATGCCTGAAGCTTATAAAGGGGTTTTACAGATGACTGACAGACCTTGTGCAATCGCTCTCGGCTTCTTTGATGGAGTACATATTGCCCATCAAAAAATTATAAAAAGCGTTGTGGATTACGCCAAAGAAAATAAGCTCAGACCGATAGTTCTGAGCTTTGACCGCTCTCCCCTGGAAATTCTTTCACCCGACAAGGTAAGCTATATTACTACAGCCAAAGAAAAAGAGCGACTGATAAATGCCTCGGGTGCAGAGGCAGAGTTTATTCCCGTTTCCAAAGAGTTTTTGGATATGCCTGCGGAGGATTTTATAACGGAAATACTCGTAAAGAAATACAACGTAAAATATGCCGCATGCGGCTATAATTACCGTTTCGGAAAAGGCGGAAACGGCGATACAAAGCTACTGACTGATTACGGCAGTAAGATGGGCTTTTTCACCCATGTGCTTGAATGTGAATTATACAAAGGGCAAAGTGTGTCCTCAAGCCGTATAAGGGAGCTTATTACAAATGGGGAAATTTCCCTTGCAAATGAGCTTCTGGGAAGGAGCTTCTTTGTAGAGGGAACTATATGCGAGGGTAAGCACTTAGGGAGAACGATAGGATTTCCCACAGCAAATATGTTTTTTGAGGACGCCGTTGTAATTCCCAAAAAAGGTGTGTATAAAACATTGGTAACAGTCAATAATTGCACATATAAAGCAATCACCAACACGGGAATCAATCCCACGGTGGGCGGTGAAAAACTACGCACGGAAACGTATATTCCCCACTTTGAGGGAGATATTTATAATCAAAAAATGAAAATAGAATTTATCGACTTTATCCGCGAGGAAAGAAAGTTCGGAAGTATAGCCAAGCTGCAAAGACAGATATCGGAGGATATCAAAGAGCTATAGCGGAAGGAGGAATTAATGTGAAAACAGGACTTGTTTTAGAGGGCGGAGCCAGCCGCGGCTACTTTAGTGTAGGTGCACTGGACGCACTGATTGATATAGGATTTAAGGCAGACCTTCTTGTGGGAACGTCCGCAGGGGTTGCCAATGGAATTTCTTTTGTATCCAATCAAAGAGGCAGAGGTCTCAGGATAGGACTTGAGTATCTTAACGATAAAAGATATATGGGGATGAGGCATTTGCTTAACCCTAAAAAACGCAGCTACTACAATGTGGACTTTGTGTTTGATGAGCTTCCCAATAAGCTTATTCCCTTCGACAGCGAGGCATACGACAAATCAGGGTGCAAGGTGGAAGCGGCACTTACAAATATTGAAACGGGTAAATGTGAATACCACACAGTTACAAGCGAGGACAGAAAGTGGAAAAAGGTTGTGGCAAGCTGTGCCCTTCCCATACTCTTTCAGCCTGTTAAAATTGACGGCAATCTTTACTTGGATGGCGGAATCTCAAATTCTATTCCTTTTCAGAGAGCATTGGATGAGGGATGTGATAAGGTGTTGGTAATTCTTACGAGGGAACGCAGTTATGTAAAAAGCCCCGAAAAGGCTCTTGATATAAGCGGATTTCTCTACAGAAAGTACCCCAATTTTAAAAAGGCACTTGAAAACCGCACCGATATGTATAACGAAACCCACCACCATCTTTTAGAGCTTGAAAAAGAGGGCAGAATTATACTGATAGCTCCCGAGGAGGATACCTCATCATGGAAGCGTACCGAAAGACGACCCGAGGAAATTAAAAAGCTGTATGATAAGGGCTACGCAATGGTAATGAAATATAAAGAAAAGATATTGAAATAAATTATACGGGAGCAGATTTTTATCTGCTCCCGTATAATTTATTTTTTAATATTATCCCAGTATGCTTTTGTCTGCTGTTCAAGCTTATTTTCTCCGTATTCGTAATATTTTCTGCCCTTAATTGAATCGGGAAGATACTGCTGTTTCACATAATGATTGGGGTATGCGTGAGGATATTTATAATCGTTTCCGTGACCAAGCTTTTTTGCACCGCCGTAGTGCGAATCCTTAAGATGTGCGGGAATATCCCCCATTTTTCCGCTTTCTATATCGGAAAGAGCCGCATCAACGCCACAGATTGCACTGTTGGACTTAGGAGCTGTGGCGAGCATTATTACCGCCTCGGCAAGCGGAATCCGTGCTTCGGGAAATCCGAGCTGAAGTGCCGCATCCACACACGCCTTTGTAATAACTATCGCATTTGGGTATGCGAGCCCTATATCCTCCGCCGCCATGACAAGGATTCTTCTGCAAATGCTTTGCAAATCACCTGCCGCCACAAGGCGTGCAAGATAATGAAGTGCCGCATCTGCGTCGCTTCCGCGGACAGATTTCTGAAATGCACTTAAAACATCATAGTGACTATCCCCGTCACGGTCGTGGCGGAAGGCTTTTTTCATTGTTACAGCTTCGGCAATTTCGGGCGTAATAACGATGTTCTGATTTTCGTCGGGCTTTGCCGCCATAACGGCAACTTCAAGAGAATTGAGTGCCTTTCTTACATCTCCGCAGGCACTTCCTGCAATATGGTCTGCCGCATCATCTTCTAAAATTACGGGGAAATCCAAAGTTTCCTTGGCTCTTAAAAGTGCCTCTTTTATATCCTCCACCTGAACAGGCTGAAACTCAAAGACCGTGCAGCGGGATAAAATTGCATTGTATATGTAAAAATACGGATTTTCTGTCGTAGATGCGATAAGTGTTATTTTCCCGTTTTCTATACATTCGAGCAGGGATTGCTGCTGCTTTTTATTAAAATTCTGAATCTCGTCAAGATAGAGGATTACCCCGTCTGCTCCAAGCATTGTTTCCGCTTCGGCAAGAATTGCCTTGACATCTGAAACAGAAGCATTTGTAGCGTTAAGCTTATAAAGCGGCTTTTTCGCATTTTTTGCGGCAATGTTTGCCACAGTGGTCTTCCCTATTCCCGACGGCCCGTAAAAAATCATGTTTGGGATTTCACCGCTCTGTATTATATTATAAAGGATTTTTCCTTCTCCCAGAATATGCTTCTGCCCCACCACTCCCGAAAGAGAGTCGGGACGGATTCTGTCTGCAAGCGGACTTCGCATAGAATTTCCTCCTTTCAGAACAAGATTAAAAAGTTCTTTTATTATTATACAAAGTTTTTCTTTCAAAAACAAGAGTTTTATGATAAAATAGTATCAGAAAGGGTGATTTTATGCGCAGGAAAGAAAGAGCCGAAAGGTTTTACGAAATTTTGGAAAAAGAATATCCCGATGCAATATGTTCCCTTGAATATAAAACACCGCTCGAGCTTCTTATTGCCACACAGCTTTCTGCACAGTGTACAGATGCCAGGGTCAACATAGTCACAAAGGATTTATTTAAAAAATATCCCGATGCCCGTGCCTTTGCAAACGCTGATTTAAAAGAGCTTGAGCAGGATATTAAATCCACAGGCTTTTACCATAACAAGGCTAAAAACATCATAGCCTGCTGCAAAAAAATCCTTTCCGATTTTGGCGGAGAAATTCCCGATAATATGGAGGATATGCTTTCCCTCGCAGGGGTAGGAAGAAAAACCGCCAATCTTGTTTTAGGTGACCTTTTTGGTCAGGGAGGAATGGTAATCGATACCCACGCAAAGAGAATTCTTAAACGTGTCGGGCTGACCAAAGAAACCGAGCCTGTCAAAGTGGAAAAAGATACTGAAAACCTGCTCCCACGCAGTAAACACAGCGACTTTTGCCACCGTCTGGTGCTTTTCGGGAGGGAGTATTGCAGTGCAAGGGGCACAAAATGCGAAATATGCCCTGCAAAAGCCATTTGCAAAAATGCAGACGGAAGATAATTTTTACAACATATTTTTTCAAATATGCTATTGAAATAAGAATGCAAATGCTTTATAATATAATTACGTATTGTACACTAAAATTCATATTACTGTGCCTATGGCACAATGGAGGTTATTATGAGTAAAAAACAGGTGCATAGTTTACAAAGTTCATATTTAAACGAGGAAATGCCTAACTCGAAATTTCTTATAACCGATGACGGTTCGGAGTATATACCCTCTCAGGCAGGGAATATGGGCATGTGGGACAGACTCCATGCATCGCTTCAGGATTATATTGTCAGGAGTAAAATGATGCTTGTAAGCTCCTTAAACCACCTTCGTGCCCCCTCTACAATCATCGTGCTTATCGGTCTGATTGGGGTATACATACTGCTTACAGCGGGACAGGCAGGAATGATTGAGTTTTCTTTCCGCGGTGCAAAAAAGGTTATCCAGTACATAACAACCAACCTTGATGTTATCGTAAATGCACTGCTGGGATTCTTCTACGGACCTGTTGTCTGTTGTATTGGTTTCTCTCTTTGTACAATAATAAGAATGATTGTTGAAAACATGTCTGTGTACGTAGGATATATTATAGCTTCCGTTGTTGCCGGATTTCTTCATGGTTGGATTCTTTACAGGCATAAGACTGTATGGTTCGGCACACGTTTCCGCGGATTTTTCTCGGATTTACTTATGAAAGTATTTATGACACGCCTCTTAATTTCCGTATTTGTAAACATTTTCCTTATGGCGGTTATACATCGAATTTTTATAGGATACCCCATCTTGGATTTTATAATGCACTATTCAAAATCAGGAGAAAAGCTTAACTCCTTTGCTGAAGTTTTAAGCGTGTTCACCGTAAGCGTAATTTTTGAAACTATAATTGTGTTTATCGCACTAGCTGTAATTAACTTTATAGTAGGCAAGGCATTCCCCTCCCATGAACAACAGCCCTCACTTATAATTGACGATGAGGGGAACCTCATAAATCCCGAAGAAGAAATGGTGCAGAATATGCCTCAGCAAGATATGATGTAATGGAGGATTTCTCTTGGATTACTGTTTTGACGATAAAATAGATGTAAAGCTTATTACTCTTTTTATAATTAATAACTTTAAGATGCCTGTTCCCAATTCCTTTATAGTAGATACTTTGGCTCTGGAGCCGTTTGTAAACTATTTTGACCTCCAAGAGCAAATGTCTGAGCTTGAAAGCGAGGAATTTGTGACATATTACACAGAGAACGCTGATAGGTTTTACACTCTTACCAAAAAGGGCATACAGGCACTTGATTTCTTTTCGGACAGGATTCCGAAAACAGTCCGCGAAAGGCTTTTGAGAACAATAAAAATCAAGATTAAGGATTTAAAAAATTCTCTCAGCGTAAAAGCGGAGTATAAGAAAATAAATGATATTGAGTACAGTGTCAGTTTAGGGATTTCCGAGGGGCATTACGATATGTTTAACGTTTCTCTTTCCGTAGGCGATGAGCTTATGGCAAAGAAAATGTGTGCGGCATTCAAAAATGACCCGCAGACACTTTACAGTGAATTTCTCGCAATACTTACAAAGAATATTTAACTGTCCCGAAAACACCCGGTGTTGAGCTTCGCGAGGCATATAAGAAGTATATTGATTCTCAGAAATAAAAGACGTACTGATATGACGCAAAACGAAATTAAACAGGAATTTATAAAGCTCTACGGCGGAAGCGAATTATAATTTTCCTCCCAAAACAGAAAAAAATGCCCCCTCGGACATTAGTCCGAGGGGTTTCTTTTGCTTTATTTGGTTTCGTTTTTCCAGAGCAGTGCCGCACCGATAATGCCTGCATCGTTTCCAAGAGATGCAAGCTCCGCCACTGTCTGTTTCGCTCCAAAGCGGGCGAAGGAATATTTTTCTATGCCTTTTGCTATGGGAGCAAGAATTCTCTTGCCCGCATGGCTGACACCGCCGCCTATACATATAATATTGGGTTGGAACATGTTCACTATGCTGACGATTCCGTCCGTAAGATTGTCTAAGTATTCTTTCACAACGCCCTTTGCGGCCGCATCCTTTGCACTAAATGCCGTTCTGCCGTTAGCATTTGAAAGCTTGCCACGGCACACCTTCCACATGTCACTGTCGGGATTTTCTTTCATTGCTTTCTTAGTCATTCGCACAAGTGCCGTTGCCGAGGCATAGGCTTCAAAACAGCCTCTTTTTCCGCAGGTACACTTTTCTCCGTTTTTTATAAAGGACATATGCCCAAGCTCTGCCCCTTTGCCGTAGGCACCAGTGAAAAGCTTCCCGTCAATTATGATTCCGCCTCCTACACCTGTACCCAATGTAATCATAATCATACTATCGCACTTTTTACCGCTTCCTGCAAGGAACTCTCCCCATGCGGCGGCATTGGCATCGTTTTCAATATACACCTTCTTGCCAAGTGCTTTTTCCATATATTCTACTGCGGGAACGTTATAAAAATTAAGATTATTAGAAAACTCTATGCTTTGCGTTTCTTTATCTATTGCACCTGGGCATCCGATTCCCACATTTTCGATGTCATCAAAGCTGATTCCGCTTTCCTCTGCCGCTTCCCTTGCACACAGCGCCATATCATCAAGAATTTCGTTATAAGGGCGCGGTGCATTTGTCTTTCTCTTTGCCCGACCGTAAATCACGCCGTACTCGTCTACCACTGCCGCCGCAATATTTGTACCGCCCAAGTCAATCCCTACAAAATATCTTGGAGGGTTGCTTGCAATAAGGAGAGTTCCGCTTCCCTTTACGTTATATTCACCAAGCCCTGCAGGGATAAACACTGCCTCCCCTGCAGAAACGCTCATTTCTTCATTTCCGTAGGAAATCGTTCCTCCGCAGTCAGGGAAAATCAAAGCCTGATAACTTTTTTCGCTGCAATAAAGCTTATGCTCCTTACCCGATAAATTAAGCTCCTTTACCTGGAAATACTCACAGCTTCCTATCATGCGTGTGCCGTCACTGCATGTGGGAATCTTTCGCGAAGAAATTATCTCGGTTTTTGAACATTTTACGCCTTTTTCAATATGAAGCTCACGGGGCTTTCCGTCTTTTCCACGCCTGTCATAATCATACAGACGATATGTAACATTGGAATTCTGCTGAATTTCCGCAATAAGATTTCCTGCACCGATTGCGTGAATTGTTCCCGCTTCTACAAAGAACACATCCCCCTTTTTGGAGGGAACTGTATTGAGGAGGTTTTCCACAGTGTTATTCTTTATTGCATCGCTAAGCTTTTCACTCGTGATGTTCTCTTTAACACCGTATGTAATTTTAGCATTTTTATCTGCCTCGATTACGTACCACATCTCCGTTTTTCCGTTCTGATTTTCCCATGCCTTAGCCTGTTCATTATCAGGATGCACCTGTACGCTGAGATTATCTGCCGCATCTATAAATTTAATAAGAATGGGAAGCTCTTTCCATTTGCAGTCTGTTCCCAAAGCAGAGGGGTTATCCGCGATAAATTTATCCAGTGCCATACCTGCGTATTCACCGCTTGATATAACACTCATCCCGTCTTTATGACAGCTGAGGACCCAGCTTTCAGCCACTACGTCCATATCCGTCTTGACGCTGTATTTATTGCGCATACGGTTTCCGCCCCATATATAATCTTTGTAAACACCTTTGAATTTTATAGGTTTCATAATACTCAGTCTCCCTTTCCTTGTCGATACAGTTAATTTTACTTTATCCAAAGACATATTGTCAAGTAGTCAAAAAAAGAAAATGACGATTCTTTTGAAAGAACCGCCATTTTTTATTATACGCTTGTTTTGATTGATACGTTGTAACCTATGTTTGTAATAATTTCTTCCTCTACTGCACTTATGGGAAGCTCTACCGTAAGAGTATACTTACGCACTCCGTTATCCCTGTCGTAGTCAATTGCTACATCTCTGACAAAGATACTTCTTTCTCTGAGATAATTGGTAATCGTTTCCTGGTAATTTTCTTCGTCCACATCACGTATTACAAGAATTTTTGTCTTAGGCATCTTTTTCCACTGAAGATTCATATGCAGAAGAATCTGTGCCAGAACGATAAGAATTGCCGCACAAATACCAATGTAGTAAAGCCCTGCACCGATTGCCATACCTACGCCGGAGGTTGCCCAGATGCCTGCCGCGGTGGTAAGACCCGTAATTGTATTCCTATGTACGAAAATCATACCTGCACCCAAAAAGCCTATACCGCTGGCAATTGTGGAGGCTATTCTCGACGGGTCAAGGCGAATATCCGCACCCTCCATAAGTCCTGTTTTAATTACATCAAAAAACGCATACTTCGACACAATCATCATAAGAGCCGCACCGCAGGCAACTACAAAATGTGTACGTATACCTGCCTCCTTGGAACGGTTTCTTCTCTCAAGACCGATGATTACGCCGCAGAATCCTGCAAGAAACAGCCTGAAAACAAGCTCAATCTGTATTCCTGCTGTTAATAAATTTTCCATTTTCCTTCCCCTTTTCTGTCTCTATATAATAGTGAAAGACGCACTAAAGCATAGAGGCTCCCCCCCAAGTTTTAATACGTCGCACATTCTCTGTATTCATCATATGATAGCACAACAAGATTCGTTTGTCAAGCTAAAAATTTATGAAAATTTGCGTATGAAATCGCAAATTATTTCTCCGAAAGTTTCAGTTCCCGAATAATGGCAATGAGTGCCGTGCATCAGGCGATAATCTATCTTGCTTTCACAATATCCGAAATGCTTCATTGTTGAAAGAACAAGCTGTGTCTGCTCGTAACGGTTCTTCATATCGTTATCCGATACGATAAAAAGCATAGGTGGATATTCCTTTTCCCTGCCTATATAATAAAGCGGTGCCGCCTCGTCCACAATTACAAGTCTTGAGTCAAGCCCTCTTTCCCGGAGCACATAAAAATGTGTTGTAGGCTGTCCTGCATCATGGATATATCCCTTGATTGTACCTTCCGGGAGCTTATAGGGTGCAAGATACTTTTTATCAAAGCAAAGCATCATTGACATATATCCACCGGCACTGCTTCCGCCTACATAGATGCCCTCGCAATTTCCGTACTCTCCGATATGCTTATATACCCAACCTATTGCTTCTGCTCCGTCCCGAAGAAATTCGGGATACACTGCCTGGGGATACATTCTGTAGTTTATAGATACAAAGGCTATGCCGTGATTTGCAACATATTCACCCACAACAGTGGCCTTTCCTGCTTTATCGCCTCTTTCGATTCCGCCGTGCATATACACAAACACCTTAAAGGAATCACTGTCGGGAAGATATAAGTCAAGGTACTGCTCAACATGACCTGCCTTGCCTTAGCATATGTCTTTAATCACTTTCATAATACACCATTAAGCCTATCAAGCTTTCTGTTTCTCATGTACATGATAAGGTCTGCTCCTACCATAATAAAATTAAGTACATAGAAGAAAAGAACGTACCATTTTTCAGAAATGTTTGCCATATAGCTTTCGTTCACAAACTTTGACGCAATTCCTGCTATATATCCAAAGAAAATGAGAAGAAGAAAAGCAAGACTCTTACCTTTTGTTGTACGTGCTTTATATGATTTTATCACATTAAGCGGCCATGAAAAGCCAAAGCTCACAATCATAATAACTTCTAAAAGTTCTGCCATAATATTACCTCCAAAATTTATTTTTCTACATTATATCACAGGGTTACATTATTGTAAAGCACTAAATGGAAGTTATATACAAAGTATTATTCTCTATGTAAAACTTCACTTCATAACCGCCGTAACTCATTCCATAGATTTCTCCGTCTTTCTTATATGAAGGCGTGGGGTCGTGCTCAAGGATTTTTATAATTTCCTTTTGCTTTTGTGTCGGGATTTTATAAAAATTATCATCCTTAATCACAACCGAAACCCTTCTTTCGGAAAGATTTTCCGTAAATCCGCCTGTTGCTTCGGGATGAGAATCGGCATATGCAAGATATGGCTTTATATCATAAATGGGCGTACCGTCCATAAGGTCTGCACCACGCACGTAAAGCACTATGCCATGCTCCTTTGTTTGTTCTATTTTTTCAAGCTTTACACAGGAAAGCCCTACGGGATTGGGGCGAAAAGGCGAGCGTGTGGCAAAAACTCCCATACGTTTGTTTCCGCCTAAAAGGGGCGGGCGGACTGTAGGAGACCATTCTTCCCTTTCCGCTTTTGAAAAATTCCACAATATCCATATATGTGAAAATTCCTCAAGCCCCCGAAAAGCTTCGGGGACACGGAACTCTTTTTCAAAAATTATTTTCCCTCGGGTTTCCTCTACCAATCCGCTTTGCCTGGGTATTCCGAACTTTTCTTTAAAATCGTTTTTAATATGTGCAATAATTTTCATTATTCTTACTCTTATCAAATTAAATTTTCAACATCTTCAAACACAAGGCCGTCACGCTTGTCTTCCTTTTCTGTAGTAACAATTACGTTCGATACCTTAAGGTTTTTAACATGACGGAAATAAATTCCGCTTGCAGGAAGAACGTTTCCGTAGCAGTTATTTTCAGGGTAGTTCTTCTCCTTTTCGGGAACAACGATATTCCTGTCCTCTTCCGTGCCGCCACCGGGAACAGAAAGGGTGATATTTGAAAGGGTGATGTTTTCAATCGGTCTTGACACATGACCTGTCACGGTTGAAGTAATTACCTCCGTTACACACATTTGCTCGCCGTCCCACAATGTGGTAAGGTGCGGAGCGAGCCAAGGCTCGTCATAGGGGCCGATTGCCGTCACGTTACTGATAACCACATTTTTAAGCGTGCCAAGTCCTGTTCCCTCGGGGCCGCGTCTGCGGTCTGAAAGGATTACAAAAATCGGTGTTCCTACGTTTTTCATTGTGATATTATTTACTACAACACCGTCAAGGTCGCCGCCGTCGGTAATTTCAAGGGCAACGCCTGACATATATGTATTATACACGGAGCAGTTTGTAATTGCTATATTCTTATATCCGCCGTTAGATTCAGTACCCAGCTTGATTGCATTGCATCTTGAGGAAACGGTGCAGTTTGTAACTGTCACATTTTCGCAAAGTCTTTTTTCATTCAAGCAGTAAGAGCTTTTGATAACAATACCATCGTCACCGCTGCGTACAAAACAATCTGAAATGGTTACATTTTTACAACAGTCGGGGCTGATTGCATCGATATTTGTATCAATGGTAAGTCGTGTTGCCTTAACCCTTTCACAGCCTGCAAAGTAGACTGCAACGTCTGTGCATTTAAGAAGTGTAAGGTCAGATACTACCACATCTGTACAATTCTTAAAGGAGAATATCTTCGCCGCTCTCTTATTGCTCCAATCTTTTGCACCGGGAGTGGGAACATTTTCCCAAACGCTCTGCATATCTATTGTACCGAAGCCCGTAAAGGACACGTTATGACACTCATTTGCAAAGAACATACTACGTTCAAAATATGAATGTGTCGGGTCCTGATAAAGAGGATAATCCACCTTTTCACGGGGATTAAAGTCATCCACATTTTTGCTTCCGTAAAAGTACGCACCCGCTTCAAATACGAAATTAAGATTGCTGCAAAGAACAAGCGATGCTATTGTATATTTTCCGGCAGGTACAAATACCGTGCCTCCTCCGTTTTCACGGCAGGCATCAATTGCTTTCTGTACCGCCTTGGTTGAATTTACATTTATATCGGATATTGCTCCATAATCAAGTATGTTAAACAAATCAATCGTCCTTTCATATTTATTCATCTAAATTATAACAAATTTCGCAGTAAAGTAAATAGCTTTTTTCAAACTTGATGCTTATTTACAATAAAGAAAAAATTTTTTACCCCTTTGAGAAATTATGTGTAAGTTTCTATTACAAAAAGGAAGAAATCCGCGAGCGAATTTCCTCCTTCATTCAGAACTTATTATAGCAATGCTGTCACACTGTCCATAAGCGCTTTGGATTTTGCCTGTGCTTCCTCCTGGGTTTTTCCGCACACACCAAAATAGAATTTAATCTTCGGTTCCGTACCGGAGGGACGAACCGCAAACCAGCTTCCGTCATTTAAGAAGTACTTGAGAACATCACTCTTGGGAAGTCCGTCTATACCCTGTGAGTAGTCAAGGGTTTTAACGGTTTCCATGGGAACGCCTTCTTCTCTGAATTTCTTCATAATAGCTTTGATTTTCTCTACTCCCTCGATACCTGTAAGGGTTTTTGTTTCGAGAGTTTCAAGGAAATAGCCGTATTTTTCATAAAGCTCCACAAGTCCGTCGTAAAGGGTCTTGCCCTGCGCTTTAAGGTCTGCCGCAAGCTCTGTAACAAGCATTGATGCAACAACCGCATCCTTGTCACGTGCATAGCTTCCCTTAAGGTAGCCGTAGCTTTCTTCAAGTCCGAAGATGTATTTATCAAACTTGCCCTCGGCTTCAAATTCCTTAATCTTTTCACCAATGAACTTAAATCCTGTGAGAACGTCAATTGTTTCAACACCGAAGCTCTGTGCAATAGCACGAATCATTTCCGTGGTAACGATTGTTTTAATAACCGCACCCTCAGTGGGAAGTGTACCTGCTTCTTTTCTCTTTCTGAGAATGAATTCGCACAAAAGTGCACCTGTCTGATTTCCGTTAAGCACTGCAAAGCTTCCGTCATTCTTTCTGACCACAACACCGATTCTGTCACTGTCGGGGTCAGTACCGAAAACGATGTCTGCATTTTGCTCCTTTGCATATTCAAGAGCAATTGTAAATGCTTCGGGGTTTTCGGGATTGGGACTTTTAACAGTCGGGAAATCGCCGTTAGGCTCAGCCTGCTCGGGAACAACAAATATATTTTTCACTCCGATTTCATCAAGCACACGTCTCACAAGCTTATTTCCGCTGCCGTGAATAGGTGTATACACAACCTTGAAATCCTCGGGAATTTTAATTCCAAGTGACTGCTCCTTGACAGCTTCAATATATGCCTTATCAACCTCTTCTCCGATAGCGATATATTCGGGAGCTTCACTGATTTTGATATCATCAAATATATCTGTTTTGTTAATATATCCGATAATTATATCGGCAACTTCGGGAGGAAGCTGACCGCCGTCCTCGCCGTAAGCCTTATATCCGTTATATTCCTTGGGATTGTGACTTGCCGTTACAACAATACCTCTTGCACAGCCGAGATGACGAACTGCAAAGGAAAGTTCGGGAGTCGGACGGAGCGACTCAAAAAGATATGTCTTGATGCCGTTTGCACAAAGTACCTTTGCACATTCCTTCGCAAAAAGAGCACTGTTGTTTCTGGAGTCGTGTGCAATTACAACTCCTTTTTCACAAAGCTCCTTACCCTTGTCCAAAATTTCAAGTGCAAGTCCCTGAGTTGCCTTTCTTACGGTGTAGATATTCATTCGATTTGTGCCTGCACCCATGATTCCGCGAAGACCGCCTGTGCCGAATTCCAGTTCTTTATAAAATCTGTCCTCGATTTCCTTATCGTCTATACCGCGAAGCTCAGCTTTAACTTCTTCTGATACCTTGTCCGATGTAAGCCATCTTTCATATACGTCTTTGTAATTCATAAATACACCTCTAAAATTTAATTTTGGTCATTCATATCAACCAGACGGCAGATTGCATCAACGCTTGTATGTGTAGTATAACCGTCTTGGGGAGTGTTTTTGCAGTAGTCAACCATTTTTTCAACAGTTGTTGTTGCAAGGTGAAGTCTGGTATCCGATGATGCATAATAAATATATATGTTTCCATCCTTCTCAATAGCACCATTTGTGAAAACAACGTTGGAAACGTCACCGATTCTTTCCTCACCTACGGTTAAGACTATTTTACCATATATTCCTATATTTTTCAAGAGTAATTTCCGTAAACAAAAGAAAAAGCAATAAATGGTTTCTGTTGAAACCATTTATTGCCAAAATTAATATTCTTTTACTTACCAGAACAAGGGTTCAAAGCCCTTAAGCTTATAAACCGCTTCTGCAAAATAGTAGTCAGCATAAATAATATTTTCGTTTTGATGTTCTTTTCCGCGATATGAACCGCTTGCCATGTCGATTATGAAATCAGTTTCCGTGGACCAGTCGGCATAGTTCTTCTCAATTGTCATAAGAAGGTTCATAGCCGCTTTTATATAAAGCTTTTTCTCATATTCGGGAACGAGCTTTGCGATTTCTATAAGGCCACAGGCAGTCGCACAGCCTGCACTTGTATCATAGATTGCAGGTTCTTCGGGGCTGCGGAAATCAAGCATTGGAATCCATGTGTCGCATACAGCAGATATAAAATAATGTGCCGCACGCTTTGCCGCATCAAGATATTCTTCCTTGCCGGTATGTATGTAGCTGAGAACAAATCCGTAAACAGCCCACGCCTGACCGCGTGACCAACAGGAACCGATTTCGTAACCCTGGCCACCATGCTCACCTGTAACTTCACCTGTTTCACTGTCACGGATTACAAGATGGCGTATGCTTCCGTCGGGACGCAGATGATTTGCCATGGTGTGATCTGCATGCATCATTGCAGCCTGCTTAAAACGTGGATCCTTGTATTCTTCGGAAGCCCAGTAAAGTATGGACAGGTTAAGCATAGTATCAATAATTGTAACACCGCTGCAATCCGGGTGAAAGCTATGCTTGTTCCACGCACGGATAAATCCGCCAACGGGATTAAATCTGCTCATAAGATAGCTTGCTGCAAAGCTCTGACGAACACGGGACTCATCATTTCCTGTAAGTGCATAGTTGGGACCCGACGCCAGTCTCCAGATAAAGCCGGTGTCGTGGCTGACACGGTCAAAATTCTTAAACGCCGCATCGAGAAGCTTCTCACAGTTTTCTGCTGTCTTGCGATAATCTTCGTTCTTTGTGCCTACATACATAAGCCAGTTAAGACCGGGCCAGAAGCCGTTTGTCCAACAGTTTATTCCGCCATCTGCATTGGTATCATCATGCATATGGTCTTTTGACCAAAAGGGGAATTTGCTGTTTGAACGAAGTGTCACTACTGAAAGCTTTTTATCAAGATTCTCCCATGTTTTATCAATCCATTGAAGCTGCTCTTCGGTGAGAAAATTTTTCATTACAAGTAGTCCTTTCCTTTTAAAGCTTTTAAAATAATATATGTTCATTTTACATTATTTTTCCACCGGTGTCAACCGAATTTTGCTTCAAAAAAGTGCAAAATAGTACCATTCTTTGATTTTTATAATTTTCTTCGTTTCGTTCAATCTGAGTCTAAAACAAAACACCGTTTCAGAAAATCAAAACGGTGTTTTTTGTTATGTGATTAGCCCGGGCTCATCACATAGGATGAACCTTTGTTTCTTTATCGCCTAATGTGGGGTCGATTTTGTATTTCTGTCCTTGGCGGAATTCAAAGAACTTTGTAGCAACAGGTCCGAAAAGTGCGTAGCTTAATACGTCCTCATCCTGCTCGATAAATTCGCTGATTTCTCCTCTGAACTTATCAAGCTCTGCGGGGATTTCATCGGCAGGTCTGCACGTGATACGCTTTTCTTCACCGAGAATTTTCTTTGCAAAATCATCGCTGATTTCGACAGGAGTTCTGCCGTACTCACCTTTAACAAGTCCGCGGAATTCCTTTGTTACGTTCTTGTATCTTTCGCCCAAAACTACGTTAAACACTGCCTGAGAGCCAACAATCTGACTTGTAGGAGTTACAAGCGGAGGGAAACCTGCATCCTCACGAACGCGGGGGATTTCCTTTAATACTTCCTGGAATTTATCCTCTGCTCCAAGCTGTTTGAGCTGTGAAAGAAGGTTTGAAAGCATACCGCCCGGCACCTGATACTTAAGAGTATTTACGTCAACGGCAAGCGCCTTGGGATTAAGAGTGCCGTTTTCGATATATCTTTCACGGATAGGTCTGAAGTAATCTGCAATCTCACTGAGAAGATTAAGGTCAAGACCTGTATCAAACTGTGTTCCCTGAAGTGTTGCAACCATAGGTTCGGTTGCGGGCTGGCTTGTTCCCATTGCAAGGGGGCTCATAGCACAGTCTACAATATCAACGCCTGCTTCGATTGCCTTAAGATATGTCATTGAAGCGATACCGCTTGTGTAGTGAGTATGAAGCTCAATGGGAATCTTTACCGCTTCCTTCATGCCTTTAACAAGGTCGTATGCATTGTAAGGAGTAAGAAGACCTGCCATATCTTTGATACAGATAGAGCTTGCACCCATGTTTTCAAGGTCTTTAGCAAGCTTTATGAAGTTTTCGTTGGTATGAACGGGGCTGAGAGTGAAGGAAATAGCCGCCTGAACATGACCGCCTTCCTTAACTGTTGCCTCGATTGCTGTACGAAGGTTACGCACGTCATTAAGAGCATCGAAAATTCTGATGATATCAATACCGTTTGCGATAGACTTCTGTACGAAATACTTTACAACATCATCACCGTAATGACGGTAGCCTAAGATATTCTGTCCGCGGAAAAGCATCTGAATGGGAGTGTTTTTTGCCTTGTCTTTAATCTTTCTGAGTCTTTCCCAGGGGTCTTCCTTAAGGAAACGAAGACAGCTGTCAAAGGTAGCACCGCCCCATGCTTCCAAAGCATTGAAGCCAACCTTATCAAGAAGCTCTACCGCACCCAGCATTTCATCAGTTGTCATACGGGTAGCAATGAGCGACTGATGTGCGTCACGAAGAATTGTTTCGGTAATTTTTACCGGTCTTTTATTTTCCATGATAATTATCCTTTCTGAGATTTCATTGTTGTTTAGGGTGTAGAAAAACAGTGCAGAACGGACAAACTGAACCCCGCAGGGGCTTGCCCGAAGCTGTATGTGTATACAGCGAGAGGTGAAGTTTGTTCGTAGCAAAAAGCATATCTCTCTACAATTCGTCAAAAACGAATTGTTACCTATGAAATAATTCAGTACTTATACTCACTTGGTTACAACATGTCTAAGCACATGCTTTTTGTGGTCTGTGCATTTTTATACACCCGTGATTATAAGTTAAATAGAGAAAGAAAGACACCTGCTGCAACTGCACTTCCTATTACTCCTGCAACGTTGGGACCCATAGCGTGCATAAGCAGGAAGTTTGAGGGGTTTTCCTTCTGTCCCACTACCTGAGAAACACGTGCCGCCATGGGAACTGCACTAACACCTGCACTTCCGATAAGGGGATTAATCTTACCACCCGAAAGCTTGCACATAATTTTACCAAAGAGCACGCCGCCCGCAGTACTTACCGCAAAGGCACAAAGTCCGAGGCAGATAATGAGAATTGTTTTAGCTGTAAGGAATGTATCGGCGGTAGCTGTAGCACCAACGGTTACGCCAAGGAATATTGTGATAATATTCATAAGCTCGTTTTGTGCTGCCTTAGTGATTCTTTCAACGACGCCGCTTTCCTTCATAAGGTTACCAAGCATGAGCATACCCACAAGAGCAGTTGCATCGGGAACGAGAAGTGCCACAACCAATGTAACGATAATGGGGAACAAAATCTTCTCACGCTGAGAAACAGGTCTCAGGGTTTCCATTACAATCATTCGCTCTTTCTTTGTGGTAAGCGCCTTCATAATGGGGGGCTGGATAATGGGAACCAATGCCATATATGAATATGCCGCAACTGCTATCGCACTGAGAAGGTGCGGAGCGAGAGATTTTGTAACATAAATTGCAGTGGGACCGTCGGCACCGCCGATGATACCGATAGAGCCTGCTTCTTTAAAGATATCAAGTGCTGTAGCACCATCACCGCCGAAGCCGCCGATTCCGAATGCACCAAGCAAAATTGCACCGAGGAATGTGATGAACACACCAATCTGCGCCGCCGCACCCAAAAGAATACTCTTGGGATTGGAAATGAGGGGAGCAAAGTCCGTCATACAACCGATACCAAGGAAGATAAGGGGAGGATAAATTCCCAGCTTAACGCCTAAGTAAAGCATATCCAACAGTCCGCCCTTTTGCAGGACTTCACCATAATTTATAACTTTTCCCGTGAAAAGCTCGGGATGCATAACCTGACCTAACGGAAGATTTGCCAAAAGCATACCGAATGCGATGGGAAGAAGCAGAAGCGGCTCAAACTTTTTAACGATTGCAAGGTACAAAAGCACACAAGCAATTGCAAGCATGAGCACGGTTTTCCACCAGATAACTCCGCTGTCTGCAAACATTTCGGCAATACCTGTACTTGCAAAGAAGTCAGCTAAGCCTGTAGTCAATTTTTCAAACATTTACTACCACTCCATTTCTCTTAAGCAATAGATACAAGTACATCGCCTGTGTTTACTGTTGAGCCTTTGGATGCAACAACCGTTACAGTACCGTCACAGGGAGCAAAAATCTCATTTTCCATTTTCATTGCTTCAAGCACTACCAAAACGTCGCCCTCTTTAACCGCCTGACCGTTTGAAACCTTGATATCGAGCACGTTTCCGGGCATGGGAGCCTTAACGGATGTACCGCCTGCAGGAGCCTGTACCTTGGGTGCTGCTGCGGGAGCAGGTGCTGCCGCTGCTGCGGGTGCTGCCGCTACAGGAGCAGGGATTGATACGGAAGGTGTTGAAGAACCGTTTACTTCTTCAACCTCAACCTCATATGAATTACCATTTACATTTACAATAAATTTTCTCATGATTATTTTCCTCCTTAGCCGAAAGGCTTAAAATCTGTTATCAAGAATTTCACGACGACCTGCCTTATTCCACTCGTCGCCCTGCACTTTGCGATATGAACGAACACGAAATCCCGTTACGCTCTCTCCGAGCATTGAAGCGATTGCCGCAGTAATTACGGCTATGATTTCATCGTCATTATCCTTTTTTACAGCAGCTGCTGCTGCAGGCGCAGAAGCTGCTTCAGCTTTTTTTGATTCACTTATATTCTGCTTTTTATTGTTGCCGCTCACAAGAGCCATTGCTTTAATGGCAAACATTATGATTATGAGAATCATAAAGACAACAAGAATACCCATAACTGTATATGCAAGACCCGTCTTTATCAGGTCTGATGCACTCCACACTGTATTTATGTCCATAGTTAACTACCTCCTTTGGCTTACAGCGGCATATTGTCATGCTTACGTGTAATTGAGCCTGCTCTCTTACTTCTAAGCATTTCAAATGCTGCAACAATCCTTGCCCTTGTTTCCGAGGGAACAATTATATCATCAACACAGCCAAGACGAGCCGCATTGTAGATTGATGCTTCTGTTTCAATATATTCTTTTTCAAGAGCTTCACGCATTTCCCCTGCTTTAAGTCTTTCACTGTAAAGCATACCTACACCTGCCGCAGGAGGAAGGGGTGCCATTTGGGCTGTAGGATAGGCAAAGATAAGGTCTGCACCGCCCTGCTTTGAATTCATAAGGGTGTATGCAGTGCCGTATGCCTTCTTGGTGATAAGGTTAACCTTTGGAACGGTAGCCTCAACAAAGGCGAACATAAGCTCTGCACTCTTTCTTGCAAGACCCCATGCTTCTTCGCTCGCACTTGCCTTGAAGCCCGAAACGTCCGTAATTGTAAGAATAGGTGTATTGTAGCAGTCGCAGAAGCGTACAAATCTTTCCATTTTCTGTGCGGCACGGCTTGAAATTTCGTCACCGCTTGTGGCAAGAACGCCCACTACACTGCCGTTAATGCGGATAAATCCGATTGATGCCTCATCTGCATAATCTGCCTGAACTTCAAAGAAAGCTTTGTCATCGGCAATTTCTGCAATAACAATCCTTGCATCCTCGATTGAATCAATATCATTGAGAATTTCGCAGGGACGGTTAAGATCGTCCATCGTTTCAAACTGGAACGCATCGGAAAGGTTATTTGAAGGAATGTATGAAAGGAGAAGCTTTGCAATCTCAATGCAGCTTTCATCATCTTCACCTATGAAATGTGCGTTGCCGTTTTTATTCACACTGCCCTTTGCATCAACTTCGGGAGCCTTGCCCTCTGTTGCTTCAATAATGTCTGGGCCTGTTACAAACATTTTTCCCGACTTTTCGTTCATGATAACAAAATCGCTCATTGCCGCCGCAATTGCACTGCCGCCTGCACAGTTGCCAAACACAATGCTGATGTTGGGAACCACACCGCTGATGTTTGCAAATGCACTGAGCACTCTGCCCATTGCACGCTGTACTCTGGGACCGTCCGAAAGCCTTACTCCGTTGGAGTCAAGCATTCCGATAACGGGGGCACCCATCTTTGCCGCCATATCAACGATTTTATTAATTTTGTTGGCATACATCTCTCCCATACTGCCGCCCAAAACGGTTACGTCCTGAGAATAAACGTACACCAGTCTTGAATCGATGCTGCCGTAACCGGTAATAACGCCGTCTGCCGCTGTTTCCTCATTACGTGCGGAAACAAATGCACCGATTTCCACAAAGCTGCCCTCATCAAGAAGTGCATCTATACGCTCTCTTGCTGTCATAGAGCCGCCGCTACGCTGTTTGTCCTGTTTTTCCTTGCCGCCGCCAAGAGCGATTTCAGCCTTTTTGGCAAGAAGGTCGGACACTTTTTCCATTGAACTCATGATTGTACCTCCTACCTGTTTTAGAACTTTAACAAATTCTTCCCATTATAACACATTATACCTCAAAAAAATTCGATTTTCAATACGTTGTTTATAAATTTCACCAAAATTTGAGAAAAAAATAAATAGGTTTTCTTTTTAATACACCAAAGTGTACAAAAAAGAAAACCTATTTTCAAAATGCTATTTTTTACCTTTTATATGGCTATTATAATACTAATAACTCATATAATCAAATACAAATAAAATTATATTATTCCATTATATTTGTAGTTATGTAATCTACCCCCCAATTTGCAAGTCTTTCTCCGTCCTCTTTCTTGTCAACCGTCCAGCAGTTTACCTTATGTCCGTCGGAATGTACCTCGCTGATAATTTCGGGGGTAAGTCCCGTGTGCTTAATATCAAGCTCAAAATTATATTTATTGAGCTTTTCACGCACGTCAGCATCATACTCATATACAAGGTACTGAATTTCTGCCTCGGGCAAAAGAGCACGAAGGTCAACAAGGTTATCAAAATCAAAGGAAATAAACACTACATTTTCAAGATAGTTAAGAGCCTTAAGCTCCTCGATAACCTTCTTAATATGCTTTGTTTCAAAACGGCGTTTAAGCTCCAAGATACACTTTTTTTCATATTTTCTGCAAATACCCACATACTCGGCAAGATTAGGAAGAATGATATCTCCCCTTACATCATTTTTGCAAAGTCCTTCCTCGTCATATTTGCAGATATTGTTAAGGCGGATTTTTCTAAGCTCGTCGTAGGGTGTTTTCTCTACGTTTACAACTGTGTCAGACACTCTTACGGTAAGCTCGTCATGAATTACTATAAACTTTTCATCGGGTGTAACGTGAATATCGGTTTCTATTCCATAATAGCTTCTGTTTCCCGCAGCTACAAAGGCGGAATTTGTATTTTCCGTCTCAATTCCGCTAAGCCCGCGATGTGCAATAACCTTTACGTTTTTCTTGTCAAACTTGATAGTGTTCATAACCTTTATGTGCCTCCTAAAAAAATTCAGACACATCAAACAAAGGGTTTGATGTGTCTCCAGTGCTATACATCTGTTTAATTATACAATTAATGCAATACTTTGTCAACGTAAATCCCCAAATATATGTCTTACAACGGCTTGCTGTTTTGTAGATGTTCCTGCCATTTTTTCTCACGGCTTTTAACAATTGTAAAGAAGAATATCATCAGAACGCCGCCTGTAATAACCCATGATATCGGATATGAATAGAACAAAAACTTAAGATCTGATGATTCTTTATATGGTGCACCCAGATATGTCATGAGAAGTCTTACGCCGCACACTCCGACAAGACTTGTAAACATGGCACGATTTGCGACGCCGAGACCGCGGAGTGCCCCTGTTGCAACCTCCATAAGTCCGCAAAGAAAATAAGTGGCACAAATAACACTCATCCTGTCAACACCTACTGCAATTACAGTATCGGAATCTGTATACATCCTAAGAAGAAGTGGGGAAAGCCAAAGAATAAGTTGTGATACCGTCAAGCCGAAAATCAGCGATACGCAGAAGCTGGTCCAAAACCCCTTACGCATACGTTTAAATTGGTGTGCACCTAAATTTTGCCCCGTAAAGGTCAAGGTTGCATGGAAGAATGCGTTCATGGCAATATATACAATACCCTCTAAGCTGGAGGCAGCACTGTTTCCTGCTATTACCGTGCTTCCGCAACTGTTGATCGAGGACTGAATAATAACATTTGAAAGCGAGAACATCGCTCCCTGAATACCTGCCGGAACACCCAGAAGAATCATTTCACGCAGTTCATCTTTGTGAATTTTAATTTTCTTTATATCAAGCTTAAAGCATTCCTCGGTTTTTACTAAGCTGCGAAGAACCAAAAGTGCGGACACTGCCTGTGCTATAATGGTTGCCAAAGCAACGCCTGCAACACTCATATCAAACACGATTACAAACAGAAGATTGAGCGTTACATTGATAAGGCCTGCTCCCATAAGATAATATGTAGGTCTTTTCGCATCACCTACGGCACGCATAATAGCACTTCCGAAGTTATAGAGAAGCACCACCGGGATTCCTGCAAAATAGATTCGCATATAGAGTGTGGAAAGGTCTATAACGTCTTCGGGAGACCCCATTAAAATAAGAAGTTTCTTACAAAAAACGATTCCCATAACCGCAAGAAAAACACCGCCTGTTATACACACTGCTATGGCTGTATGCACTGCTTTTGAAACGCCGCTTTTATTTCCTGCTCCGAACTTTCGGGCAACAATAACATTGGTAGCCGAGGAAAGCCCTATAAAAACGCCCAGAAGCAGATTAATCGCAGAAGATGTAGAGCCAACTGCCGCCAGCGCTTCTTTACCTGCAAATTTTCCTACCACAACCGTATCTGCGGCATTATAAAGCGTTTGCAAAACACCTGCAATCATAACAGGTATTGCAAAAGCAATTATATGCCTCAATATACTGCCCTTCGTCATATCCACCGTGTGCTTTTTCATGATGAAACGCCTCTTTTCAAAAATCAAAACAAAACCATTTTTACGCTTTCATTATACGCCTTTAAAAAGCAAAGTCAAGTCAAATTTACCATTATTTTGTGCCAAATTTGACTATATTGAAAATTTCCCGTTTTATATGGCGAAAACTTCTTTTTCTTTACGCACGGTTTGACAAAAAAAGTCATGCAAACGGTGCTAAAATACCATTGATGTTTTCTGAAAGGATGATTTACAAATGGACAAGTCTCTGCCAAGACCGCTTAGAAAGCGAAGCGGAAAAAAACGCAGTTTTTTCACCACTCAAGCCGCACCCATTATAAAAAAATATTTACCCCTGCATATTTTTATAAAATGTGTGTGTGCTTTCCTTATGTCAAGGACAGTATTTATAGGCGGGGCATCACCGCTGGGATATGCCCTTTTTGCAGCAAATTTCGGTCACAGCGGAAGCTACGCCTGCGGCGTGGGTGCACTGCTCGGACTGATTTTTTCGGGAAGAAGCCTTTTAACCATCGGCAAGTACATAATTGCATCAGTACTCTTTGCACTGATAAGCGAGCGTTTTCTTACTGATAAGCACAAATCTCCCGCTATAGGCGCCATAATAAGCAGTTTGTGCGTAATGGCATGCGGTTACTTTTTTCTTTTTGCGGATGTGACCTTTGATGGCTATCCGCTTATTTATGACAGTGTTGTTCTGATTGTGGAATGTGCCACAATCTGGGCGGGTGTAATGGCATTTTCCCTATCCCTCCCCCTGCTTTTCTCTTTGGGGGCAAGACGTACGCTGACAGCAGAGGAAACTGTATCGCTGGCATTTTTTGCCGGGGGCGTTATGTGCGGCTTTGGCGATGCAAGCATACTGGGCATTTTCTCCGTAACGGGAGTTTTATGTGTTTTGAGTGTGCTTATATTTGCTGTAAGGTTCGGAAGTCTGCACGGCTCGTGTGTGGGTATCATTATGGGAATTATATGCTGTATAAGCCGTGGAAGGATTGATGCCTGTGCAGCCTCCTTTGCCCTGTCGGGACTATGTGCAGGATATTTTTCAAAGTACGGAAAATGGTCTGCGTGCGTGTCATTTATTATGGCAAATGCAATTGTGACAATTCTTGCAAACAGCTCCACGGAGATTTTAATAAATATATTCGACACTATACTGGCGGCTGTAATATTATACTTTATTCCCCAAAAGCTTTTTGATAAATTGAGCCAATTCTCTTCCTCTTTTCCACCTGCCTTTGAGCTTGCCTCCTGCAAGCTCAAAGGAGCACAGGTAACGCTCAAAAGTTGCGAAAAAAGCTTTCGGAAAATTTCCGAGCTTAGAAACAGTGAGGAAAATAACACTATGCTTCTTTACCGAAGAACCGCCAGGAAAACCTGCGGTGCGTGCGGTCTGAGGAAATACTGCTGGGGACGGGACAGCAGGGCTACAAAAGAGGCTATGGATACGCTCTCAAATCATCTGAAAAACAATGAAGCGGTATTTCCCGAAAATGCACCTCCCCATTGCCTTAGAAAAGAGCAATTCATTGCGGAATTTGCAAGAATGTTTGAAGTATATAAAAACGACTGCATGTGGACGCAAAGACTGGCAGAATTTCGAAGTGCGGTCTACAGCAGTTTCTCGGGAATATCCGAGATTTTAGGAAAAAGCGGTGATTTCATATTACAAGCCCCTCAATGTGACAGTGTGGCGGCAGACAATCTCAAAGCCCGACTGAGGAAAGAAGGTATTTTAGGGAAAGACGTTTTCATCTGCGGAAGCGATGAGGAAACTCAGATTAAAATAACCCTTGAAAGCTGTGGAGGCTTCGGCAGATGCGAGGGTGCCGTCTGCAAAATCCTTGAAGAAACCTTTAATATGCCTTTTGTAAGAACCGGACTTAGAAGCTGCGGCGAATGTAATCACACTTATGTGGTAAAGCCATCATTTTCCATTACCACCGCCGTGGCAAGTGCCATCAAAGCAAACAAAAAGGTAAGCGGAGACTATGCTCTCTATGCCCTGCTTGACAGGCATACCTACGCTCTTATTCTATGCGACGGTATGGGAAGCGGTGAAATTGCCCGTGAAGAAAGCCGTACCTCAGCACAGCTTTTAATGCGGTTGATGCAGTCGGGAATAGACGCTCAAAATGCAATCAACATAATAAATTCAATGCTTCTTTGTGCTTTTTCGGAAACGTCGGCGGCGATAGATTTATGTCTGATAAATCTTGACGACGGCTCTTCACGGATATACAAGTGCGGCGGCTCGGGAAGCTATACCAAAACAAAAAGCGACGTTACCCATATTGCCGCCCCCACTCTGCCTGCAGGCTCCTTTGCAAAAGGCGATACGGAGGTTTTCACAGTTCCTCTGGAAAAAGGGAGCATGGTTGTTCTGCTTTCCGACGGAATAAGCTGCCGAGAATCCGCACGTTTGCCGTGGATTAAAAATTTAATCAGGAGCTATGAGGGCGACGAGCCTGAGGCATTGGCACAGATGATATTAAAACAGGCAAAGGAAATGGGTGCTACCGATATCAGCGATGATATGACTGTATTAGCTGCATATATCGGTTAATTTTTCCAAACAGTCTGTATAATGTCGTGCAATAATGTCAATAATTGGGTTAGAATCTTACTTCACCGGATAGGAGCTGATTTAAATATGAGTAATAACACGCGGAAAATTGTGGTTTTAGACAAGATTGATTCACCCCGTATTGAACAGGCTATTTTCATTTTGCGCGACACAGATGAGGATATCTGCCGCTCTGATGCGGTGGCGGAGGCACAGCGGATTGTGGATAACTACCTACGCTCGATGTCGGGGGAAAATATTCGTGAGCATAGGCGAAAGGGCGGCAAATTCTTTTTTGCAATGACGCTTTACACCTTTGCGACGGTGATGCTGACTACGTTTGTAATGGCAATGGCAAGATAATGGTGGGGATGTAAAAAAAGTCCAGACCGCAAAAAGGCAACTAAAAATAAAATTTAGACAGCCTGAAAATTGAATAGTATACTGTTGTTGAAAAATCGTATTTTATACGATTTTTCTTCATTTTAAGCCTTTTTGCTACGAACAAACTTCACCTCTCGACGTACCCACGTACGCCTTCGGGTAACCCACGGCAAGCCGTGGTTCAGTTTGTCCGTTCTGAAGCATTTTTTCCTATCCCCACGCGAAATTATTTAACTTCTGCAATATTAATTACTTTTATTCCTTTTTTCTTTGCATAATCAAGCGTTTGTGCCGCACCTCCCCAACCACGATTGATAAAGCAGATTAAAAAATCCGCTTTATCAACCATATATTGATTGGATTTTATAATACGCAGGTTTTTGGGCGTGGATAAAGGAATATCCGCCATTACTATCGAATCATATTTTTCATAAAATTGCTCTTTGTATTCGGTTATAACCTTAGTGAGATAAGGAATTACTAAATTCAGTTTGATTTGTGGATAGAACTTTTGCAGTTCACGCACAGTCTTTGCGGCAATATGGTCAAAACCGCCGTAATTTCCCACTAAAAATTCACTCACGTTTTCCTGGGTGATTAATTTTTCAATATTTTCTTTTAAGGCAGAAATTAAATCCTCCGTAGCACTGATATCCCTGTGCCCTGCAAAGGTACATACTCTTTTCATTTTTATTTCACCAATATAAATATTTCCAGTGCAAATGTGCACTATATATTTGCATTATACTATGTTTTAATTCTTTTTGCAAATATTTTGTGTGCAAATAAACACATTTTATCTGTCGATACTTTTTTTCTTTATAAATATAATTATATAAAGAGGTGGTATTAAATGAACGGAAAGTATTTTGACACATGGCTTGCTATTGGTTTGAATATTTTACACTATAGAAAAGAACAAGGAATGACACAAATGCAATTAGCTGAAAAATGCAATATCAGCAGAACATATATACAAAGAATTGAAACGGCGGCAAGCTCATGCACACTAAATACGCTTATTGACATCGCAGATGCGCTCAAAATCCCTTTAAAAAAACTATTTGAATTTCGTGACTAAATAAAAAGAAGTTTTTCACTAAATATGAAAAACTTCTTTTTATATTTTTATTTAATCACACTCGGTTATTCATTTTTTCAAGTGCTTCCGCCTTAAACTGTGCAAAGCGGTTTTCTTCGATGGCTGCTCTGATTTTCTCCATAAGATCATTATAAAAATGAAGATTATGAAGCACGCAAAGACGCATACCCAGCATTTCCTTCGCCTTAATAAGGTGACGGATATATCCTCTGGAATAGTTTTTGCACGCAGGACACTGACAGCCTTCCTGAAGCGGTCTTTCGTCCTTTTCAAACTTTTTATTATTAAGGTTGAGAACACCAATGTCGGTAAAGAGATTTGCATGGCGTGCATTTCTGCTTGTGATAACGCAGTCGAAAAAGTCAACGCCTCTCTCCACCGCCTCCAGTATATTCTGCGGTGTACCCACGCCCATCAGGTAGCGTGGTTTATCCTTGGGCATATGAGGCTCTACGGCATCTATAATGCGATACATTTCCTCCGCACTCTCACCAACGGCAAGTCCGCCTATGGCATAGCCGTCCAGGTCAAGGGTGGCGATTTTTTTCATATGCTCGATTCGGAGGTCTTCATATGTGCCGCCCTGATTGATGCCGAAAAGCATCTGATTTTTATTTATCGTTTCGGGGAGAGCGTTAAGACGTGCCATTTCTTTTTTACAACGCTCAAGCCAGCGATAGGTGCGGTCACAGGAGTTTTTGACATATTCATAGGGGGCAGGGTTTTCAACACATTCGTCAAATGCCATGGCAATTGTAGAGGCAAGGTTTGACTGAATCTGCATACTTTCCTCAGGTCCCATGAATATACGCTTTCCGTCTACGTGGGATTGAAAGTTTACACCCTCCTCCGTAATTTTACGAAGCGACGCCAATGAAAAGACCTGAAATCCGCCGCTGTCGGTAAGAATCGGTCGGTCCCAGTTCATGAATTTATGAAGCCCACCCATATCACGGATAAGCTCATCTCCGGGGCGTACATGCAGATGATAAGTGTTTGAAAGCTCCACCTGACAGCCTACATCCTTTAAATCCAATGACGATACCGCACCCTTAATAGCGGCAGAGGTTCCCACATTCATAAATACAGGGGTCTGTATTGTTCCGTGCACGGTTTCAAAGGTGCCGCGACGTGCACGGCCTTCTTGATTTAGTAATTTAAACATAATATTATTTTTCCTTTGCAGTATTTATCAAACATCAATAATAACCGGAAGTATAATCGGTTTTCTGTGCGTTCCCTCATAAATATAGCTTCCCAAAGCACTCTTTACATTGTTTTTAATAGTGCTCCAGTCGTGATGCTTGGAAATAAGAGTATCCTGGAGGGCAACCGTTGCAATATGCTTAAGCTCCTCCATAATTCCTTCATTTTCACGCATATAGATAAATCCGCGTGTGATAACCTCGGGGTCTGCAGCCATTTTATGGGTTTTGCCGTTAAGTGCCATTACCACCATAATAATGCCATCCTCTGCAAGGTGCTTTCTGTCACGCAGAACTATGCTTCCCACATCGCCAACACCGTAGCCGTCAACAAGGAGGTCGCCTGCCTGTACACTTCCCGTAACCTTGGCATTACCCTGTGAAAATTCCAAAACGCTTCCGTTTTCAAGCTTGAAAATATTCTTTCTGGGGATTCCCATTTCCTCTGCCAGCATTGCATGGCGGCGAAGGTGACGGCTTTCACCGTGTACGGGAATAAAGTACTTGGGTTTTACAAGCCCCATTATGATTTTAAGTTCTTCACGGCACGCATGTCCCGACACGTGTACCTCGGTAAGAGCGGAGTGAACAACCTCCGCACCCTTTCTGTAAAGCTCGTTAATTACATTGGAAACTGTTTTTTCGTTTCCGGGAATGGGTGATGCAGAAATAATTACAAGGTCTCCCTTTCCAATTTCCACTTTTTTATGGTCGGAAAATGCCATTCGGGTAAGAGCACTCATAGGCTCGCCCTGGCTTCCCGTTGTGATAATTACGAGCTGATGGTCCTGATATTTTTTTACATCTTCAATGGGAATCATTGTTCCCTCGGGGATTTTAAGATAGCCGAGAGTAGATGCCACATCTATTATATTTACCATGCTTCTGCCTGATACCGCTACCTTTCTGCGGTTTCTGACAGCAGCATTTATTACCTGCTGAACGCGGTCAACATTTGATGCAAAGGTTGCAACAAATATTCTGCTGCGTGTCCCCTTGAAAAGCGTTTCAAAGGTTTCTCCCACCGTTCTTTCACTCATTGTATATCCGGGACGTTCTACATTTGTAGAATCACTCATGAGAGCTAAAACGCCCTGCTTTCCAAGCTCGCCGAAGCGTGCAAGGTCAATCATATTTCCCTCGATGGGGGTACAGTCAATTTTAAAGTCACCGGTGTGAACAACTGTTCCTAAGGGAGTCTTTATTGCCATACCTACGGCATCACTGATGCTGTGGTTTACACGGATAAACTCCACGCTGATATTTTTACCCAATTTTACGCTGTCACCTGCGGAAACACGGTTGAGCTTGCTTACACTTAATATTCCGTGCTCCTTAAGCTTCTGCTCAATAAGCCCGAGTGCAAGACGAGTTCCGTAAACAGGCACATTCACGCTGCGAAGCAAATACGCAATACTTCCTATATGGTCCTCGTGACCGTGAGTGATTACCACGCCCTTTACCTTTTCCTTATTTGTCACAAGGTAGTTAAGGTCGGGGATTACGCAGTCTACACCATACATTCCGTCCTCGGGGAAAGCCATACCGCAATCGACTACAAGAATTTCGCCGCCGATTTCAAAGGCAGTAATATTCTTGCCGATTTCATTCAATCCGCCAAGAGGAATAATCTTCAATTTTAATTTTTTAGCCATTATTGTCTCCTTTTCAATTCCACGGATGCATTAAGAATAAGCCCTGCACATCACGCATATTATGTACATTTATGCATACTCTTCTCCGCTGTATTCAGTACTACTGAGGTTTCATAACTAATTATATACCTCTTCAAATAGTAATTATACCATAAGAAGGAAAAAAGTCAACAAAATTAATTTCCCTAACTGTTATGGCAGTGTAGGTTTACAATAGATGTGTTACATTCCGATATATTTTCATACGAGGAAACCTCGTACAAAAACATATCGGTAAAAAATAATAGCAAGTGAAACTTCTTTGTGTTATAGTTAATTCACCACAAACAACCAAAACAAAGG
>JAZTXM010000018.1:0-12127 GCA_045636425.1 Clostridia bacterium | reverse complement strand
GGGCTTTATCAAAACGCAAATTCCAATAGCTCACATTTTCCCATACGGCAGTCCTGTTTCTCGCTCAGAGGGCAGGCGACTCGGAGAATTGATACTGAAATTCAAAGAGGTTGACTTAGATTTTACGGGAGTGGAAGAGGTCGGTCAAGCCTTTTGCCACGAAATGTTTGTGGTATGGCAGGGCAGAAATCCGGACATTAAGCTAAATGTGTTAAATGCCGAGGATGACGTTTTAAGGATGATTAAAAGAGTTATAAACACAAAATAAAAAATTCGGGGAAGCAGCCCCGAATTTTTTGTTTTTATTTGATTTTAAGATTTACTTAGCGTAGTCAACTACACGGCTTTCACGGATGAGGTTAACCTTGATTTGACCCGGATATTCAAGCTCGGATTCAATCTTCTTAACGATGTCACGGGCAACGAGTGCCATTCTGTCATCATTAATCTGCTCAGGCTTAACCATAATACGAATTTCACGGCCTGCCTGAATAGCATAAGATTTTTCAACACCTGCAAAAGATGTTGCAATTTCTTCAAGCTGCTGGAGCCTCTTTATGTAGGCTTCAATGTTTTCACGCCTTGCACCGGGGCGAGCCGCACTGACTGCATCGGCAGCCTGAACAAGACAGGCAATAATTGTCTTTGCCTCAACATCACCATGATGTGCCTCTATTGCATGGATAACTTCCTTGTTTTCGTTATACTTCTTAGCAATGTCAACACCGATGGAAATATGACTTCCCTCGATTTCGTGGTCAACCGCTTTACCGATATCATGGAGCAGACCTGCTCTCTTTGCAGTTGCCACATCTACGCCAAGCTCCCCTGCCATAATTCCTGCAACATGGGATACTTCAATAGCATGTTTAAGAACATTCTGACCGTAGCTTGTTCTGAATTTAAGCTTACCCAAAAGCTTAATAACTTCGGGATGAAGACCATGCACACCCGTATCGAATGTAGCCTGTTCACCCTCCTGTTTAATGGTAGCGTCAACTTCTTTTCTGGCACGTTCAACCATTTCCTCAATTCTTGAGGGATGGATACGCCCGTCCACAATAAGTTTTTCAAGAGCAACTCTTGCAACCTCACGTCTTATGGGGTCAAATCCCGAAAGAATAACCGCTTCGGGTGTATCGTCTATAATAAGATCAATACCCGTGAGAGTTTCAAGTGTTCTTATGTTTCGACCTTCACGGCCGATAATTCTTCCCTTCATTTCATCATTGGGAAGGGAAACAACAGATACAGTTGTTTCTGCAACGTGATCAGCGGCACAACGCTGAATTCCTGCGCTTATAATATTTTTCGCGCGCTTGTCGGCTTCTTCTTTAGCCTGTGTTTCAATTTCCTTAATCATGATTGCAGCTTCGTGACGAACCTCGTCCTCTACATTTTTAAGCAAATATTCCTTTGCCTCCTCCGCGGTAAGTCCGGAGAGACGTTCAAGAAGTTCCATCTGCGCCTTGTGGATGCCGGCAATCTTTTCCTTTTCATCATCGGCTTCTTTGATTTTGCGGTTTAAGGTTTCATCCTTTTTTTCCATAGCTTCCGCTTTTTTATCAAGAGCCTCTTCCTTTTGCTGTAATCTGCGTTCCTGCCTGGAGATTTCTCCGCGGCGTTCCTTCAGCTCTCTTTCGGCTTCGTTACGATTTTTAATTATCTCTTCCTTAGCACTGAGAAGCGATTCGCGCTTTTTGCTTTCGGCTGTTTTAACAGCTTCTTCAACAAGCCTCTTAGCTTCTGCTTCAGCACTGCCTATCTGAGCTTCGGCAATCTTTTTTCTGTGAGATATACCGAGTCGAAAACAAATCGTACCGGAGATGACTGCAAGAACTACTGCAACTACAGCAGCAATGGCAATGTGTACCACCATTGTAACACCTCCTTATATATATTAAGTGGTATAAATGCGGCATAAACACATCATATTGAGCATGTCACGCCTACAAAACCACATATATATTATATATATGTTTACTAAAACTGTCAAGAAATTTTCTCAGGTTTTGGTCTTTTTTTGCATTTTTGAGGCTTATCAGAAATTTTTCAAAAAAACAGTTGCAATCGCGAAAATTATGTGTTATAATAGCTTTCGCTGAATTGGTGTTTAATTTTTTTTTAATATATCTCATTTTTTTGGAAAGAGGTGAATGTCGTGAGAGAAGGTATCCATCCCGATTATAAGCAGACTGTTATTAAGTGTGCGTGCGGCAATGTAATAGAAACAGGTTCTACAAAGGAAAACATCTTCGTTGAAATTTGTGCTAAGTGCCATCCTTTCTTTACAGGAAAGCAGAAGCTTGTTGATACAGGCGGTCGTGTTGAAAAGTTCAGAAAGAAGTTCAATATGGACAAATAATTGCAAAGACAGCCTGGTGGGCTGTCTTTTGTTTTGGAGCTGATTTTATGAATACCGATATGTACAAATATAAGTATGATTTACACGTTCATACCTCCCCCGTAAGCCGTTGCGGAGACTTTTCTCCCAGGGAAGTGATTGACAGATATGCGGATGCAGGGTTTCATGGGATAGTTATTACCAACCATTTTTCACTTGCTGCCATGAATCCCCTTAAATCAAAAGAGGAATATCTTAATTTCTACCTCTCTGATTATAATGAGGCGCTCTCTTACGGCAAGGAAAAAGGGGTAGACGTTCTTCTCGGTGCAGAAATGCGTTTTCCCGAAAATGACAATGATTATCTGGTATACGGGATTCAGGAAAAAGATTTATATACCGCATATGACTACCTTTTCACAGAGTATGAAAAATTCTATCGTGAGTTTAAAAACGGACATAATATAATTATTCAGGCTCATCCCTTCCGCTCTTCCTGCACCCTTCAATCTCTTGATATAATTGACGGTGTCGAGGTTTTCAATATGCACCCCGGTCACAACTCACGTGTTGCGGTTGCGGCAAAACTTGCTTATGATAACCCCAATCTTTTGATAACGGGAGGTAGCGATTTTCACCATGAAAACCATCAGGGAATGTGTGGTGTCTGTCTTAAAGAAAAAGTTACCGATTCTTTCGCCATGGCAAAGGCGATTAAATCCCGTGACTATATTTTTGACATATGGGGAAATAAAATAATGCCTTCAAATTACAATTGGTAAATTCTTTTATTGATTTTTTTGTCATTATATGGTAAAATGTGTATACAATTTTTTAAGGAGTTTTATCTATGCGTGTACTGATGCTGACCTGTAACACAGGAGAAGGCCATAATTCGGCTGCAAGAGCAATAAAAGAACATTTTGATAATGCAGGCATTTATTGCGAGATGGCAGATTCTCTGGCTTTTTTGTCGCAGAAAGCATCTAATTTTATCTGCAAGTGGAACATACGCCTTTATAAGCGTGCCCCCATGCTTTTCGGCTTCGGTTATAAAACAGCCGAAAAAACAGATATAAAGCACAAGAAATCCATGCTTTATGAGATTGTAGGAAAAGGGGCAAGAAAGCTTATAAAAAAGATTGAAAGCGGAAATTTTGACACTGTAATCTGCACGCATCCCTTTGCGGCAATGACGCTTACACGTGCCATTGTAAAATATAAGCTTTCCATAAAAAAATCATATTTTGTTGCTACGGATTACACATGCAGTCCCGGCGTCAGCACCAGTAAGCTTGACCATTATATGATAGCCCACGAAAGTCTTATTGACGAATTTATGGAGCATGACATCCCAAAGGAGAAGATTTTCCCGTCGGGAATTCCCATAAGCAATAAGATTCTCTCCCCGCTTTCTTCCGAGGATTGTAAAAAAGAGCTTGCCATAGCAAGGGACAAGCGTGTGATTCTCCTCATGTGCGGAAGCATCGGGTGCGGCCCAATGAAAGTAATTGCAAGGAAACTTTCGGAGCTTCTTCGCGAAGATGAGATGCTGGTTGTAATATGCGGAACGAATTACAGTCTGTATAATAAGCTTAAAGAGCTTGAATCCCCGCGCTCCGTCCGAATCTTAGGATATACAAATAAAATTCCTCTGTATCTTAACTGTGCATCTCTGATTATCACTAAACCGGGAGGGCTTTCCTCCACGGAGGCGGCGGCAAGCCATCTGCCCATGATTCTGATAGATGCAGTGGCAGGGGTTGAAACCCATAATATGGACTTCTGGGTTAATAATTCCATGGCAAAAACCGCCCGGACTCCCGAAGAAATAAGCACTCTCGCACGCTTTCTTATGGATAACGAGGACGAGCTTTCAAAAATGCGAAATAAGCTTTCGGAAAGCTTCAAAGAAAGCTCTTCCGAGAAGATTTTCCGATTTGTTTTAGAAAACGACAAATAAATTTATTAAATTACCGTTAAGATTTCCTCCGTTTTATTGACATAAAGACGGAGGAATGATATTATATATAGGATTGTATTCAAACTGTTATTTCCTAAGGAGGAAAATAGATTATGGCAGGTTTACTTGAAAAGCTCTTTGGAACCTATTCACAAAGAGAACTGAAAAAAATTCAGCCTATTGTTGACAAGGTTCTTTCTTATGAGGAAGAATTTAAGGCACTTTCCGACAATGAATTGAAAATGAAAACAGATGAGTTTAAAACCCGTCTTAAAAACGGAGAAACTCTTGATGATATTTTACCCGAAGCTTTTGCAACTGTCCGCGAGGCTTCTTGGCGTGTTCTGGAAATGCGTCACTTCCCCGTTCAGATTATAGGCGGTATTGTGCTTCACCAGGGCAGAATTGCCGAAATGAAAACAGGTGAAGGTAAGACCTTGGTTGCTACGCTTCCTGCCTATCTTAATGCTCTTGCGGGTGAAGGAGTTCATATTGTAACGGTTAATGACTATCTTGCCCGCCGAGACAGCGAGTGGATGGGAAAGCTTTACAGGTTTTTGGGACTTAGCGTGGGACTTGCGGTAAGCCAGATGACCCCTGAGGAAAAGCAGGAGGCTTATAATGCCGATATTACTTACGGCACCAATAATGAAATGGGATTTGACTATCTTCGTGATAATATGGTTATTTATAAGCAGAACATGGTTCAAAGAGGACATGCTTTTGCCATAGTGGATGAGGTTGACTCCATTTTGATTGACGAAGCACGTACTCCCCTTATTATCAGTGGTGCAGGCGAGGAATCAACACAGCTTTACAACATTGCCGACAGGTTTGTGCGTACTCTTTCCTCCCTTAAATTCAAAGAAATCGATTCCAAAGAGGAAACAGACGATATTGATGCAGATTACATCATTGATGAAAAAGCAAAAACCGTCACCCTTACCAAAAGAGGCGTAGAAAAGGCTGAACGTGCATTCAACGTAGAAAACCTTTCCGACCCCGAAAACATGACTTTAATGCACCACATCAATCAGGCTATGCGTGCTCACGGCACAATGCACAGGGATGTGAATTACGTCGTTAAGGACGGCGAAGTTCTTATTGTAGACGAATTCACGGGCAGAATTATGATTGGCAGACGTTACAGCGACGGTCTGCATCAGGCAATAGAAGCCAAGGAAAACGTAAAGGTTGAGAGGGAGAACAGAACTCTTGCCACAATTACCTTCCAGAACTATTTCCGTCTTTACAAAAAGCTTAGCGGTATGACGGGTACTGCAAAGACAGAGGAAGAGGAATTCCGAGGAATATACTCTCTTGATGTTATTGAAATACCTACAAATAAACCTCTTGCAAGAATAGATGAAAATGACCGGGTGTATTTAAATCACCGAGGCAAGATAAAGGCTATTGCAGACGAGATTGCCCGTGTTCACGCTACAGGTCAGCCCATATTGGTGGGTACTGTCACAATTGACAAATCCGAGGAGCTTAGTGCAGTTTTAAAGACACGGGGAATAAAGCATCAGGTGCTTAACGCAAAGCATCACGATAAAGAAGCTCTGATAGTTGCACAGGCAGGTAAAAAAGGTGCTGTAACAATTGCCACCAACATGGCAGGCCGCGGTACTGATATTATGCTGGGCGGTAATGCTGAATACATGGCAAAAACCGACATGGCAAAGCAAGGGTATAGTGATGAATTAATTTCCGAGGCAACAGGCTTTGCCGACACGGAAGATGAGGCAATTTTAGAAGCACGTGCAAAGTACAGTGAGCTTTATGCAAAATATAAATCTGAAATAGAATCCGAGGCACAGGAGGTTCGTGCCTTAGGCGGTCTTTACATTATGGGTACGGAGCGTCATGAATCACGCCGAATCGACAATCAGCTTCGAGGCAGAAGCGGCAGACAGGGCGACCCCGGAAATTCCAGATTCTTCCTTGGCCTTGATGACGACCTTATGCGTCTTTTCGGAGGCGAGCGTATAGAAAGAATGATAGGCGCTCTTAAGCTTCCCGAAGATGAGCCTATCGAGCAGGGAATTCTTACAAGCGTAATCGAAAATTCCCAAAAGAAGGTAGAGGGCAAAAACTTTGCCGCAAGAAAATACGTTCTCCAGTACGATGACGTTATGAATCAGCAGCGTAACACTATATATGCCGACCGCCGCAGAGTGCTTAATGGCGAGGACGTCAGCGATTATGTCATGATGATGATTGGCGAAATTGTTGACGGAGCTTTCGAAACTTATGCAAGTGCCGAATATCCCGACGACTGGAATATGGCAGGGCTTATCGATTACCTTGAAAATATGTTCTTCACCAAAGGAACATTGGATTTTGAAAGCCGCGACTATAACAACATGGACAAAAAATCCGTGCGTAATGAAGTTTATGATATGGCAATGCAGGCATACGAGAGCCAGAAGGAACTGTTCGGTGAAGCTTTTGGTGAAGTACAGAGGGTTGTTCTTTTAAGAAGTGTTGACAGCCACTGGATGAATCATATTGATGATATGGACCATCTTAAAGAGGGCATCAATCTTCGTGTTTACGGTCAGCACGACCCCGTTAAGGAATATACCATCATGGGTTTTGACATGTTCAACGAAATGAAGATGCGTATTCACGAGGACACTGTGCGGAATCTTTTCCACGCAAGACCTCAGGCACCCATTGAAAGAAAAATGGTGGCTACACCGCTTTCAACCTCCCACGGTGATGGCAGTGATACCAAAAAGCCCGTTAAGAAAGCAGCAGAGGAAAAAGTCGGCAGAAACGACCCGTGCCCCTGCGGAAGCGGTAAAAAATATAAAGCATGCTGTATGAATAAGAGCGGTGTGTGATAAAACGGCACCGAACGCATAAGGCAAATGCAAATTGATTTTAATATATTTTAATTTGTAAGATTACTTTTTATCGGTAAAAATTCGTCGGTGACGAATTTTTAGAAAGAAGCCTTATGCTACGAACAAACTTCAGCTCTCGCTGTATACACATACAGCTTCGGATACCCCCTGCGGGTTCAGTTTGTCCGTTCTGCACCATTTTCTCCCACCCCGTGGGAACATCACTTAGTTTTAATTCTTTGAAAGGAAGATAATAAATGATAGTTGAATACGAACAGATACGTCTTGACCTCGTGGCAATGGAAAAGCCCATTGAGGAGCTTGGCATTGCACTTGATATCGACGGTGCAAAGGAGACAATTGCAAAGCTTGAGCAGGAAACACTTGCTCCGGATTTTTATAATGACATAAAGAACAGTCAGAAGGTTTTGCAGAAAATCAAGGAGCAGTCAAACAAAATCGAAAGATTCAAGGCACTCCAGGGCGATTGGGAGGATATGTCAACATTGGTTGAGCTTGCAATTGCCGAGGATGATGAAACTCTTTTGGAAGAAATTCAGACGGGATTTAACAGCCTTTCCGAAAAGATTGAGAATATGAAGCTTGAAACGCTTCTCTCAGGTCCTTACGACAAGAGTAATGCCATTATTACCCTCCACGCAGGTGCAGGCGGAACAGAGGCACAGGACTGGTGCCAGATGCTCTACAGAATGTATCAGATGTGGGCAGAGTCCAGAGGATATAAGGTATCGGTGCTTGACATTCTTGACGGTGATGAAGCAGGTCTTAAGGGTGCAAGTATTCTTCTTGAGGGTCTTAATGCATACGGCTTTGCAAAATGCGAAAAGGGTATTCACCGTTTAGTCAGAATTTCTCCCTTTGATTCCGCAGGAAGAAGACACACCTCCTTTGCCTCCGTTGAAGTAATGCCCGATATTGAGGACGATATCGAAATCAATATCAATCCCGATGACCTTCGTATCGATACTTACCGTGCAAGCGGTGCGGGCGGTCAGCATGTAAATAAAACAAGCTCGGCTATCCGTATCACACATATCCCCACAGGCGTTGTTGTTGCCTGTCAGAATGAACGCAGTCAGTTCCAGAATAAGGACACTGCCATGAAGATGCTCAAGGCTAAGCTTATGGAGCTTGCAGAAGCCGAGCAGAAAGAAAAGATTGAAGATATTAAGGGTGTGCAGAAAGAAATTGCATGGGGCAGTCAGATTCGTTCCTATGTATTCCACCCCTATAATATGGTTAAAGACCACAGAACAAACTACGAAGTGGGTAATATCGGTGCCGTTATGGACGGCGGCCTCGACGGTTTTATAAATGATTACCTCAAGAAAGCAAGTTTAGGTCAATTAAATCTTAAATAAAAAAAGAATCTCGCCTTTCGGCGAGATTCTTTTTTTATTTAAACATCTTTGTTTTATCTATTGCCTTTGCAAGCATTATTCCCAGCACTCCGCAGGATATCAGTTCGCCTATAAATACCGTCATAAATATGAACCAATACCCCTCGCTAACTCCATATGCCAGCTTTAGCACAAAGGGAATTATAATCGAATTTGCCGCTATTGGGAACAACGCCGCCATATAGCGGTTTTTTCCTAAATAATATGTTCCCAATGCTCCCAAAAGTGTTGCCAGAGAGCCGAAAATTATATCCCATATTGCCGCCCCCGTCAAAAGGTTTGCTGCAATGCACCCTGCAAAAAGCCCCGGCACTGCCGAAAAAGTAAACATGGGAAGAATTGTCAGCGCCTCCGATATACGCACCTGAATTACTCCGCTTGCAAGCCCTAAAAGATTGCTTATATACGTAAGCACTACATATAAAGCAGCTATCAATGCACCTTGGGTTAAAAATTGTGTTTTCTTTCTCATCATTCATTTCTCCTTAGTTTTGATTTTCTGTATCATTGTACAGAGGCGAGGATGGTTTCGAACTCGCCTTTGTTAATTTAGCCTTTCTTTCCCGATAAATCCTCTGTCAGTGTCAGATTCACGGTTTTCTGTTTTCCATCACGGATAAATGTAACGGTTACCTTATCCCCTGCTTTATATTTATCACGGATTTTATTCATCTGAGTAGCTGTAGTGACTGCTTCTCCCTGCATTTTTGTGATGATATCGCCACGGGTAAGTCCTGCCTTATCGGCACCGCTTCCCTCGGACACGCTCATTACATAAAGACCGCTTTCTACGGGAAGATTATTATAATAAGCAATCTCCTTGGTTATCTCACGCACAGACACGCCAATAATGGGTCTTCCCTTTACATATCCGTATTTAACCAAATCCTGAACAATGGGGACAGCCTCATTCATGGGAATGGCAAAGCCCAGTCCCTCTGCGGAATTATCCACTAATTTTACGCTGTTGATTCCGATAACCTCGCCGTACTTATTTATAAGCGCACCGCCGCTGTTACCGGGAGAAATTGCGGCATCCGTCTGAATAAGGTTCATTTCACGCTCGTCTACAACCATGCTCCTGTTCACTCCGCTGATAACGCCTGCGGTAACGGTTCCGAAAAGCTCGCTTGCCATGGGATTACCGATTGCAACTGCCAAAGAGCCCACTTCAATCTCGTCGGAATTTCCTATAACCGCAACGTGAAGCTCCTCTTTCGCATCTATCTTGAGTACCGCTATATCGGTCTTCTCGTCTCCGCCTATAACCTTTGCCTCGTATTTGCCGCCGCTTGTAAGATTTACGGTAATAGTCTGTGCTCCGTTTATTACGTGGTAATTGGTCACAATCTGACCGTCCTTACCTATAATTATACCGCTACCGATGGACTCTGAATTCTGCGTTCCGTAAAAGGTGTGTACAGGCGTTGTGCAGGAAATTCCCACAATTGAGGGGCCTACCTGCTTTGCAATTTCTTCAACGCTCAAAACCTTTTTCTCGGTATCAGTGGATATTGCGGAAAATTCCTCCCCCGTACTGCCAAAAGGCACGCTCTGGGATAATACTATTTCCTTATCCGCCGAATCTGCCGTGTGATTATCAAAATAGCCGACAAAGCTTAACGTCATAACAGATGCTATCATGCTTCCTGCAACAGCACCCGATATGGTGCTTATTATCGTTTTTTTACTCATTCCCCTCATCCTTTCCTGCTTTGGATTCCTTCATCTAATATAAAGGTAAAGCGTGCAAAGCTTCCCTCTTCACTTTCTGCATATATTTCTCCGCCATGCTGAGAAATTATCGTTTTTACAATATGAAGCCCTAAACCGACTCCCTTTTTATCAAAGCTTCGGCTCTTGTCAGATTTATAAAACCTTTCCCAAATGTGCCTCAGCTCGTCCTCCGAAATTCCTTCACCGCTGTTTTTCACCGAAACCTTAACCTTGCCGTTAATTTTTTCGGTCGCAACCTCTATATCTCCGCCCTCGGGGGTAAACTTTATCGCATTGTCAATAAGGTTTATCATAACTCTTTTTATGGCATCCTTATCAGCAAGGGCAAGGCATTCCTCCTCGTCAAGCTCAAGATTAACATTAATTTTCTTTTCTGTCAAGCTTTTCTCATATGCAATGACGCACTCTGCCGCAATTCGATTCATATCCACATTGGTTTTTTCAATTTTTGTTTTTCCCTGCTCAAGCCTTGACGACTCCAAAAGGTCATTTACAAGTCTGCTCAGCCTTTTTATCTCGCTTAAAACAATATCTAAGTACTTCGCCGTTTGTTCTTCTGAGATTGTTCCGTCTAAAATCCCTTCCACAAAGCCACTGATAATGGTCATTGGAGTCCGCAGCTCGTGGGAAACATCGGAAATGAACGATGCTCTCATTTTCTCAAGCTCGTCAAGGGACTGAATCATTGAATTGAAGCTCACGGCAAGCTGCCCGATTTCATCGGAGGAGGTAACGGGAATACGCTCCCTGAAATTTCCCGAAGCTATACTTTTTGCCGCGGTACGCATTTTCTTAATGGGCTTAAGTATCTGCCTTGTCAGGAAAAATGAAACCACAAAAGCAAGCACCCACGCCGTTATCTGTGCCATCATAACTATGGAAATAATCCTGTTCTGCAGGGACTTTACCTGAGGCATCGGTCTTAATGCCATGGAAGCCCCAAGAAACTTCACCTTTCCCGAAACAGCATCCACATCCTCTATGGGTGCTATTGCGACCAACGTTTGCTCGGCAAAGGTATCATTTTTATAATATATCTTTACCACAGAATTTCCGCCACGCACAAGGTCGACATATTCTTTTCCTATGGTGGATATATTAACCCCCACCGCATTTTTGGGAGCAGACAAAATTTCACCGTCGGCATTTAAAACCACCATCATGCTCTGACTTCCGGCGAATTCTATTCCTTTTTCAAAAATCTCCCATGCTTTTCCATGAGGCTCATATTCTGATATCTTTTTAGTCATCTGTGCCACACGGACAGCATCCTGCAAAATGTGTTTCTCCTGCTGCGATACGAAGTAATCGCCTATAAGTAAAAACAACATGGGAACAACAATAAAAATTATAGTCAGCGACACTAAAAGCTGAGTAATGAAGATTTTTGAGAAAAGCGACTTACGCATTTACTTCACCTCAAATTTGTATCCTACACCCCAAACCGTTTTAAGTGACCATTTTGTTGAAACACCGTCTATTTTCTCTCGAAGTCTTTTAACATGTACGTCTACAGTTCTCGAATCACCATAATAGTTGTATCCCCAAACCTCGTTTAGTAGCTGATCTCTTGTATATACCCTATTCGGATGTGAACAAAGAAAATTCAAAAGCTCGAGTTCTTTCGGCGGAATATCTACATCAGAATTGTTAACTTTAAATTCATATGTGCTTATATTAATATACAGATTCTCAAAAACCAACGCAGAATCAGGTTCATCTGCTTTTCCGGTTCTTCTTAATATCGCCTTTATGCGCGCAATAAGTTCCTTCGGCTCAAAAGGTTTAACTATATAATCATCCGCCC
>JAZTXM010000017.1:0-52601 GCA_045636425.1 Clostridia bacterium | reverse complement strand
AAGAAAAAATCCCTACTCCTGCCGCTTATGCAAAGGCCCAGGGCATGAATCATTATTCTGCTATGACCGCACACGGTGATGAATGTTATTGGTGTGATGATACTGTGGGCGATATGCTTATAAACGAGGTTTACATAGGCAATATGGTTAATCACAGAAAGGAAAAACCTTTTAAATCAAAGAGGTTCAGGGATGTTCCAAAGGACGAATGGATAGTGGTAGAAAACACCCATGAGCCGATAATTGATAAGCAGACCTTTGATGAAGTACAAAAACTGCTTGAAAGTCGGGCAAGAGAAACCAAAACAGGAGAAACACAAATCTTTGCAAAAATAATAAAATGTATGGATTGCAAAAAAGCCTTGGTCTTCTCCAATGCAACCAAGTCTTATGTATGCAACACATATAATCTAAAAGGCAAACAATACTGCCCATCACATTACATAAGGTATGACGAGTTATACGGTGTAGTCCTTGCCGACATATATGCAAAGACAGTACTCTTAGAAAGCGACAGAGATGCCCTATATAAAGCGGCACTTAAATGCAATGAACAAAAGATTATGGCAGAAACCAGAGATAATCAGCGAAAGCTTGCAAAAGCCAATAAGCGAATCGGCGAGCTTGAAATCCTTATAACAAAGACATACGAAAATTCAGTCTTAGGTAATTTATCAAGCGAGAGAATGGCATCGCTCCTCGCGGGATATGAAGAAGAACAGGCAGAATTAAAAGCCGAGGCATCAAGAATTGAAAGAGAGCTTAACGAATACCGCAAATCAAAGAATAATGCCATAGACTTTGTAAATCTGATTGAAAAGTACATAGGAATTAAAGAACTCACATACGAGATTCTCCATGAACTTATCGACAGAATTGAAGTCGGCGAAAAGTACGAATATCAGGGCGAAACTTATCAGGATATAAATATCTACTACAAATTTGTCGGAACTGTTGAAATATTAGATGATTTGTGTTATACTAAGGATGCAAGTTAATAAGAATCAAAAGTTTAGAGATATAAGGTGCGATACAGGGCACTCCCTTAAAAAGAGTGACAGTCCTGTTACCTGCACCAAAAAGAGAAAAGACTTCACGAAGTGAGGTCTTTTTTCTTTTTCGGTAGTAAGGTGACGGACTTGAACCTTAAGAAGGCAAAAGCCGTTAGGAAAACGATTGATAATCGTTTTTAGGCTTTTGGTGCGCAGTCCGGTACCGAAATGCTTTAGCATTTGGGTGGACAAGCAAGCAAGACGCGTAGCGGCTGTGTCCTGTTACCTGCACCAAAAGAAAAGAATCCTACGATAGTAGGGTTCTTTTTATTTTATCAAAAACCTGCTATCTGCGTAATAAATGCCGCTAATGCCGCACCAACGGCTACAGTTAAAAGCCCCCTGTCAAAAAACGCAAGAATCAGTGCGACAACACACCCTGCCGCTGCAGAAAGAGGCGAGAGCGTACTTGAAAACACGGCGGGGAACGTCATTGCCGCTAAAACCACATATGGCACATAGTAGAGAAAAGACACAACAAAGCGGTTTTGTATTTTTTTGCGGAACACGACCATGGGAATCGCACGGATAAGATATGTAACAGATGCCATAACGGCAATACATAAAAGAATATATGTTGTATTCATATATCACTGCCTCCTTTCTCCTCCACGGGGAAAAACGCGGCACAAAAAGCACTGACAACAATCGTTATGATAATAATTGCCCATCCGCTTGATATATTTTTGAGAATGGGAGCGTATGAAAAAACGAGGCTTGCTCCTGTCGCGGACAAAACTGCCACCATTACCTTTGTATTTTTCCTTGCAGGTGGAATTATTATTGCGATAAACATTCCGTAAAGGGCTATCCCCATTGCAGAGGAAAGCACCGCCGGCATAACCTTTGTTGCAACGGCACCTGTCAGGGTGCCTGCCGTCCACCCAAGCACGGGGGTGATAATCAGCCCTGCCATATACACCGCCGTAAGCGGACGGGGATGACGCATCGATACAGCAAAAATTTCGTCCGTTATGCCAAATGACACTAAAAATCTTTGCCACAATTTCATTGAGGAATCAACCTTTTGAGAAACTGACAGTGACATAAGAAAGTATCGCATGTTTATAATAAGCGTGGTAATTGCAAGCTCAATAAGGCTTCCCAATGCCAGCATTATATTAATCCCTGCAAACTGACCTGCACTTGTCACATTGGAAAGCGAGGTAAGTGTTGCCGCCCAGGCAGGAATACCGCCCTTGACTGCGGCAATTCCAAATGCCATTGACACCGAAAAATAGCCGAGGCAAATGGGGATTCCGTCTTTAATTCCGTTGATAAATTCATTTCTTTTCATTGGCAACACCTTTTATAATTCTTCAGCTAAAGTTTTACGCATTTTCCATTTTCCCGAAAGAAAATATATCATACTGGGAACTGCAAATCCGTAGGGAGCTAACGCATAACCCAATACAAATCCGTAGAATCCCCAACCAAAAAGCACCCCGAAAAGATAGCTGAGTCCTATTCGGAGGAATACGCCGTCGAGTAGTGCAAGCAGCATGCTTAGCTTGGCGTGTCCTATACCCTGAATAAAAGCACCGCTTCCCCTCATAATGGAAAACGCAGGGAACATCCATAATATTGCAGAAATAAAGGTATGTGACATTTCGTGTACCTTAACATCATCAGAGAACATCTTAAACAGCCATTCTCCGCACCCTATGTAAAGAGCCATAAAGAAAATCGTTAAAACACCTGAAAATAGCCATGCAACATAGACAACCTTTTGCGCTCTTTCCTGCTTGCCTGCACCTATGTTCTGACTTATCATAGGAATCGCCGCATACTGAATTCCCATACAAATTTTGTTCACAATATCGTCTATGCGTACGCCTACGCCGAAGGTTGCCGACGCCACTACACCCACCTTGTTTATAAGAGAGTTTACAAAAAGCATCGAAATATTTATAAACCCTGCCTGCACTGCCATAGGGGTCCCGAGGCTTATTATGGTACGTGCATAGTTTCTTTTTATGCGGAAGCTTTTCATCTTAAAATCAAAACCAAACTCCTGCTTTTGCTTATACAAATAATAAACAGAGAACAGGAAAGACACAGCCTGTCCTATTATGGTAGCCCATGCGGCACCTGCCACACCAAAGCCCATAAGCCCTGTAAATAAATAGTCAAGCACTAAATTAACCAAAGATGCAATCAGAATAAAAAGCAGAGGTCTTTTAGAATCGCCCATTCCGCGAAGGACGGCAGAAACCATATTATACCCTGCCGTGAACACCATTCCCCCGCCGCAGATAACAAGGTAATGGATTGCCATTTTATATGATTCTTCGGGGACGTTGATTGCATTTAATATGGCATCCTTAAAGATTATAAACACCGCCGTAAACATCAGGGCAATAATCATCAGCATGGAAAAGAGAGTTCCGATTATGTGATTCAGCCTTTCCTTTTTCCCCGCACCCAGAGCCTGCGAGATAAGCACCTGCCCTGCATTTGAAAATCCCAGGCAAACCATTGCGGCAAAGTTTATTATCTGACTGCTCAAAGATACGGCGGAAAGACCTGCCGTACCCACATATTCGCCCACTATTATCATATCAATGGTGCTGTATAGTACCTGAAGTGCATTCGACAGCATGAACGGAATCATAAACCGCAGAAGCTGCTTTGCAATATTCCCCTGCGTGAAATCTTTTGTCAGTTTATTATTCATTTAAAATTCAATCCTTTGTTTTTTATACTAATGTATTCTAACACAATTAAGAATATCGGTCAAGTAATACAAAGGTCTTCTCAATACAATATTTTCAAAAAATCGACTGTTTTTATTGATTGCATCATGTATTTATGATAAAATACAGATATTATTATTACAAGGGATGATTTTCATGAAACTAAGCACGCTTTTTTCAGAAAAGTTTTCGCTTTCTTTTGAGGTTTTTCCGCCGAAAACGGATACCGCCTTTGAAAGCGTTAAAACTGCTACCGAGGAAATTGCCAAACTGCGTCCTTCTTTTATGAGCGTTACATATGGTGCAGGCGGCGGTACAAGCAAATACACTCTTGAAATCGCCAAAAACATAAAAGAGCAGTATAATGTTCCCACTCTCGCCCATCTTACATGTGTTTCCTCCACAAAGGAAACCGTTCGCCGTAAGATTGAGCAGATGAAAGAGGCGGGCATTGAAAATGTGATGGCTCTCAGGGGCGATTTAACACCTGAACTTATGGAAAGTGACAGGAGCCGTTGGGACTACACTCATGCAATAGACCTTGTCCGTGATATAAAAGAAAGCGGTGCGGATTTCTGTATAGGCGGTGCGTGCTACCCCGAAGTTCATCCCGAAAGCACCAATCAGAAAGAGGATATTAAGTATCTTAAGGAAAAGGTGGATGCAGGCTGCAGTTTCCTTACCACACAGATGTTTTTCGATAATAATTTGCTCTATAATTTTCTCTATAAAATACGCGAGGCAGGGATAACCGTTCCCATAATTCCGGGGATTATGCCAATTACCAATGCAAATCAGGTAGAGCGTGCAATAAAGCTTTCAGGCTCATTTATGCCGCAGAGATTCAAGAGCCTGGTGGATAAATTCGGTTCATCGCCCGAAGCAATGAAGCAGGCAGGCATTGCCTATGCGACAGACCAGATAATAGACCTTTTTGCAAACGGAATAACAAATGTGCATGTCTATTCAATGAATAAGCCCGACGTGGCTGAAAAAATTCAGAGTAATCTATCTCATATATTATGCCTATGAAAAGCAGTGTAATTTTAACGAAAACATTTCCTGCCCCGCCTATAGACAGAAGCGAAATTTTAAGATATGCAGGGGTTGAATTTACAACCCCCGAAATAGAAAAACTGATTGATGAATGTCTCTTGCTTATAAGCGATAAGCTTACATACAAGGTTTGCTACGGAAATTTCCCTCTCTCCTTTTCAGAGGGTGAAATCAATCTTTCCTTTACAAAGATCAAAAGTGAAAAGCTTAAGACTAACCTAAAAGGATGCAAGCGCTTTATTCTCTTTGCGGCGACAATCGGGCTTGAGATTGACCGATTGATTTCCCTTTACGGCAAAATCTCCCCTGCCAAAGGCCATATGCTTCAGGCGATAGGAGCCGAAAGAATAGAGGGGCTGTGCAATTCATTTAATCAATATATTACAGAGGAGTACGGATATACCAAGCCGCGATTCAGTCCCGGTTACGGAGATTTACCTTTAGAGCTTCAAAAGGACTTTTTCAGAGTATTGGAGCCAAGCCGAAGAATAGGACTTACCCTTAACGAAAGTATGCTGATGACCCCATCCAAATCGGTAACGGCGATTATAGGAATTTCCGAGACAGAGTGCGAAAACAAAAAACAAAACTGCAACGATTGCACTAAGACAGGTTGCAGTTACAGGAGAACATTATGAATATAAAAGAATACTTAAAGGATAACTTCATATATCTTGACGGTGGAATGGGAACACTTCTGCAAAAAGAGGGGCTTTTACCCGGAGAATTGCCCGAAAGGTGGAACATATCCCATCCCGATATAATCACAAAAATTCACCGCAGCTATTATGATGCGGGAAGCAACGTGGTAAACACAAACACTTTCGGTGCAAATCTTCTGAAATTCAGCCCCGAAGAGCTTGATGAAATTGTAAAAGCCGCAGTGGCAAACGCAAAGCGTGCTAAAGAGGAATCCGATGCAAAGGGTGAAAAGTGGATAGCCCTTGACATAGGTCCCTCGGGCAGGATGCTTGCCCCTTACGGCGATTTTGATTTTGAGGACGCGGTTTCCCTTTTTGCCGAGACTGTAAAGCTCGGAGTAAAATACGGCGTAGACTTAATTTTCATTGAAACAATGAATGACAGTTATGAAACAAAGGCCGCCCTCCTTGCGGCAAAAGAAAACTGTGACCTGCCCATATTTGTTTCCAATGCTTACGGAGAGGACGGCAAGCTGATGACAGGTGCCTCCCCCTCTGCCATGGTTGCAATGCTTGAGGGTATGCGTGCAGATGCAATCGGCATAAACTGTTCACTGGGTCCAAAGGCACTTGTAAAGGTTGCGGAGGAATATCTTGAAAAATCCTCTCTCCCCGTAATCCTTAAACCAAACGCAGGACTTCCCAAGGTATCGGGCGGTGAAACCGTGTACGATGTCCTTCCCGATGAGTTTTCAGAGGACGTTGCCGCCCTTATGGAAAAAGGAATACGCATTGCGGGCGGTTGCTGCGGTACTACCCCCGAATACATTTCAGCCCTTGTAAAAAAATCATCAAAGCTTTCTCCTGCGGCAATTACCCAAAAGAATATTACCTGCGTTTCCTCTTACACCCATGCGGTTGAATTTAAGGATTCCCCCATTCTTATAGGTGAAAGGATAAACCCCACAGGCAAAAAGAGATTTAAGGAAGCCCTTAAATGTGGCGATATGGATTATATCTTGAACGAGGGCATTTCCCAGCAGGAAAAAGGAGTACATATTATTGATGTCAACGTCGGTCTGCCCGAAATTGACGAGGCAAAAATGCTTACAGATGCCGTTTGCCGTCTTCAGGCGGTTATTAATTTGCCCTTGCAGATAGACACTGCCGACGTCTCCGCTATGGAAAAAGCACTCCGCCGATACAACGGCAAGGCTATGATTAATTCCGTAAATGGCAAGAAAGAAAGTATGGAAGCAATTTTCCCTCTTGCGGCAAAGTACGGCGGTCTGATTGTGGCACTCACACTTGACGAAAACGGTATTCCGAAAAGTGCGGAAGAAAGATGTGCCGTCGCAGAAAAAATTCTTGCCGAGGCTCAAAAATACGGAATCGATAAAAAGAATATAATTTTTGACCCGTTGACTCTCACAGTAAGTGCAGAGCCTGATGCGGCAAGGGAAACTCTGCGTGCTGTCAGCCTGATTAAGCACAAAATGGGTATTCATACATCGCTGGGAGTTTCCAATGTATCTTTCGGGCTTCCCCACCGCGATGCCGCAAACAGTACGTTTTTTGCAAATGCCATGGCAAGCGGACTTTCCGCCGCAATTATGAATCCCTATTCCGTCGAAATGATGAAAGCATACTATGCTTTCCGTGCACTTAACTCTTTTGATGAAAACTTTTCTGAATATATTGCTTTTTGTGAAACGCTTACAGAAACTGTGGCTGTTTCCGAGGTAAAAAAAGAATCCGTTTCCCCGTCCGAGCAAGGAAGCACACTTCAAAAAGCCGTTATTAAAGGTCTTTGCGAGCAGGCGGCGGCAATAACACGCGAAATGCTCGAAAGCATAAATCCGCTTACAATCGTGCAAGAAGAAATTATCCCTGCACTTAATATTGTGGGGACAGGTTTTGAAAATAAAAAGGTATATCTTCCCCAGCTTCTTATGAGCGCAGAGGCGGCAAAGACAGCATTTGAAGAAATTAAGAAAAAACTCTCATCTTCAAATGCCTCGGATAAATGTGCGGTAGTAATTGCAACGGTCAAGGGTGATGTTCACGATATAGGTAAAAACATTGTGAAGCTTCTTCTTGAAAATTACGGATTCAGAGTTTACGATTTGGGAAAGGATGTTTCGCCTGAAACAATCGTGGAAAAGGCATCCGAGGTTAATGCTCCCATTATAGGGCTGAGTGCATTAATGACAACAACTGTTCCTGCTATGGAGGAAACCATTAAGCTTGCAAGAAAGAAACTGCCCGAGTGTAAAATTATCGTTGGCGGAGCAGTGCTTACACAGGAATACTCCGACGCAATCGGTGCTGACAAATATGCAAAGGATGCAATGGAAGCAGTAAGATATGCAGAAGAAATAAATAAGAAGCGTGCCGCTTCACCCATTTCGCGACCCAACTAAATTTTAAACAAACAAGCGTTGCTCGCGATTGAATTGCTCAATTTCCTATACGGTAAACATTACGAAAGAAGTAGTCTCAATACGAGACTACTTCTTTCGTATTATTCCGCAGGCTATTTTTTCACCCGAATTCCCTGCAGGCTGGGTGGTGAAATCATCGGGCATCGAATGAATTATTACGGTTTTTCCGATTATATCATCAACACTTAGCCGCTTTGTCATGAAAGCAGAAAAGGCTTCGCCCTTTTCGCCGAATAACGGCGGCATGTCACCTGCGTGGTAAGGGTGCGGATAACCCTTTGGATTGTAGTGCGTGAGTGCATTTTTAAATAGGTCTGTTTCGTCACCGCTGCAGCTTGCTCCCGAATGTATATGAAATCCAAAAACTCCGCTTCCGTACTGATTTTCGGGAAGTCCCTCTGCCTCAGTTACAACTATTACGAAGTCTTCCTTTTGATAAAATTGCATCTTTGCATAAACCTTCGGATATTTTTCGCTTCCGTTTATAACGGCAAATGCACTCGGATATGATGTAAATATATGCCCGAAATTTTCATAGTTAAACATAATAAAACCCCCTTAGTGCAGTATATGCATTAAGGGGGGTTCTGATTCAGTCCGTTATTTCACATCATAGTCAAGCTTGAATTTTTCTCCGCAACCGTAATTTTCGTAAACGTAATCGATATCCTTATCACCGCGGCCTGAAAGGCAAGCAAGAATTGAGCCTGATTTATGTTCTTTTGCATACTTGATTGCATATGCAACAGCATGTGCACTTTCAATTGCAGGAATAATTCCCTCATATCTTGAAAGCAGGAAGAATGCCTCCATTGCTTCTTCGTCGGAAATCGTGGTATATTTTACTCTGCCCATATCACGAAGATGTGCATGCTCAGGTCCTACGCCGGGATAGTCAAGACCGCTGGCAATTGAATATACGGGGAGCGGTTCGCCCTTTTCGTCCTGAAGAACATAGCTTGTATATCCGTGGATTACACCCTTTGTTCCATACGCCATGGTAGCCGCATGGTCACCGACTGAGCTTCCTCTTCCCAGTGGCTCTACCCCGTAGATTTCAACAGGGTCGGCAAGGAAAGGAGTAAACATACCCAATGAGTTACTTCCGCCGCCAACGCAGGCAGTAATTGCATCGGGCATAATACCTGTCATTTCAAGGAACTGCTCCCTTGCCTCAATACCGATTATGGACTGGAAATCACGCACCATTTTCGGGAAAGGATGGGGACCTGCCGCCGTACCTATGCAATAAATTGCATCCTTGTACTCTTTAAGATAAGCTTCAAATGCTGCATCGCAGGCTTCCTTAAGTGTTTTAAGCCCGCGTGTTACGGGGACAACATTTGCACCGAGCATTTTCATTCTTATAACATTGGGGTGCTGCTTTTCAATATCAACCTCACCCATATAGACGTCACATTCCATACCGAAGTATGCCGCCGCAGTTGCTATTGCAACGCCGTGCTGACCTGCACCTGTTTCTGCAATAATTTTCTTCTTACCCATATATTTTGCAAGAAGTCCTTCACCCATACAGTGATTAAGCTTATGTGCTCCCGTATGGTTAAGATCCTCACGCTTTAAGTAAATCTGGCAATTACCAAATATTTTGGAAAGACGCTCACAATGATATACGGGCGTGGGACGTCCCTGAAATTCCTTTCTGATTCTGCGAAGTTCATTTATAAACTGCGCACTGTGGCAGATTGCCTCATAAGCATCATCTGCTTCTTTAAAAGCTTCAATAAGCTCCTTCGCCTGAAAAGAGCCGCCGTATTCGCCGAAATACCCCTCCTCATTGGGATATTCTTTTAAATAATTTTCAAAATCCTTATATTTGTTCATGGTCTGTTATCTCCTTAAAAAGCTGAATTATTTTTTTAAATGCGGAATGCTTCGCCATCGTACATCCGGCTTGTTTTTAAAAATAAACATATTCTGCCTCCTAAAAAACAAAAGCCCTTGAAATGCATTTGCAAGTCAAGGGCGAAAATACTATTTCCATTTGATTATAACACTGCAAAAATTATATGTCAATACTTTTTCCCAACTTTGAATTTACAAATTTCTGTAATCTGTCCCGCTCATTCATATCAAGGGGCTTCGTGTCTTTAAGGGGATTTGCAATGCCCAATTCATCATATTTAAAAAAGCCCATGGTATGAAACGCAAGGAGTTCATATTTATATATGCATTTTTTATCTTTAACGTGAGTGATATATTTTTGAATTTCTTCCTCGGTATCATTAATTCCTGGGATTACGACCGTTCTGATGCGTGTCGGTTTTCCGATTGATTCCAGAAATTCGAGCGTCTCCAAGGTTTTATCCATTGTATGTCCCGTGTATTTAAGATACGCCTCATTGTCAGGAAATTTCAAGTCGAGAAGTACCGTCTGTGCATTTTCCAGAACAAACCTTACTGCATCTGTCAGCTCCACCGCTCCCGAAGTATCAACGGCATAGTTTATCCCCTTTTCCTTTAAGAGCGGAATTGTCTCTTTTATAAATTCAGCCTGCAAAAGCGGTTCGCCGCCCGTGAATGTAACTCCGCCGTTATTTTTAAAATAGGGCTTATATTTAGATATTTTCCTGACTAGTTCTTCGGAGGGCATTGAAGTTCCTGCCATATTCCATGTATCGGGGTTATGGCAAAACACGCACCTTAAGGGACAGCCCGAAAGAAAAACCGCATACCTTACGCCTTCACCATCTACCGCTGCCATACTTTCAAAAGAATGAATATAGCCTTGCATACATATTCTCCTATACACACCGACCTGCCCTATATTAAAGGCAGGTCAGATTAGTTTTTGTTACATTTTCTCGTGGAATGTACGAGATATTACTTCAAGCTGCTTGTCTTTTGTCAGCTTATTAAAGTTTACTGCGTATCCGCTTACACGAATTGTAAGAGTGGGATAAAGTGTCGGATCATTCATTGCATCAATGAGCTTTTGGCGGTTAAGCACATTAACATTCAGATGATGTGCATCCTGTGCAAAGTATCCGTCAAGTACCGTGGTAAGATTTTCCACACGGTTATCCTCGTCAGAACCGAGTGCCTCGGGGGTAATGGAGAAAGTGTTTGAAATACCATCCATACAACACCCGAAGTTAATTTTTGCTACAGAGTTAAGTGATGCCAATGCACCCTCCTTATCTCTGCCATGCATGGGATTTGCTCCGGGAGCAAATGCCTCCCCTTTCTTTCTTCCGTCGGGAGTTGCACCCGTTTTCTTGCCGTAAACTACGTTTGAAGTTATTGTCAAAACTGACAATGTGTGAATGGCATTGCGATATGTCTTTGTCTTGCAAAGCTCGCTGTAGAAAAATTCAGTTATCCACTTTGCAATATCGTCTGCCCTGTCATCGTCGTTTCCGTATTTGGGGAAATCTCCCTCGATATCAAAATCTACAATTAGTCCATTCTCATCCTTTTTGGGAGTAACACGGGCATATTTTATTGCACTTAAGCTGTCCGCAAGAACGCTCAGACCGCTGATTCCAAATGCCATAAGACGATCCGGTTCCACATCATGGAAGGACATCATAAGACGCTCGTAGGCATATTTATCGTGCATGTAGTGGATTACATTCATCGTGTTCACATACAGCTTCGCCATCCATGCCGCATATGTTTTGAAAGCCTCCAGTACTTCCTCATAGTCAAGAGCTTTTTCACCAAAAACCTTTCCTTCGGGGGCAATCTGTTCTCCGTAGATTTCATCCTTACCACCGTTTAATGCCATAAGAAGAACTTTTGCAAGGTTACAGCGAGCTCCGAAAAACTGCATCTGCTTACCTGTTTTCATGGCACTTACACAGCAGGCGATTGAATAATCGTCCTTAAAATCCTTACGCATAACGTCGTCGTTTTCATACTGTATGGAATCTGTATCAATTGACACCTTTGCACAGAAATCCTTGAATGCCTGAGGAAGTCCCTGTGCCCAAAGAACGGTTATATTCGGCTCTGCGGAAGGTCCGAGGTTATAAAGTGTCTGCAGGAATCTGAAGCAGGTCTTTGTAACCATTGTTCTGCCGTCCTCGCACATACCTGCAAGAGAACATGTTACCCAGACGGGGTCCCCTGCAAAAAGGTCATTATATTCGGGAGTACGCAAATGGCGGACAAGACGCATTTTAATTACTAAATCGTCGATAAGCTCCTGTGCACCTTTTTCATCAAGAGTACCCTCTTTAATATCACGTTCGATATAAATATCAATAAATGCAGAAATTCTTCCGATGCTGTTAGCCGCACCGTTCTGCTCCTTAACTGCACCAAGATAACCAAAATACAGCCACTGAATTGCTTCACGTGCGTTTTCTGCAGGACGGGTGATGTCGCATCCGTACTGCTTTGCCATAGCAACAAGGTCACTCATAAACTCAAGCTGACGGGAAATATCTTCAATCAATCTAATCGTATCGTCGGTCATATCCCTTTCACTGATACGCTCTTTATCAGCCTTTCGTTCTTTAATAAGGTAATCCATTCCGTAAAGGGCTATACGGCGATAGTCACCTATAATTCTGCCGCGGGCATATGCATCGGGAAGCCCCGTAAGTATTCCTGCATGGCGGGCTTTCCTCATCGTTTCGGTATAAACACGGAATACGCCTGTGTTATGTGTGGTACGGTATCTGAACTCTTCTTTTATATTATCCCCTATTTCATAACCGTATGCTTTACATGCCTGAACAGCATTTCGGTATCCTGCAAAGGGATTAACGGCTCTTTTAAGAGGCTCATCCGTCTGCAAACCTACAATTAAATCGTCCTCTTTAATAACATATCCCGGCTCATAAGTAAGAAGCGAAGAAACTCTCTCGGTGTCGATATCAAGAACACCGCCTCTTTTTGTTTCTTCAATAATAAGCTCTTCAACCCTTTTTTTCACTCTGTCTGTGCGAGGTGTTGCTCCTGATAAAAAGGAAGCATCTCCCTCATATGGTGTATAGTTTCTTTTAATGAAATCACTTACATCTATTGTGTTATTCCAATTCCCCTCATTAAAACTACGTTTGTAATTCTCCATATATATACACCCTTTCCTAAAAAATATAAAAAGGCACCCCGATTGATGAGGTGCCCAGACGGTCGGCAATAATGACTCCTGTTCCCTCATAGTTATCTATATCTCCGTCAGTAGCAGGAATCATATTTATTATAGCGTATATTTTCGTTCTTGTCAACGAAAATAAAAAAACACTTTTTTATTCTGTACAAACTAATTCAAAACGGTCTTTGTCTGAAAATTTCGTAAGGTCAACACCTGTCATCATCGACTCGCCATTTTTGTTGAATGCCCAGTAGGTTTTAGTTTTTTCATAATCGGCTTCCATAGAATTTACCTTTTTTACATAAAGTCCGTAAGGGCCTTTTTCTCCTTCAATAAGCCTATGCTCCGAAAGGGCTTCCCCCACAGTTTCCTTGTCGGTATGAATGGTAAATTCTATAGCCTGTCCCTCCGCACTGACCTGGACGTAAAGTGTCTTTTCGCCTTCCCCAAGCTCTGTATCTTCTAAATAAGAGGCACTCTTCCACATACCTTTTTGTTCAATGACAGAGGTATTCACATTTGTTTTCGGGGTATTTCCTGCGTCCTGCATAAAAAACGAACATGCCAGAATCGCAATTATTGCCAGTGTCGTTAAAACAATATTACGCTTTTTCATAAAATTCTTTCCTTACATACTAAGATACTTATGTATAACAGGCCAAGCCTCGTCGGGGTAGAACTGATGTCCTCCATTACCCTTGATAAGAGTACAAAGCTCCTCTTTTCCATAAGCTTTATATGCAGACTGTATAGTTTCAAAGGATTTTTCCACACCGTGGAGAGGGAAAATATTATCCTCTACACCGCACACTGCTACAAGCTTCCTCGGTGCAATAAGGCATCCCAAATCTCCCATATCGAAATATTTTCTTATGTCGGGAACAAAATTACAACCGCAGTGATGCATTGCCATAATTGAATCCTCGTATGTACAGATTGCACAGGATGGAACGGATAGGGCTATTCTCTCGTCCATGCAAGAAGCGTAGAATGTTGCAGTACCGCCGCCTGAATTACCCAGGCACATAATTTTATCGGTATCAACATACTCTGAAAAATGCTCACAAACAACATCAATTGTACGCATAACATCCCATACACGCTCTCCTACAGCCGTTCTACCCATAAGAAGGGCTGCGATAGCGGTGTTATCAGTGAAGCAAGAGGGTCTTCCCTCTTCGTTTGAGCCTGCACTTCCCATATAACGCTGCTCTATAGCCACAGCGCAAACGCCTTCGTGTGCCGCTCTTACAGCAAAATCACGTCCGCCTGCAATGGAGGTTACATCTCTTTCATATTTAGGCTCAGCCAACGAAATATGCATGCCTGTGCTGTGCCCCTGAAGGCAAATTACCACAGGTGCTTTTCCTTTTAATTCATCAGGAAGAAGAAATGCGGCCTTAACTATATATCCGGGTTCACTCTGAAATTCAAATTTGTACTGTGTATATGTATCGCCCTTTTTTTCTTCGGTAATTTTAAACTCGTCCACGCAACGCTCTGTGGGCATTTTCAAAAGCTCGGTAAGCTTCGCCTTTGCGTCCTTCTGCCATGCGGAAATATCACTCTTTCCATCATAGTGCATGGAGGGGGCGTTCTCTTTTGCCAAATTCTGAATAAATTCAAGTGAAATGCTTGTTGCCATTAGATATCTTCCTTCCGTTTTTTCTGTATAAACATTATACCCTTAATTAATATGGGTGTCAACATTCAATTTACTTTTCGCTGAACTTTCATTAAAAATTACACTTTTCAGGGAATTTTTTACACTTTTGCCGCTGTATCACTAAAAAAGCGTAGAGGCTGTAAAAAAACATGGTTCTTACAACTTCTACGCTCTAGGATGTGCTTTTTTATATATTTTTTTGATATTATCTTTAAGTACATGGTTATATATTCTGGTAGTTACCACATCATTATGCCCAAGCATTTCCGAAACGGCATTGATATCTGCACCGTTTTGCAAAAGGTGTACGGCAAAGGAGTTTCGGAGAGTCTGAGCCGTAATTTCCGTCTTTATGCCCGCACTTTGTACATAGCTGCGTAAAATCTTCCAGAAGCCCTGTCTTGTAAGGGGAGTTCCGCTGCAATTCACAAAAAGGCTCTTTTCCTTGCTATTATTAATAAGGTAAGGACGTGCCTTTTTTATATATTCATCAAGAGCATCTGCCGCCTCTTTGCCAAAAGGTATGTACCTTTCATTTCTGCTTCCCACGCAGTTTAGCATTCCTCCGCGGATATCCACGTCTTTAAGCGTAAGAGTGATAATTTCCGACACTTTTATTCCCGTAGCGTAAAGAAGCTCTAACATGGCTTTATCACGGATTCCCTTTAAGTCTGTGGTTTTGGGCTGATTTAAAAGCTTTACAACCTCTCTTGTGGTAAGAGCTTCGGGAATTTTTTTCTTCACACGGGGAAGCTCAATGCCATAAACAGGGTTTATCTCAAGCTCTTTCTTGCCAATTCCCCACTGGTAAAATTTTTTCAGGGAAGCGGTCTGTCTTGAAATCGTAGAATGTGCCTTTCCCTGTGCTCTGAGGAGTTCTATGTAAGCATTAAGGGTTGTCCGCTTTACAGCGAAAACATTTTTTACTTTATTCTCTTTTAAATAGGAAAAATACGTTTCCAGGTCACGGACATAAGAAGTAAGTGTATTCAGAGACATTCTCTGCTTTTTTAAGTACACCTCATACTCCGCTATAATTTCCTTCATAAATTACCCACCTTTTGAGAGAGTGTTTCTATTTTACACCTGCAAGAAAAAAATGTATATAACCAAATTGCACATAATTTCCATTTATTTTTCGTGATTTTAGATTAAAACAGTGTAAAATACCACTTCCAGCCCTCCTGCTATCAATGATATAAGGAGGGTTAGCAAAACTTCATTGCGGTTAAATGTAAACGGTTCCCCTCCATTTTCAATTATCTTTTTTCGCTTATTCACTACCTTTTCGGAAAAAAGAATCATTATGGGTAATATTGAAAAGCATTGAGGAAGTACTGCCGCCACGGCTTCTTTGATTCCCAAAAACGTCAATATGTACACCACGCAAAACGAGGAGCAGCAGCCCCTCAGCATCATAACAGGATGAATAAGGGGCATCGGTAACAGGTTATGAAAAAGGAAAATGAAAATCAGCCACAAAAAATTCAGCCATGACACGTGCAGAAATTCCCCGAAAGAAATTACGCCGCCCGATACATTCATTTCATCAAAGACAGAAATATCTGTTCTGATTTGACCATAGAAAAGCACCATTCCGACTATTATTCCAACAAGAAAATTTATTCCGACAGATATGTAAATCAATCTTTGTTCCCGAACCATTCAAAACACCTCTGTCAAATACTATTCTTGTCCCGATAGAGGTATTACATATCCGACAAAATCCGTAAAAGCTCGCAGGGAGAATCTGCAATTTTTTCGGCATTCCCGGAAAGCTCGCCCTCTGCGGCAAAGCCGTAGCTTACACCGATGCATTTAATTTTACACTTCTTTGCACCCTCGCAATCGTGTATGCGGTCGCCTACCATTACGGTTTCGGAGGGCTTTGCTCCCAAGGCTTCCATGGCATTTTTAATAACCTGTGCCTTATCGGTATTTCTCCCGTCAAGCTCGCTTCCCGAGAGGTACGAAAGATATGGTGAAATGCCATATTTGTCTGCAATTCTTTGTGCAAATACATACGGCTTGCTTGTTGCCATAGCAAGGATTTTCCCCTGATTTTTAAGTTCCTTCAGCATTTCTAAAACACCGTCGTATATTTCATTTTCAAAAAGTCCTATTGGTGCAAAACGCTCCCTGTAAACCTCCACTGCCTTTTGGGCGTCTTTTTCAGAGAGGGAGGCATATTTCATAAACTGTTCTTTAAGAGGCGGTCCTATAAAGGACACAAGCTCGTCACATTCACGCTCTATTCCGAAATAACGAAGTGCGTGCTGTACACATTTAGTAATCCCCTCTTTGGGATTGGTAAGGGTGCCGTCTAAATCAAAAAGAATATATTTAATCAAAATATTTCTTCCCTTCTACAAAATTCTTGAAATTTACCCATTTTTACTATATAATATCACTGTTTGGTTAATTTATCAAGAAGGGAAATTTATTTATGCAAAAAACAAATGTTATGAGAATGCTTGACAAAGCAAAAATCACATATACAACCGCAGAATATGAGGTGGATGAATCCGACCTTTCGGGAACACATATTGCCGAGGTGACCGGAATGAATCCCGAAACTGTATTTAAAACCCTTGTTGCAAAGGGAGATAAAACAGGGCACTGTGTATTCTGTATTCCCTGTGCAATGGAGGTTGACCTGAAAAAAGCGGCAAAGGTGACGGGAAATAAAAAGGTGGAATTTTTGCCCCTTAAGGAGCTTCTCCCCACTACAGGCTATATCCGCGGCGGTTGCAGCCCCATCGGTATGAAAAAGAGATTCCCTACATTCATACACGAAAGTGCAGAAAATTTTGAAACAATTTCCGTAAGCGGCGGAATGAGAGGCTTGCAGGTAATTCTTTCCCCCACCACGCTTTGTGACTTTGTGGGAGGAAAATTTGCAAATCTGATTACGGAGGATAAAAATGAATAATTCAAACAAAAGCTTTATTGCGAAAATTGCACTGCTTTTTGCAACAATAATATGGGGCTCTACGTTTTTCATAATGGAGGGAACTATTAAAAGCATCGGAATTTATTCCCTGCTTGCAGTTCGTTTCACATTGGCGGCAATCATCTTAGCAGTAATACTCATAAAGCATTTAAGGGTTATCGACAGAGGTTACCTGTGGCGTGGCTTCGTTATGGGAGCCTTGGTCATTGCGGCATACATATTCCAGACCTATGGACTTGCCGATGAAGCAACCACCCCGGGGAAAAACGCTTTTTTGACCGCTATTTATTGCGTTATAGTACCCTTTTTAGCGTATCCCTTTACAAAAATAAAGCCCGATAAGTATAACATTGTTGCCTCTTTTTTATGTATATTCGGAATAACGCTTATTTCCGTTACGGGCGGAGATTTTTCCACAATTTGCAGAGGGGATTTGCTGACACTCCTTGGCGGCATATTCTTCTCACTGCATATGATAGCGGTAAGTGCCTTTTCCCAAGGCAGAAATATACTTCTTCTGACAATGCTTCAATTCTTATTTGCAGGGCTTATTGTCTGGATTCCCGCACTGATGTTTGAAACCTTTCCGTCGGACATGGCTTTATCGGGAATAGGGGCTATTTTGTATCTTACAATATTTGCAACCTGTCTGTGCTACATATTCCAGAATGCAGGACAAAAATTCACCACACCCTCAACGGCGGCACTGATACTTTCACTGGAGGCTGTGTTCGGGGTGATGTTCTCCGTAATTTTCACGGCGGAAACCGTTTCATTTAAAATGTTTATCGGCTTTTCTTTAGTATTTTTGGCTATAATTGTGTCTGAACTAAAGCCGTTTAAGAACAAACGGGGTTAAATTTTTGATAAAACAGATTGAAAAGCTCTTGATATTGTGTTACAATATAGTAAAATAGTGAAGAATATCCTTATATTGTGTTAGGAGCAATTACTTTGGAATTTATATCACACAGCGTAAACGAAACTGAAAATTTCGCCTATGAATTAGCGGCAAAAATAACTGCCCCTAAGGTCATCTGTCTGACGGGTGATCTTGGTGCAGGGAAAACTGCCTTTACAAGAGGCTTTGCCCGCTACTTTGGCATAGAAAAAGGGGTAAGCTCCCCCACCTTTATAATAATGCATCGCTACGAGGGCAGTGAGGTAATTAATCATTACGATTTGTACAGGCTCAGTGATTTTGATGAGCTTTTGGATATCGGCTTTGAGGAGCAGATTGAAAGCGGCATATCAATCATCGAATGGCCCGACAATTTTATGGAGTATTTGCCCGAGGATAAAATCGTAGTACGGATTACAAGGCTGGGCGATAACGAGAGGAAAATAGAATTATGAACATACTTGCTATTGATACTTCGGCACTTACTGCTACGGCGGCGGTTCTTTCCGATGATACCCTTTTGGGGGAGATCAGCACAACCACAAGGCTGACACATTCCCAGACAATCATGCCCATGATTGACGAGCTTTTGAAAAAGGTTAATCTTGATATATCCGACATTGACCTTTTTGCGTGCAGTGAGGGACCGGGGTCTTTCACGGGGCTGAGAATAGGAATCGGTACAATAAAGGGGCTTGCTTACGGACTTGGAAAGCCCGTGGTAGGAGTTTCCACACTTGAGGCGTTGGCACATAACATAGCTTTTACAGACTTAGTTATCTCCCCTATTATGGATGCAAGGCGTGGTCAGGTGTATAATGCGCTCTACAGATACAACGGTGGAAAGCTTGAATGTATAAAAGAGCCTCGTGCTTTAGCTATTGAGGAGCTTTGCGATGAGCTTACGGAAAAAACAATTTTTGTAGGTGACGGCGTAAAGGTACATAGAGAAAAAATTACTGAGCTTATGGGTGAAAACGCACTCTTTGCTCCTCCCCAGCATCAGCTTCAAAGGGCAGGCAGTGTTGCCTATGCGGCACTTGATAAAAAGCCCCTGAGTGCATCGGAGCTTACCGCGGTATATCTCAGGAAGCCGCAAGCTGAGAGAGAAAGAGAAGAAAGGGTTGAAAAAATATGACAATTGCAATGGCGGCAGACCATGGCGGTTATGAACTTAAAAACATTCTGCTTGATTATTTAGCAGAAAAAGGACATGCAATAATAAACTTAGGAACAGACACACCCGACAGTGTGGATTATCCCGATTTTGCAAAGGCATGCTGTGATGAGGTTGTGAGCGGAAGAGCCGATTTCGGTATTTTGGTATGCGGAACAGGCGTAGGAATTTCCATTGCCGCAAATAAAATTGACGGTATCCGCTGCGGACTTTGCCCGTCAAAGGAAATTGCCGCACTGGTAAAACAGCACAACAATGCAAACGTGATTGCATTGGGCGGAAGATTCACAAATGCAGAGGATGCAAAAGATATTGTGGATTATTATATGAACGCCGAATTTGAAGGCGGCAGACATCAGGGCAGAGTAGATAAGATAATGGCACTGGAAAAATAATATAACACAAGCGACAGCTTGTATAAAACATGGAGGGATTTTTATGCGTTGTCCGTTTTGCGGTCATGAAGACAGTAAGGTAATTGATTCACGTCCTACAGATGAGGGCGTAGCAATCAGAAGAAGAAGAGAGTGCATCAAATGTGCTCAGCGTTTTACTACATATGAAAAGGTGGAAAGCCTGCCCATTGTGGTAATTAAAAAGGACAAAACCCGTGAAATGTTCGACAGAGAAAAGCTTCTTGCAGGACTTACCCGTGCTTGTGAAAAACGCCCCGTGGAAACCAGCACGCTTGACAGGCTGGTTGATAAAATTGAATCCGATTTGCAAAATACTCTTAAGAGAGAGATTTCTACAAAGGAAATTGGCGAAAAGGTTATGGAAGGGCTTAAGGACATTGACGAGGTCGCATATGTTCGCTTTGCCTCCGTATACCGCCAGTTTAAGGACGTGTCTACATTTATCGCTGAGGTAAATAAGCTTTTGACGGATAAAAATTGATTTTTTGGTATTTAAAGAAATGTGCCAAAGGGAATAGACCCTTTGGCACATTTCTTTAATATTTTTTGAAAATTCTTTTTATTTTATACAGGATTTTCTTTATTCCCTTTTTCTTCGTAGGCACGTAATAATTGCAACGGATTCCGTTATAACATTCATAGTACGGGCATACGGGAGAGCTTGGGTCAAGGCGAAAGCTTTCCTCCCCTGTTTTGCAATCAGGACAAAGGATTCGCCTTTTCTTCATTTTTACCTTCATTTGTCTGTACCTCCGCGACCTTTGGTCTTAATTTGCAGCATCTGTGCATAGCCGCATTTTATGTGATGCTTGGGAAAAAAGTATGCACAGTCTTGTTTAATTTAGAAGCTATACACAGATGTCACAATATGCAAAATGCTATAAAAATAGCATAAAGCATCAATATTGAGAATTTTTATCTGTTTTTGCTTCTAACGCTTTATTAGCTGCTTTTACCTTTTCCTCGTCCATTCTCGGAGGAACCATTTCTTCTCCTACGTATTTTTCCTCTGCACTTCTGTGCACCCAGCTCATGCCGATTGGGGCAAGGAAAACAGAGAAAAACAGTAGTAAATGAAATATCATTATACCCAAATGAGGAATTAGCTCAAGCTTTGAATACCGTAAAATTTTGGTTGTTACAAACAACCACGTATACCCATCTACAGGTAGCATTATGTATGCACCTATATTTACAACTGCAAATATCGCATACGCACACAAATTTACAGTATAATATTGTTTTTTTCCTAAGAATGCTACATAGCAGTTGCGTAACATTACAATGTTAATTGCTAAAAAAACAAATGGAATAATATTAAGTGCTACGTCACGTTGTACACTACCTACCGGCATAGGTCCTGATACACAAAAAAAGCATATTAGGACTGATAGTCCGATACAGAATATAATCATTTCTGCAGCACGACGTAAAATTATTTTATCAAAATGTAAAATTTTCAATTAAAGCCGTCCTTCTAAAAATGTCTGGTTTTATTTGTACAAGGAGCAAAATGCTCCTTGTACAAACGTTACTAATTAGTTGAGATTTGAAATATCCGAAAATCATGCTCCGGGAAGTTCGTTCTTTCCGGTTTCTTCAAAGCCACTATTTCCGCTATTTCCCGGATCGCCTGATGTCTGGATAACATCAATGTCAGTAAAACTGATTACTTCAATCTCTGGTGCCATGTACTTCATATCTATACTCCTTTCTAATTAGTGCAATGTGTTATACGCAGAGGCTGTAAATCTCGCTATCATTTTGAAGATTTCTCTATTATCCTTCTGCATGATTCTGTACAAGTAACTTTCCATACTATCTACGAGAGTACCATATACAGTTCCATCCGAATTGTAAACAGTTATTGTTACCTCACAAGCAGCATCTGCAATTGCAAGAGTATCTACGCAAATTCCATATATTTTATCTGTGTTTTTCACAAAATCTTGGTAGTTTACAGTGTATGAAACCGGATCTCCATAACTGTCAACGTATTTTACTTCTGCATATTTCCCATTAATTCCGGAATCAAATGTGAAATAACCTGTAAGAAGGATGTTATTTTCAAGAGACAACGTGGTCGTAAGATAGTGGTCACCCTTTACTTGAATATTCTTAACATTCTCAGATGTAGATGCAAGTTTCTTCTGTTCTTCAGTCAAAGTTGCATTTGCAAGGTTTTCAACACCATAACCGAAATATTCTTGTGCAGCAGCACCATAGTTAAGCATATCAACCAAAGCTGTGGAAAGCTCAACATCGTCAGCATATTTAATAAGCGCTCTTTCGGCATATGCTCTTAATCCATCTGTACGAGTCTTACTTACCGGAGTTTCGCCTTCGTATATTGTAATACAAACATCTTCCGACATTTGTTTTGCAACAAGTCCGCTATATGTAATAGAGTGATATCCTGCTACTCCTGTTCCCCATTCAGAATAGGGAACCTCCACCTTGTTAACCGTACCATCCGCTAACTTATGCTCAATTTTAGCAACATAATTCTCTCCGGAAAGATTTTTGTCTTCCACGTAGAAGTTTATAGCAAGTGAGTTGTTTAAAGTAACTGTTGTTGTGTAGAAATCAAACAACTTAACCTCTTCAATTTCTTTCAAGCTATACTTGCCGTCAGCGTAATTAACCCCGTAACCATCTACAGTTGATTTAACTCCAAGACCTTCCTGTGCAGTAAGTGTAGCATTAACAGTTGTCAGGTAAATTGCACCATTGTCGACACTTATAGTTCCATCATTCACAAGAGATACAACACCATCTTCTTTGCGGCAAGCTACATTGAGTTTAGAATTATCTACATTTACTGTACCGTTTGCACCGATGTTTGCGGTCTGTCCGTCAGCCATGTAGATGTTCACGGTTGCACCGTTCTTGGCATCAAGCACAGCGGACTTGCCATCGATAGTTCCGATGTTGATGCCGTGGCTGGAGTTGTAGCTGTAATCAGCACCGCTGTCGGAGTAAACCTTACCGACTGTAAGTGTTGCACCGTCAACAACAATGGTAGCGGGCTTGCCAACGCGGTCAGCATCAGGATTGTCACGACCGGAATAATCCTTACCGGTAAGGTGAAGGGCTGCGGTTGCGAAGGTTGCAGTGTCTTCAACAGTAATCATACCATTGCCGTATACGTTGGTCTGCCATGTAGCATTAAGCTTTGCTGTATTGGAAATAGTGATGTAGCCCATTGTTGTAACCTGCATTGTGTGTACAACAGAATCGCCGGAAATGTTGATTGCACCGTTGTAGTAGGACTTCACAATGCTGTTTCCGCCTGCATCGCGAACGATAGAATCTACTACATTGATGGTAGCATCCTGGCGTGCATCAAGTTCGGGAATCAGAATTTCAGCATCCTTGATTGTAACTTTTGCATTCTGGAATGTCACAACAGGCAGAGCATAGTTGGGAGCTTCGCCGGTGATAGTGAATGAGATAGCTTTATCAAAATCAATCTCCGTCTTAGACTCGTCGCCTGTGACATTCAGTAAAGTAATGGTCTGACCATCCTGAACCGCGTCAAGTGCTTCTGCGAAGGTTGCGTATGTTGTTTCACCAATCTGTGCAACAGGTGTTGCAATATCAGAAGCGTCAAACTCATATGTCTCGCCGATTACATATGTTTCATTTTTGCTTTCATCGGGGTTATACATACGAAGTTCCAGAGTTACTTCAAGGTCGGGATTTTCTGCAAGATAGTCCTCATCAAAATAGATGCCACAGTTGAACTCTTTAACAAATCCATATACATCATTATAAGTAAGAGGAGTTTTATAATCTGAAAGGTTTCCCTCAATTGCATATTTAAGAACTCTTAACTGAGTGCCTGCTTCAAGGGTTACATTCTCAAACGGAACACTAACCCAGTTTTCACTATATGCATCATACTGACCTGCCAAATAACCATCAGCACTGCCATCAGCATTGGCAGTGAAGTCCTTATTTATAGTAAGAACGTAGTCTGCATACCAATCCTTATAATAGTTAAGCTGTTCGTCTGTTACTTCATCAGCCTTGAAATTAAGAGCAAAAGTAAGTTCTGGAGCATTCTTTTCCTCAAGTTCTGCCTCGGAAATCTCTGTTACTGTAGCTGTGGGAAGTTCAATAGCTCTAACGCCGCCAAGTTCTTCCCAAGTAACGGGATTGATGCCGTCAGGTCCGTTCATCTGTGCAGCTGTTGTCGAAACAAGAGTGCCGTCGATGTAAAGCTCAACCTTAGTAGGTTTATCAAGTGCATTGGGATGTCCTTCTTCCCATGTAGTTGTCCAATAATCGTCATTAGACTGAGGATAGAAGAAATTCCATGTTACTGAATCCTGTGAGCCGTCGATGATATTATTGACATCATTAAGCACTGTTGTAGCCATAAGGGTATCTTCGGAGTAAAGCTTAAGTGCAAAACTCTCTGCCGCATTTGTATTTTCAGACTGTCCCCAAACACGCACATACCCGTCAACTTCCTTGGTATATGCAAGAGAGTTGGAGCCTTTGGCAGGAATATAGAATTCAGGCTGTGCATTAATTGTACCACCTGCCTCGATGTAGTTCTTCTCTGTATTAAGAGTGTTGCCTGTAGCAGTAACATCAAGGGTATTGCCTTTTGTGTAGGCACGAAGATCTACTTCGCCTGTTGCTGTATTGTTATTGAAAATAATGCTTTCAGAAGCGCTTAAATAAACGTTTGCGTTAAGAGTATTGCCTGTAACTGTTACGGACTTTACGTCCTTACCGCCTTCGTTATCGGAAATTGCTCTTCTTGTACCATTAAGATCAGAGTTTGCAATAGAGATTTCTGCATTAGCTAACTCTGCTACGGTTGCACCTTCACCAAAGATTATGCCATATCTTGCGCTACCTATAGTTGTAAGGTTGTCAACATCAAGGCTCTTCTTTGCTGTAATCACTCTCTGAGTGCCGGTTGCTTCGCTAATATCGATTGTGAGGTCCTTAACTATTGCATTTTCTTCAAATCTGAAGATTGTGTTCCAGTTATTGTCCTTAACTTCGCCTGTGAACTTAATTGTCTTGTTGTTACCGTTGATAGTAACGGGAACTGTAAACTGTGCACCGTTGCCACTTCTACAGTTCCACAAGTAATCAACAGTTACGTCTGCAAGGATTTCAACAACATTGTTTTCAGCGGTAACAGCCTTGAATGCTTCTTCGAGGGATGCGTACTTAACACCATTTACTTCTGCAACATCAGAAGAAATTGTCACAAGACCTGTAAGATTACTGTTTTCATCAACGCCAGTATAGTACGAATCAATTTTTACCGTCACGCCATCAGCATCATCTGCAAAAGCTTTCTCAACGCCGTCAGCATGATAATTCTTGGATACCTTAACCTTTGAAGTATCAGTTACAGATTTATCAATGTAAATTCTTGCGTTTTTGCCGAAAATATTCTCTTCAACAGTTACGCTTGGTAGGAACGAATTTACATGAATAGCACCATAGTCAGGATAGTACGGATTTGTTGAAACAAATTCGTTGCCTCTGATGATGATGTCGGCATCACCGTTGCCGTACACGCCGAACGAGTTCGCCCATCTCAAATCCATGTAGCTGTTTTCAATCTTCCATGTCAAATCTGAAGAATATGCAACAAGGTGGAATCCGTATGTAGCACCGGACACATAAACGTTGTCAACCGTTACGTTTCCGGCAGGTTCTGCATACATAACTTTAAATGCATCAACTATTTTAATATCTCTAATTGTGCCGTTAAATGAGTGACCTGTAATTGCAGGATTACCACCCTTGATTGTAGTGAGTAATTCACCATTATCGCCTACAGTACCCTGAATTGTAATGTTCTTATTACTGATGTTAATTGCACTGTATTCACCTGCGCTAATGGTAACTGTTTCACCGTTCTGTGCCGCATTAATAGCTGCCTGAACGGTTTCATAACCCTGTTCGCCAATGTATGCAACATAGCTATTTCCGTTGAGGTCAATGTCGCTACCTAATGTGATGTTGCCATCGCCATTTTCAATGGCGCTTAAAAGCTCATCCAGAGTGTTGACTGTCTCCGCCATTGCTGTGATGCCAACGCAGCTAAAGAGCATTGTCATAGCAACAAGCAAGGACAAAATTTTCTTTGTTTTCATTTCTTCTTTATCATCCTTTCCTTAGATGTCTGCGAAGTTTCCGTCTTCGCTTACGGGCAGAGCTTGTTTTTTCAACTGCTGTCTCTGCACATACGCAGCCTTTGGGACAAATCCCATATATATAAACCCCCAAGGGAATTACAGTCTTTCCCGCTGTTTTTTCCCTCTTCTTCTACTGAGGTCAACAAGGTATTTTCCCACTATAGGAATCATACCCAGATACAGCCTTTTCATCTCGTGCTGCCAATGTACCCGTTCATTTCCGTGAGAACGCATTATTTCCAGCTTGATAAAATCACGGTCATCCGCAAAGGGAAGATATACGCAGGTAATAAACTTCATCATCAATATAACAAAAAATAAAAGTGCCAGGCATACGCCCAATACAATTACCAATAAATCTGCTCCTGTGTTCATTAATTCATCACTCCATAAGATGTCATTTCCCGACGGGCTACATTTTTACCGTTTGCAGGGTCAAAATTGTATTGTACAAAAATTTCATCTGCATGTCGGAGGCTTCCCTATCCTCCCACACACAATAGTCAACCAGAATGGAAATCAACATGTATATGATTGGTGCCATAATTTCGGGCTTGATTTTTGTAAGCTGTGACAACTCAATTATGTATTTCTCATATACCGCTTTAAATTCTTCGGTCTTTATCTGCACTGCTTTGCCATAGTCGGGACTGGTGGCAAACTGAAAAACACGCCTTAGCTCGCTTCTGTACTTATCAACCTCGTCAAGGAAGGTATCAAAGAAAAGCTTCGGGTCGTGCATTCTCTCAAACGCTACCTTGAAAAGTTTGTCCGCAACTCTTTCCACTCCGTATTTAACCACGTTTATGTAGATATCTTCCTTTCCGTCAAACCAATAGTACAAGCTGCCATAGGAAACATCCATTGCTTTGCATAAATCACGCACTGAGGTATTTTCCAATCCGTTTTCTACAAGATATTTAAAAGACGGTTCCAAAAACTCTTTCTCGATATCCTTAACAACCTGATTCCGCATGATTTTTTCTCCTTTTGTATAATTCAAAACATTTGCTTTTCTTTTTTGAACACTTGCTATGAAAGGCTCAAAAAAAAAGCCCAAAACATTAATTATATGACCACATAATCGAAATTATGTGGTAACTCAACAAAAGAGAACGTCTAATTTGCAGAAATATTATAACATTGGGAAGTTTGTTTGTCAAGTACATACAGAGGATTTACACCAATTTTAGTTAAAATGCAAAAAAACGTGTATGGCAAACAGACCAATGTATTTATTTTATACATATTGGTCTGTTTGCAATGCCGCTTTTTCTTAAAATCAACCTGCCAACCAACCCAAGAAGCCTTTCTTTCGAAAAAAAGAATGACATTTTTATTAAGTTCAGAACATTAGACCACATAATTTCGATTATGTGGTATTTTTATTTTGTCAACAAATCAAAAGCCCCAGCCTTTGGATTTGTACCCTGTGAACATCACCTGTTTCCATTGTGTAAATCCTTGTAGTGTTGATTCCCGAATGTCCTAAAATATCTGCGAGCCGAACTATATCCTTCTCTATTGAATAGTACGTGCGTGCAAATAAATGCCGAAGATTATGCGGAAACACCTTGCTCCGTAAAACTCCCGCATCATCGCACAGCTTTTTCATATCGTGGCAGATATTGCTGCGGTCAAGGGGTTTCCCGTTTTTGGTTACGAAAATACTTCCGCTTTGAATTTTTCTTTCCTTTACATATTTCGACAGTATTTTACACAAATTTTGCGGCAAAAGCACACGGCGGTGCTTTCCTTTGCAATTAATCCGTGCCTCTTTGAGTTTTATTGCCTCTACCGTGATAAATTTCAGTTCTGAAACACGTATTCCCGTGGAGCAAATTGTCTGCATCAGCAAATAGAGCCTTTCATTATTCTTGTTTTTTGCCGCACGGAGCAATTTTTCATATTCCGCCTTGCTAAGCTCCTTTTCCTTATCCGAAAATATGTTTCTTTGAATTTTCAGGAGTTTCACCTGTAGGTTTGTTTTTTCTGAATATTTGAAAAACATATTCAGCGAGGACAGCATTGAATTGACACTTGCGGGAGAATGTGTTTCAACAAGCATTCTTTTATACTCCAACACAGTCTGCTTAGTTGCCTCTTTTTGACCGAGCCATTTTCTGAAGGCATCTACATCATATAGGTATTTGGATATGGTCGCCTCAGCCCTTTCTTCGTCAAACAAATGCTGTCTAAAATCATCCATCATTTCTAATGTGATTTTATACAATTCATCATCTCCTAAATAAAAAGATATTCTTATTTTAACACACCTTTTGCATTTTATAAACACCTCGGCTGTTTTTTTTGGTCTGTTCTCTTGGAAGCACGCATATAATTATTCTGACAAAGGAGGAATGTATATGCAGGCAGAACATCCAAGACACGGCGGTTTCATCATATCTCCTTTTGGGCAAGCCGTCCCCAAGATGCAGACTAAAGCAATCTCACGCAGAAAGAGATTTAGCTTTGAGGTTATTACAGCACCGGTTTCTTCATTTATTGCAGAGTGCAGAGAGCAGTGCGGTATGATTTTTCACAATTTTGCAAAGCACATATTGTCATTAGGAATATGGATATGCTGTGTATTGGTTTTTTTCAGATTTTTCACCTTCGGGACAGGTATATATTATAACGGAAAGCAAATCGCGGTGACTTCAGGGACTGTAAACTATGAGGTGGCGATTGACAGTGCCAAGAAGTTTATATCTTCAAAAAATTTAAGTGGCATAGATTTGCATTTTATCACCGCTCCCACACTGAGCTTAAGAACTAATATAGCAAAGGGCAACAATCTGCGCGACAAGCTTCTTCTATCCTCGCCAAAGCTTAGTCGGGGATGTACGGTCTATTCGGACGATGCAGCCATTTTTACCGCTAAGGATAAGGCGGCGGCTCAAGAGATTGTTGAGAAATATATCTTGGAGTGTGCTATTGATTCAGATGCAAAAATCACAACCAACATAAAATATAAAACAAACATAGTGGAAAAGGGCAGCATTTCAGATTTTGAAAAGTGCAGTCTCCTTCTTCAAAACAGTAAGAATGTGAAAGTAATAAGCGTTGTAAACACAACGGAAAATCAAAATATCCCTTTTGATACACAGTCCACGCAGGACAGCACTCTTTACATAGGTGAGTCCGTTACCGTAACGGAGGGAAAAGAAGGCAAGGCACAGATAGAGGCCCAAACAGTTTATAAAAACGGCATGCCTCAATCCAGACGGATTCTTTCGGAAAATGTTCTCATTACCCCTGTATCAAGGGTTGTCCGCGTGGGGACAAAGGAAAAGGACGTTTTAAAAACAGGGCTGCTCTACCCTTTGCAGGGTGTAATTTCCTCCCCTTACGGCGAGCGTTGGGGCAAAATGCACGAGGGAATTGACATAGCAGTACCGGAGGGAACCCCCGTGATAGCCGCAGAGTGCGGCAAGGTGATATATGCGGGAGACGGAGGAACTTACGGAAACTTGGTACGCATTGACCACGGATACGGAGTTGTCACAGCATATGCTCACCTGGGTACAATTAACGTGAAAGCAGGGCAAAGCGTTGGAGCAAACACAGAGATTGCCCTGAGCGGAAACACCGGGCGTTCTACGGGACCGCATCTGCATTTTGAAATAATGAATAATGACATACCTGTAGACCCCAATTTGTATTTGAAAAAAAGGTAATTATGTGCAAAATGGCACGATTTGGGGACAGTCCCCAAATCGTGCCATTTTGTTTTAAGGAATGTATAGTTGTTTAGTTTTCTTATCTACACATACTATGGCGTAGCCGTTTTTGGTAAGTTTCATTTTTCCCATAAATTCTAAAGGATTTGGCTCATCCTCGCTGTATTGAAGGGCTACCGCAGCCGTGCCATCGCCCTCGCCTACCCAATAGTGCCCGTATTTTTTATAGTTATGATAAACATCCTTATTGCTGATAATAAACCTAAGCTCACGGCATAAATCGTTATAATTTTTTGATTCGATTTTCTTCCAGTTGAATCCTGGAAGATCAAAAGGTATGCTTTTTTCTTTAATTTCCAGGGTGGTTTCGCCGTATTTTCCTATAAGCATCTGCCTTCCACCCTGTGTAATCAAAATTCCGTTGTGCCTTGTGGTATTAATTTGTTTTCTCAGCTTGCCGTCCACGATATTTCCGATTGGCACTGCTTCTCCCCCTATAAGCCAGGCTTTCATGCTTCCGTTAATTCCGCTTATTTCAATTTCAACGCTTTGGGGAGATATTTTGGCACTTCCTTTGCCGATATCGGCAAGCTGAAGAAGCTCTATTCTTTTTTCCATTATGTTCACAACCTTTCTACCACAGATTATGGAATATTTTCTCAATTTATGAATTAAAAGAAAATTTTTCCTTATATGTGTTGCTTTTTTTTTCAAATATGTTAATATATATATTTGTAGGAAACTATAGTTTATTATTTTTTAGGAGGTAATATATATGACTATCAAACCGCTTGGCGACAGAGTCGTTATCAAAATGGTGGAATCCGAAGAAACCACAAAAAGCGGAATCGTTCTTCCCGGCAGTGCCAAGGAGAAGCCTCAGTATGCAGAGGTTGTTGCGGTTGGCCCCGGCGGAATAGTTGACGGTAAGGAGATTGTGATGGAGGTACAGGTTGGTGACAAGGTGCTTCTTTCAAAATATGCCGGTACTGAAGTAAAACTTGACGGAACCGAATACACAATCCTCCGTCAGAGTGAAATTCTCGCAAAATTAGATTAAAGGAGTGATATAACATGGCTAAAGACATTTTATTTGGCGAAGAAGCTCGTAAGGCACTTGAAAGCGGTGTTAATCAGCTTGCTAATACTGTAAAGGTAACTCTCGGACCCAAGGGCAGAAACGTTGTTCTTGAAAAGAAATTCGGCGGTCCCCTTATCACTAACGACGGTGTTACCATTGCAAAGGAAATTGAACTTGAAAACCCCTTCGAAAATATGGGTGCACAGCTTGTACGCGAGGTTGCTACAAAGACAAATGATGTAGCAGGTGACGGTACTACAACCGCTACGCTTCTTGCACAGGCTCTCGTTCGCGAAGGTCTTAAGAATGTGGCAGCAGGCGCTAACCCCATGGTACTTCGCCGCGGTATTGCAAAGGCTGTTGACACAGCAGTTGACTGTATCGTAAAGAGTGCTAAAAAGGTTAACGGCAAGGAAGATATTGCACGTGTTGCATCAATCTCTGCCGGCGACGAAAAAATCGGTCAGCTTATTGCTGATGCTATGGAGAAGGTTTCAAACGACGGTGTTATCACTATCGAAGAAGGAAAAACTGCGGAAACCTACAGCGAAGTTGTTGAAGGTATGCAGTTTGACCGCGGTTATCTCTCCCCCTACATGGTAACAGACACTGAAAAAATGGAAGCAGTACTTGATGATCCCTACGTTCTCATCACAGATAAGAAGATATCCAACATTCAGGATATCCTCCCCATTCTTGAACAGATTGTTCAGCAGGGTAAGAAGCTTCTTATCATTGCAGAGGATATTGAGGGCGAGGCACTCACCACTCTTATCGTTAACAAGCTCCGCGGAACATTTACATGCGTAGCGGTTAAGGCTCCCGGCTTTGGCGACAGAAGAAAGGCTATGCTTCAGGATATTGCAATTTTGACCGGCGGAACGGTAATCAGCGAGGAGCTTGGTCTTGACCTTAAGGAAACAGATTTCAGTCAGCTTGGTCGTTGTCGTCAGGCTAAGATCCTTAAGGAAGCTACTATCCTTGTTGACGGCATGGGTGATGCTCAGCTTATCCGTGATCGTGTAGGTCAGATTAAGAGCGAAATTGAAAGCACAACAAGCGATTTTGACCGCGAAAAGCTTCAGGAAAGACTTGCAAAGCTTGCAGGCGGTGTTGCAGTAATTAAGGTTGGTGCGGCTACCGAAACAGAAATGAAAGAAATGAAGCTTCGTATAGAGGATGCTCTTGCAGCTACAAGAGCGGCTGTGGAAGAAGGTATTGTAGCAGGCGGCGGCACAAGCTACATTGCGGCAACCGCATGTGTGAAAGAGCTTACAGAAACTCTTACAGGCGACGAGAAAACAGGTGCATCAATCGTTCTTCGTGCTATTGAGGAGCCTGTTAAGCAGATTTGTGCAAATGCAGGTATCGAGGGTGCAGTAGTTGTTGAAAAGATTAAGACAAGCGAAAACGGCATCGGCTACAATGCACTTACAGATGAGTATGTTGACATGATGAAGGCAGGTATCGTTGACCCTGCAAAGGTTACAAGAAGCGCACTTCAGAATGCGGCTTCTGTTGCAAGCATGGTTCTTACAACAGAGAGCATCGTTGCAGATAAGCCCAAGGAAGATAGTGCAGCTGCGGCTGCGGCTCAGGCGGCGGCTATGGGCGGCGGAATGTATTAAAATAAAGGTGTTAAAATCGAGGTACACGCCCTCGATTTTAACGGTTTTTTGTAATCTAAGAGGTTGTTTCAATTATGAAACAACCTCTATTGTTTTTTTCTCCGACATATGTTATAATAAATTAAAATTTATAATTGAGGTGAGTTATGACACTTTCATTTGCTCCCCTTGAGGGCGTTACATCGTACATATACAGAAACACGCACGCAGAATATTTCGGCGGATGCGATAAATATTATACACCCTTTATCTCCCCCTCCGACAACACCAAAATCGGTAGAAAAGGTTTTAAGGATATGCTCCCCGAAAATAACAGCGTTGTAAAACCGATTGTGCAAACCCTTACAAATAATTCCGTATCCTTTATAAAATTTGCGGAAAAGGTAAAGGAATACGGCTATGATGAAATCAATCTGAACCTGGGATGCCCGTCGGGTACGGTTGTAAATAAGAAACGCGGAAGCGGACTTCTCAGGGAAAAAGAGCTTCTTAAAAGCTTTCTTGATGAAATCTTTGAAAAGAGCAATATCGACATATCTATAAAAACGAGAATCGGCTTTTCCTCCCCCGATGAATTTGATGAAATTTTAGAGCTTTATAACACCTACCCTATTAAGGAATTGATTGTACATCCCCGATGCCGCGAGGACTTTTATAAAGGCGAAATAAATCACGAGGCATTTCAGACGGCGTATAACAAAAGCCATGCTCCCGTTTGCTACAACGGAAATGTATTCACGGCTGATGACTATACTAAAATCAAGGAAAAATACCCTCGTTTAAATCACGTAATGCTTGGCAGAGGTGCTGTGGCAAATCCCGCACTCATGCGTGAAATTAAAGGTGGAAGCAGAATTACTACGGCTGAAATGGTGGAATTCACCAACATTCTTGCCGACAGATATAATATGGTTCTTTCCTCCGACCATTTTACAATGCACAAATTAAAGGAAATATGGCTGTTTATGATGTGGAATTTCCCCGACGAGGAAAAAGTCCTTAAGACTGTCCGCCGCACGGAAAAGCTGTCGGAGCTTCTCAGAGCAATTGGGACACTTCCCGAAATTTAATCATCATAAAAAAATCCCCTTTTGAATAAAAATTAGTCAAAGGGGGATTTTTTATGAAATTTTCATTGAAAACATGGCTAATTATCGGATTTATTTTTTAATATCCTTGGCTACCTTTGAGCTTTTCTTTTTAGTGTCCTCAACAATTGCCTTTTCTGCCTTAACGGTCTTTTTTGCAGGAGCTTTCTTTGCAACAGTTTTCTTTGCGGCAGGCTTTGATGCGGTCTTCTTCGCAGGAGCCTTCACAAGCTTAATAAGCTCCTGTGCAACATCAATTTCTCCCTCAATCATCAAAATCCCCTCTGCAAAGCTTTCTTCGGGGGTCTTTTCTCCGTTTACAAGCTTAACAAGCTCATCAGCTGTGATATAAACCTTAGCATCACGGTCATAATATTCATAAGGCTCAACTGTGATAGTGCCATCCTTTACCTCTACGTAAAATGCACCCTCGCCCTCTCCGTAAATATCAAATTCAACCGCTATATGCTTCTCAATTTTCTTGGCAGCGGTCTTTTTTAAATTTTTTTGCACAAATTCGATAATTTCTTCATATCTCATATTTAATATGTCCTCCCAATAACTATTTATTATACTTATATTATGCCACCGTCACAGATAAAAAGCAATATTATTATAGGGCTATTTTATTCATTTTTAGGTATAATATGCCGAAAAAAGCAAATTTTTACTTTTTAATATTGAATTCATTTTAAAAAAGAGTATAATATTGTATAGAAAGGAGCTGCGTTATGGAAAAGAAACTTTTACTTGTTTATAATCCTGTAAGCGGCAAAGCTCAGATAAAACATCATCTTTCGGATATTATAGACATATATTCCTCACACGATTATTGTATTACACTTCACCCTACAAAATGTGCCAAAGACGGATATGAATATATTAAAGAGCATATGACAGAGTATGAAGTTATTTCTGTCTGCGGTGGCGACGGAATGTTAAACGAAGCAGTCAGTGCATTAATGTGTGCCGAGCCTGAAAAAAGGCCCAAGCTTGCATACCTGCCGTCGGGAAGTACAAACGATTTTGCAGGAACTATCGGGATTCCCTCCGATATCCGCAAGGCGGCAAAAATGGTTGTGGAGGGCACACCTTTCTTTTGCGATGCAGGTAAGATGAACGACAAGTACTTTGCCTATGTTGCGGCTTTCGGTGCGTTTACATCGGTCTCATATGATACCTCTCAGGAATTTAAAAACATTTTCGGGCATATGGCGTATATCATTGAGGGACTCCGCCAGCTTTCCTCGATAAAGGTTGTTCACGCAAGGGTTAAATTTGACGATGTGGTTATAGAGGATGATTTCATCCTGGGTGCCGTAAGCAATTCTTTCCAGATTGCAGGAATGAAACACACCGTAGGCGGAGCAATTTCCTTAAATGACGGACTTTTTGAGGTTCTTCTTATTAAGAAGCCCAAAAATGCTCTTGGTTATCAGAATATTCTTTCCGCTTTTGTAACGGGAAATATAGAAAAGACGGAGAACATTATAAGCTTTAAGGCATCAAATGTTACATTTGAAAGCGATGAGCCCATAAAATGGACGGTTGACGGCGAATACGGCGGAGAATTGCCATTTGCTCAAATAGTTAATATTCCCCGTGCATTTTCTGTGATAGTTTAATTAATGAGAGAATTAGGCTCACTTTTTCATTTCCATATAGGGCAAAACAGTAAATCCGCATTTTTTATATAGCTTGATAGCTCTCTCGTTTTCTTCTTCCACTTCCAAGCGGAAAATGCAGCCTGGGTACTTTTTTGTGATAAACTCCATAATCATATTACCAAGTCCCAGACCTCGGTACTCCTCTTTAACATACAAATCCTCAATCCAGATACACGGCTTTCCAAATTCGGTGGAGAAGCTTTTTGCAATCATCGCATACCCTTGTATGCCATTTGAATTTTCGATGACATACCCCTCCAGATAGGGGTTATCATTAATGCAATTTTCTATATCGCTTAAAAAAACCTCCTCCGAGCCATTAGTAAAAACAGCCGGTGAAGCGTAAAACACCCGCATCATTTCAAGAACATCGGTTTCATCTTTTTTTGTCATAACTCTTATTGTGCTGTTCATAATCATTTCATCTCCATAAATTACTGTTTATTATTCGGATAAATTAGATATATTTCGCTGCAGGCTCGCGAGGGCTAAGGGAAAAATATTATTAAGCTATAATAACAATGCCCCTATATTGCATTTACTTCAATCGTTCAGTAAAATGAACATTTCCATTATTGTCTATAGCAAACGTAGTCATTTCTGTTGTGCGAACATCAACAATATTTTCCCAATTATCAACGTTTAACTGTCCATACCTATTTTGTCCGACCGCAACAACTTTTCCATTTTCAGTTAACCCTACAATATGGTTTAAATCGGCTGATATTTTTATTATATTATCCCATGTATGAATATCTTCAAAATTTTTTGTTTTTTCGTACTCTTCTCTTACAATTGTATTTTCATCAGTTGTTTTCCTGATATAACTTCTATCGTCATACATAGCAATAACAACTTTTCCATCTGACTTTAATCCAACAGTAAATCCTTCTCCAGCTACTACATCTATTATATCACTCCATAGCTCCGTGTCACACTGTCCTGTACTGTTATTCCCTGCCGCCACTACCGTTCCATCATATCTGAGACCTACTATATGGGAACAAGAGTTTGAAATTTTAGATATGTTCGCCCATTCTGCATCAAAGAAATCTCTTTCTAAATCTTTAACTATAAATTCTCTTTCGGCATACTCCTCTTTTGAATCCAACTCTTCCTGTACGCGTATCAGACTACCATTTCCAAGAAGAGCAAAAAAGGCATCCTTAAAATTCCCCGACATATCACAAAATGGTAAATAAGCTACATCCTTAACATTTTCTATCATTTCCACTTGTTCTATACTCCGAGATTTTTCTTTAGGCATATATTTGATCTTCAGTTGTCCATAATCGTTTATTCTTGCAGTCAAATTAAATTGCACGTGATAATTTTCATCAAAAATATATTTTGATAGACTTTCAATATTTTTTCTGCTATCTTTAAATTCCAAAATATCTCCATATTGATCAATGGCACAATAGATATCAAATTCACTTTCATTAGATTTTGCCATATTATATATATCAAGCGGCAAGTAATAATTAAAAAATAATAATATTCCTAAAACCACCAATATAAACAACGTACATATTACCATTATAATCTTTTTATTCATATTTTCACACCTCTTGACATATTGACAATTTACGTGCTAAAACCAATGAACGATTCAGATGCCATTCATTAAATTCACTGTATAAAATCATTATATCATTTTATACAGCAAAAATCAACATTGCAGTAAAATAAACAACGCCATTTTGCAAGTATACAAAAAGCATCGCAGAGAATTTCTGCGATGCTTTTTGTATGGAATTTAGTTAATGCCCTTGGGATTGGGGCCGTACTTATTGGCACCGGGAGTGCTGTCAAGCACCATGAACACGAAAAGAAGAATTCCACCTATCATGGGAACAAATGAGATAAGCAAAAACCATCCGCTCTTCCCTGTGTCGTGAAGGCGACGTACCTGCAATGACAGGGCGGGAATAAATATAATCAAAGCATATATGAGCATAATAACAGCAAACACACCCAAAGATCCGAAATCAGAAAACTTAATCGGGATATTGAACGCATCCTTAAATTCGAGTACGTCAATAATTCCTTCAATTTCGCTGATAATCATTGCTCCGAATACAATGGAAGCTATCAGTGCGATTAAATAATTGGCAACGGCTGCCATCCAATATTCACTGCGTCTGCTTCTACCGCTGAAGTTAGCGTAGTTTTTGAACATCAGTGCATATGCTCTGAAAAGGCCTACGCTCTTAATCTGAGTGTAGTTTACAGATTGAGTAGCCGTATAAGATGTGCTATTTTGTTCAGCACTCTGCTGTCCACCTACCTGTGCACCGCAATTAGGGCAGAATTTCGATTCTCCCAACTGAGTTCCGCAATTTTGACAAAACATAATTTTTCCTCCTATGTACACTTTTACATATTAAAACATATGCAGAGCCGAGTTAGCTCTGCATATGTTTTATATTAATTAATTACTTGCTAGCTCTTTCAACGAGTTCAGCATACTTAGCCTTTGCTGTAGCTGCTGCATTAGCGAAGAGTGCCTTTGCTCTTTCGGGGTTAGAACGAGCAAGAGAGTTGTAACGAACCTCGTTCATAAGGAATTCTTCGTAGCTTTCTGTGGGTTCCTTAGAATCAAGCTGGAAGGGATTGAGACCTTCTGCTGTTCTTCTGGGATCGAAGCGGAAGAGGTGCCAGTAACCTGCCTGAACGGCACGCTTTTCTTCTGTCTGAGCGATGCTCATACCACCCTTGATACCGTGGTTGATACAGGGAGCGTATGCAATAACGATTGAAGGACCGTTGTAGGTACCTGCTTCAACGAATGCTTTCATACACTGATTCTAGTCAGCACCCTGAGCAACCTGTGCAACGTATACGTAGCCGTAGCTCATAGCGATAGCTGCAAGGTCTTTCTTCTTAACTTCCTTACCTGCTGCTGCGAACTTCGCAATAGCACCTGTGGGAGTAGCCTTAGAAGACTGACCGCCTGTGTTGGAGTAAACTTCTGTATCGAATACAAGGATGTTTACATCGGCACCGCTTGCAAGTACGTGGTCAAGACCGCCGTAACCGATATCGTATGCCCAACCGTCACCACCGAGGATCCATACGGACTTCTTGGAAAGGTATTCCTTATCCTTAAGGATTTCAGCCGCTTCGGGTGTATTCATCTTAGAAAGAACCTCAACAAGCTCTGCAGTTGCAACCTTGTTAGCGTTTACATCTTCCTTAGTTTCAAGATACTTCGCGATTACTGCCTTTGAAGCATCGTCAGCCTTTTCTGCAACTGCTTCAACCTTAAGAGCAAGATCCTCACGAAGAGTATTCTGTGCAAGGTACATACCGTAACCGTACTCAGCGTTATCCTCGAAGAGAGAGTTAGCCCATGCAGGACCTTCGCCCTTTTCGTTAACTGTGTAAGGTGTTGAGGGACAGCTTCCGCCCCAGATTGAAGAACATCCTGTAGCGTTAGCAATGTACATCTTGTCACCGTAAAGCTGTGTAACAAGCTTAGCATAAGGTGTTTCACCACAGCCTGCACAAGCACCGGAGAACTCGAGGAGGGGCTGCTTGAACTGGCTGCCCTTAACTGTTGTTTCCTTGAACTTTTCAAGAACTTCTGCCTTTGCAGGAATCTTGATGCCGTAATCGAAGATAGCCTGCTGTGCTTCCTGTGTTTCAAGAGGCTTCATAACAAGAGCCTTCTCGCCCTTCTTACCGGGACATACGTTAGCACAAGAGCCGCAACCTGTACAGTCAAGAACGGATACTGCCATTGCAAAGTAGAGACCGTTAAGACCTGTCATATTGATATACTTGATACCCTCGGGAGCATTATTTGCTTCCTCTTCTGTAAGAACTACAGGACGGATACAAGCATGAGGACATACATAAGAACAGAAGTTACACTGGATACAGTTTTCGCTCTTCCATTCGGGAACGTCGATAGCGATACCTCGCTTTTCGAATGCAGAGGAACCAAGCGGAACTTCACCGTCAGCATAAGGAACGAATGCAGAAACGGGAAGCTTCATGCCTGCGAAAGAGTTGATGGGGTTAAGAATGTTGTTGATGTAATCGATGAGCTTACCTTCACCATCAAACTTAACTGTGAGGTCTTCATCCTTTGCATCCTTCCATGAAGCGGGAACTTCAACCTTAATTACCTTCTGAGCACCCATATCGATAGCGTCATGGTTCATCTTAACGATTGCTTCACCCTTCTTGGAGTAAGAAGCTGTAGCAGCGTCCTTCATGTACTGAATTGCATCTTCAGCGGGGATAATGTTAGCCAGCTTGAAGAATGCAGACTGAAGAACTGTATTGATTCTGTTGCCAAGACCAATTTCCTTACCGATAGCAACACCGTCGATTACATAGAACTGAATGTTGTTCTCTGCAATATAACGCTTAACCTGTCCGGGGATGTGAGCTTCGAATTCCTCTGCCTTTGTCCAGGGGCAGTTAAGAAGGAATACACCGCCGGGCTTAACATCACTTACCATGTCGTACTTTCTGATGTAAGAAGCCTTGTGACATGCTACGAAGTCAGCCTTGTTAACAAGATATGTGCTTGTAATCTTAGCATTACCGAAACGAAGGTGAGATACTGTAAGACCGCCTGACTTCTTGGAGTCATAGTCAAAGTAAGCCTGTACGTACATATCAGTGTGGTCACCGATAATCTTAACGGAGTTCTTGTTAGCACCAACAGTACCGTCAGCACCAAGACCCCAGAACTTACAGCTTGTTGTACCTTCGGGAGTTGTGTCGGGATTTTCTGTGATTTCAAGAGATGTGAATGTTACATCATCATTGATACCAACTGTGAATCTCTTCTTGTCGTTGTTCTTGTAAACAGCGATAATCTGAGCAGGAGTTGTATCCTTTGAACCGAGACCGTAACGTCCGCCAAAGATTTCAACATCCTTGAACTGGCTGTCGCGAAGAGCTGCAACAACGTCGAGGTAAAGAGGCTCACCGATGCTACCGCATTCCTTAGTTCTGTCAAGAACGCTGATTTTCTTAACTGATGCGGGGATAGCTTCGATAAGGTGCTTAGCACTGAAGGGTCTGTAAAGTCTAACCTTGATAAGACCAACCTTAGCACCCTGCTTTGTCATATAGTCAACAGTTTCCTGGATAGTATCGCAGGCACTGCCCATTGCAACGATTACATGCTCAGCATCAGCTGCACCATAGTAGTTGAACAGCTTGTAATCTGAACCGATTTCTGCATTAACCTTGTCCATGTATTCCTGGCAAAGGTCGGGAACAGCATCATAGAACTTATTGTTAGCTTCCTTTGCCTGGAAGAAAACGTCGGGGTTCTGAGCTGTACCGCGCTGTGCAGGATGTTCGGGATTAAGAGAGCGACGGCGGAATGCGTCGATTGCATCCATATTAACAAGCTTCTTAAGCTGTTCGTCATCCCAGCATTCAACCTTCTGATATTCGTGAGATGTTCTGAAACCGTCAAAGAAATGAAGGAAGGGAACTCTTGCTTCAAGTGTTGTAAGGTGTGCTACTGCACCGAGGTCCATAGCTTCCTGGGGGTTTGAAGAACAGATCATTGCGTAACCTGTCTGACGGCACGCATAAACGTCCTGATGATCGCCGAAAATTGAAAGAGCGTGTGAAGCGAGTGCACGTGCAGATACGTTAATAACTGACGGAAGAAGCTCACCTGCGATCTTGTACATGTTGGGAATCATAAGGAGAAGACCCTGAGAAGCAGTATAAGTAGTAGTAAGAGCACCTGCTGTAAGTGAACCGTGAACGGCACCTGCAGCACCACCCTCAGACTGCATTTCTGCAATCTTTACTGTTCTGCCGAAAATATTCTTCTTTCCTTTTGCTGCCCACTCGTCCGTAACCTCAGCCATGTTTGAGGAAGGGGTAATGGGGTAGATGGCTGCAACGTCTGTAAACGCATAAGAGACATATGCGGCAGCGGTGTTACCATCCATGGTTTTCTTGTTTCTTGCCATAATGTTTTTACCTCCTTGATATATATAAAACAAAATTAAACGCACAGATAGAGCATGAAACCGCATATTTTTACAAAAAAATACACTTTTCCATACTTTTATCCTTTGATAGTATACAGCTTTTTCGCCCTTTAGTCAAGTTTTTCGGGACAAATTTTGAACAATAATCGTAATATATTTGAAATTAAATACTTTTATTTGAAATTTCTGCTAATATCTGTTCTATTTCCTTTTGTACTTCTTCCATTTCTTTTATAAATGCCGCAGTGCTTATTCTGACTGCACCGCTGCCTAAAATTATAAGCTGTTCCAGATAGTCACCCGTAGCTACCTGAACGTGATGCTTTTTTCCAAGCTCATATGCTGCCTTTTCAATGTATGCATCGGCAGTCTGTGCTTCTTTGGTATAAACAACGGTGATATTGTGGACTTTTTCCACCTCTCCCCGATTTCCTTTTACCTTATACGCATCAAACACCAGAATAATTTCATAAGGACGCATTGCCTTATACGAACACACTCTGTCTATAAGCATATTACGGGCGTCATCAAGGCTTTCCTTGGCAATATTTTTGAGTTCTTCCCATGCAAAAATTATATTGTAGCCGTCAATGAGAAGATACCCGGGGCCCTCTTTCTGCGGAACGCTGCGTGCTTTTTTGGGCGGTGCCGCATCCTTGGGGGTACGCATGGCGTTGTGATTTTTTCTGACGATTTTTCCGTAGGTGCGTTCAAATATCGCCATAAGCTCGTCCTCATCATAGACAGTGGCACTTTTACGCACAATCTTACGAGGTACAAATTCCTCTGTTTTTTCTTTAAAAATACTGTCAAGATGCATATAGTCCGTCACCTGATGCCACGGGACATTAAAGCCTGCACCATGCTCACAAAATACGCTGTCGGCGGTATTTTCAATATCACTGTCGGGGTTATATCCGATTTCGGCAATAACTTCTTCGGGATTAACACATTCATCATAACCCTTAAAGGAACAGGTAAGCTTTCCCAGTCCGTGGGTATATGCCGTAACGCTCCGCTGATATGAACGAATTTCACGCACAGGTGCACTGCCCCGTATCACAGACATTTCATCTTCTATTTCCGGCGGCATAAGCTTTGCCCCCATCTCAGTAAGGTCGGTCATAGCCCTGCCTGTGGAGTCCATGGGGATTTCCAGTATAAAATCGTAGTACGGCTCGAGGAGGACACTTTCTGCCATTCTCAATCCGTGACGCACCGCACGATAAGTAGCCTGACGGAAATCTCCCCCCTCGGTATGCTTAAGGTGTGCTCTTCCTGATTTAAGAGTGATTTTCATGTCGGTTATACTGCTTCCCGTAAGCACTCCCACGTGGCGTTTTTCGTTTAAGTGAGTAAGAATAAGCCTTTGCCAGTTGCGTGCAAGAAAATCCTCACTGCAATCCGTTTCAAATACGAGTCCGCTTCCTCTTTTCAGCGGCTCTAAGAGAAGATGCACCTCCGCATAATGGCGAAGCGGTTCATAATGCCCCACTCCCTCCGAAGGAGAAGCGATTGTTTCCTTGTATACAATACTTCCGCGGGCAAACTCAACGTTAAGATTAAATCTTTCAGCTAATATGCGTTTTAAGACCTCAAGCTGAACTTCACCCATAAGCTGAATATGAATTTCGCCAAGAACACTATTATAGCTCACACGAAGCTGAGTTTCCTCTTCCTCCAGTTTTTTAAGCTGTGCCAGTGCAACCCGATAATCCGTATCAGGGGGCGTTATAACCGAATAGTTAAACACAGGCTCTAAGGTAAGGGCAGGGGAATTTTCCTCAAAGCCGATTCCGCTTCCTCCCCCAAGTGCTGAAATTCCTAAAATTGCACACACATCCCCAGGATATACCTCCTGTACGCTTTTGTACTTCTCTCCCGAATAAATTCTGATTTCGCTGACTTTTTCCTCATTTTCGCCATAGGTGATTTTGTCACGCACGCGAAGCACTCCACCCGTTATTTTCATATGAGTAAGGCGGTTTTTCCTGTCATCCTCTGTAATTTTAAACACTCTTGCTCCAAAGGACGGATTTTCTCCGCAGCCTACGGCATATTTTTCTATGCCGTCAAGAAGCTCCTTTACCCCCTCGTTTTTAAGGGCAGAACCGAAATAAACGGGGAATATTTTTCGTTTTACTATAGCATCCGAAATTTCTTCAGAGGAAATCGCTGCGTTTTCAAGGAAGGAATTACAAAGCTCCTCACTGCAAAGTGCCGCTTCCTCAAAAAAGGATTCCTCCCCCTCATTATTAAATACCACAAAGCCGCTCCCGAAGGCATTTTCAAGGTCGGCAAGAATTTTTCCCCGATTAGTATCGGGCATATCCATTTTATTGACAAAAATAAATGTGGGTATGGCGTGCCCTGAAAGAAGCTTCCACAGTGTACGGGTATGGCTCTGCACACCCTCGCTCCCGCTGACCACCAATACCGCCGCATCAAGGGCACGGAGAACTCTTTCCGTTTCCGCAGAAAAATCCACGTGTCCGGGGGTATCAAGCAGTGTAATTTTCGTATCGGGAAGCCCGATCACCGCTTGCTTTGAAAAAATGGTGATTCCTCGGTCACGCTCTATTTCATTTGTATCAAGAAAGGCATCACGATGGTCAACCCTGCCGAGTGTGCGGATTTCTCCTGCATTATAAAGCATGGCTTCGGAAAGAGTGGTCTTTCCGCTGTCAACGTGTGCCAATATTCCCAGTGCAATTCGTTTCATAGTGTTATTTCCTTTAACATAGATTCACAAATAATTATACTTATAAAGGAATTTAATGTCAAGAGGAAGTGTGCCGGCAAAAAAGTCAGAAAAAAATGAGGACGTAAGACTTAAAAAAGCTACAACTTTCAAAATACAGGGCGTAAAAAAGTCAGACTTTTTTACGCCCATTCACTTTATTTACATCCGCAACAAGGTTTAAAAAATGTGGTTATATCAACTTCACATACCCCGTCCTTCACCACAAAACCAAGCTTTACAAGCTCAGGGAAAAGTGCTTCGTTTTTGCAGAATCCTCTCTCTATCTTCTGTAAATCCAGGAAGTTTAGAGTTGCACGTACAAGAAGCTCAAAAATATTGTCCTTATCCACAATATCTAAAATTTCGCCCTGCTTTGAAAAAATGCTGTGACCGGGGCTTTTCTCATTCTCCTGTGCCCATGCCATTAAGACATCCTCACCCTCAATTTTTGAGACAGACTTAATTATTCTTGCATCATCTACGATTGTAACACGAATCATTTGCTTTTTCCTCTCAATTTATTTATTTCCGCATCGGAAAGCCTTCTCCACTTTCCTTCGGGCAGATTCCCGAGCGTCACGGAGCCTACGGAAATTCTTTTAAGGCTCATTACATTTGCACCCACTGCATCAAGCATTCTTCTTACCTGACGGTTTCTTCCCTCGTGTATGGTTATCTTCACCTCGAAGCCTTTTTGAGGACGCTTGATATTCTCCGCTCTTGCAGGGGAGGTCATAACGCCGTCAAGTTCGATTCCGCTTCTTAATCTTTCAAGCTGAGCTTCATCAAGGGGCTTATCTATACGTGCAATATATGCCTTATTCACCACATGCTTGGGGTGGGTAAGGATATTTGCGAAATCTCCGTCATTAGTCATGATAAGAAGCCCCGATGTATCAAAGTCAAGCCTGCCCACGGGGTAGATGCGTGCCTTTATATCCGACACAAGCTGCATAACGGTAGGTCTTCCCAAATCGTCGGAAACGGTGGTTACATAGTTCTTAGGCTTATTAAGCATGATATAGTATTTTTTACTTTCACGGCTGATAACCCTTCCGTCAACCTCCACAACATCCGTATCAGGCTCAATTTCACAGCCCATATAATCCACAAGGTCACCGTTTACGTATACTCTGCCGCTTTCAATTATTTTTTCCGCACCGCGTCTTGATGCGATGCCACATTCTGCAATAAATTTTTGTAATCTCATAATTTCGCTCCATAAACTGTTTCTACCGAAACAGTTTATCATATAACGTACTTATTGTCAAATTGCTTTTTTAAGGGCTTCGTAGTTTTTTTCCATTAAATCAATATAGGTTACACCGCTTTTAAGTTGCTCGTCCGTCACGCTGTGGCAGGAATGAAACAAAAGCTTCTTCGCCCCTGTTTCCTCGCATACGGCATTGGCAAGCTGCTTATTTGAGGTTTCCGTGTAAAATACAACGGGAATTTTCTCTTTTTTAACCGTGTCTATAAGCTGTGCCACGGCAGAGGCTGTCGGCTCGCTCTCGGAGGAACATCCGGGAAATGCAGCAAGATATTTAAGATTGTACTCCTCGGCAAAGTACCTGAATGGGAACTGGTCTGCAAACACAATGGTTTTTTCTGAGTCTTTTGTAAGCTCTGTAAATTTTTCATCAAGAGAATTTAATTTTTCTTTGTAAAGGGAAAGATTTTCTTTATAATAATCCGAATTTTCAGTATCAATAGCACAAAGCCTGTCGCAGATTCTTTCGCTTATTATTGCGGCATTTTTTGGGGTTGTCCAGACGTGGGGGTCCATATGCACATGGCTGGACAATGACGAATGCTCGTGCTCCTCACTCATAAGGGTGACACTGTCTAAGGCATAAAGCACATTAAGCTTTTTTGAGTCGGCATCATTTATTACCGCACCCGTCCATGGGTCTGCATCACCGCCCTGGGCTATGAATAAATCGCTTTCCTTTATTTCTATAACATCCTTTGGCGTAGGCTCATAAGAATGAACCTCACCTCCCGTGGGAAGAATTAAGCTGACCTGTACCTTGTCCCCTCCCACCTGACGGGCAAAGTCATAAAGAGGGAAAATGGTTGTCACAATCTGTACTTTGTTTTCATCCCTGCGTTCTCTCCCCATACAGCCTGCAAAGGAAAAGAGAACAGCCGCACATAATATAACAGAAATCAATTTTTTCATAATAACGCTCCAATTTGAAAATCATTCTCATATTTGACCTTATCATTTTACTATTGTTGCAATATTTTGTCAAGTTGCATTCTTAAATATTGACTAAAAGGAAAAAAAGTTTTATAATAAAACCTTGAAAGGAATGATTTTATTTATGACAAAAATAGATATTTTTTCGGGCTTTTTGGGAGCAGGAAAAACCACTCTCATAAAAAAGCTGATTAAGGAAGCGTATAGCGGAGAAAAGCTCGTTTTAATTGAAAATGAGTTTGGTGAAATCGGTATTGACGGTGGCTTTATGCAGGAGGCGGGAATACAGGTAAATGAAATGAATTCGGGCTGTATTTGCTGCTCCCTTGTGGGTGATTTTGCCGAGGCTCTGGAAAAAGTGAAAAAAGAATACGCCCCCGACAGAATTCTGATTGAGCCGTCGGGAGTGGGAAAGCTCAGCGATGTTATCCGTGCGGTTAAGGGTGTAACGGATGAAAAGACGCTCCTTAACAGTTTCTGCGCTGTTGCAGATGCAAAAAAATGCAAAATGTACATGAAAAATTTCGGCGAGTTCTACAATGACCAGATTGAAAATGCATCGTGTATTATACTTAGTCACACGGCTTCTCTCTCCGAGGACAAGCTTAGTGAGTGCGTTAAGCTCATAAGAGAGCATAACAAGGATGCACAGATTATCACAACCGACTGGGAGGAAATTGACGGCAAGATAGTCCTTGATGCAATAGAAAACCACACCACACTGGAAAAGGATTTAGAGGCTCTTAAAGAAGAACATCATCACCATCATCATGAGCATTGCGACTGTCATGAACATCATCATGAACACGGCGAACATTGCGATTGTCACGAGCATCATCATGAACACGGAGACCATTGTGATTGTCACGAGCATCATCACGAGCATGATGAACACTGTCACTGCCATGAGCATCATCATGAACACGACGAACATTGCGATTGCCATGAGCATCATCACCACCATGATGAGCATTGCGACTGCGGTTGTCACGACCATCACCATCATCATGCCGATGAGGTATTTACAAGCTGGGGCAAGGAAACTGTGCGTTCTTTCACGAAAGAAGAAATTGAAAACATTTTAAGAGAGCTTGAAAGCATCAGCTACGGCACAGTGCTTCGTGCTAAGGGAATTGTAAAGGGTGTGGACGGATGGATTCATTTTGACTACGTTCCCGGTGAAGCCGATGTAAGAAGCGGAAGCAGCAGCACAATCGGAAGAATCTGTGTAATAGGTGCAAATATCAATGAAGAAAAGATATCCCAGCTTTTCGGGGTATAAGGAGAAATTAATATGAAAGAAATTCCCGTATATTTATTTTTAGGCTTCCTTGAATCAGGAAAGACAAAATTCATTCAGGACACTCTTTGCGATGTCCGCTTTAATAACGGAGAAAAAACCTTGCTTATCATTTGTGAAGAGGGTGTGGAGGAATACGAGCCTTCGCTTTTCTCGGGAAGTAATGTTACCTTAAAGGTCTTTGATTCTCCCGAAGAAATTACACCCAAAAAACTTACTGCACTGCAAAAGGAAACCGCATGCGAAAGAGTAATTATAGAATATAACGGAATGTGGAAGACCGAAGATCTCCTCGCCTCTTTCCCGAAAGGATTTACACTTGTTCAATGCATGATGTTTGCCGATGCAACCACTTTCTTAAATTACAATGCCAACATGCGTAATCAAACCGTGGATAAACTGAGATTTTGCGAGCTTGTAGTGTTCAACAGAATGGATAAAAGCATTGACAAAACAGAGCTTCATAAAATCGTCCGTGGAGTTAGCCGCAGAGCCGACATTGCCTACGAATATCCCGACGGCACTGTGGAATATGACGACATCGAGGACCCGCTTCCCTTTGATATTAATGCACCGCTTATTAAAATCGAGGATTCGGATTACGCACTGTGGTATCGTGACCTCCTTGAAGAAACCGATAAATACAACGGCAAGAAAATCAAATTCCGCGGAATCTGTGCTTATGACAACAGGATGCCCGATAACACCTTCGTGGCAGGACGCCATATCATGACCTGCTGTATTGACGATGTGGAATACAGCCCCATTGTGTGCATATGCAAGGGCAAGCACAACATAAAAAGCCGTGACTGGATTATGGTGACAGGCTCCATAAAAATTGAATACTGCAAATTCTATCAGGGAAAGGGACCCGTAATTCATATTGAAGAAACGGCAATAACCTCCCCTCCCGAGCAGGAGCTTGCAACATTTTATTAACAAAAAGACCGCCTCGTGAATACCATGTTCATGAGGTGATTTTTTTATGAGCTGTAATTTTAAGTGGAACTGTCCTGCCGGCAGCTTCCCCTACACGGTCCGCCAAGGCGATACTCTTTACACTATTGCTAAAACCTTTGAAACAAGCGTGTCAAGGCTTGCCGAAATTAATTCCATAGAAAACATAAACTTAATAAACGTGGGTGACGAGCTTTGTATCCCCCAACCGCTGAGCTATTATCCCGCTTGCAGAACAACCAATTATTATGTAGTACATCAAGGAGATACAATAGATTCCATTGCCGACTATTTTGGTGTAAGCAGTGCACAAATTCTTTATTCAAATATAGGCATTGACCCCGATGACCTTTACGATGGCATGATTCTTTGTATACCGTTGGCACCGCCCAAGCTTTGTATTGTTTTAAGCCGCAATCTCCTTACCCTGTCATATAATTCGGGAGACAGTGTTTCCTTTAACTGCACAAATCCCATGGGAGAATTTTCCTCTGCCATTGTACAAAAACAGATAGATACCTCCTTCGGAGGAAAAAAGAGGCTCAATACCCTTGTCCCCGATATTGCAATTTCCTCAAAATCTGCACAGAGAAGCAGTCGGGACATCATCCTTTCCGACAATGACATGGACACTGTATTTAACCTTGTTCCCGTAGGAACGGAGGTGACGAGTGAGTAATGGCTTGTGGACAGTTTTATATTATACAGGAGGGAGATATTCTCTTTACCATTGCGGCAAAATTTGATACAACTCCCGAAAATATACTTCGGCTGAATCCGGGGCTTGATCCTGTGAATCTCCCCGCAGGCAGGCGGATTTGCGTAATATCGGCAACCAATCAACCCGTAACATGCCCTGTAGGCACGCTCCCATATAACATTAACGAGGGGGACACACTATTATCCATTTCCCTTCGGTTCGGCACTGATGTAGAGGCACTGTTAAGAACGAATCCCGATATTGACCCCTACAATCTTCAAGTGGGGCAAAGAATCTGCATAGCAGAGAAATTCCAGGAGCCGCCCATGTGCCCCACACGCAATTTCTATGTAATAAGAAGCGGTGATACCATCCGTGCCATTGCCGCATCTTTCGGGGTGGAGGCTGAGGAAATTTTAAGAATTAACCCCGACATTAATCCCCGTAATCTTCGCGTTGGGCAGATTATCTGTATTCCTCTTGCACCCTCCCCCATAGAAATCATTGTAAACATCGGTGCAAAAAGGCTGACGGTCTACAAAAACGGAAGTATTTTCAGAGAATATATTGTAGCTACGGGAAAGGAAGATACTCCAACACCTGTGGGCGTGTTCGAGGTGGTAAATAAAGAGATCGACCCGGGCGGTCCCTACGGCACAAGATGGCTGGGGCTTTCCGCAAAAGGGTACGGAATCCACGGCACAAATAATCCTGCATCAATAGGAACAGCGGCATCAAACGGATGTATTAGGATGTATAATGAAGATATAGAAGCCCTCTTTGACATAACCGCCGTTGGTACGCCTGTGAGGATATTGCCCTGACAAATATTAATTCAGTAGAAAACCGATTGCGGTTTTCTTTCCGCAACGTTTTGCGTACGCAAAACATATCGCTTTTGCATGGGCGAATATATCGAATTTGCGTTAGCAAATATATCGCGTTCACAACGTGAACATATCGCATTTTTTTGCCCACCCGCAAAGGAAAATGATGTGGGCAGAATTTTGCCAGTCAGAGCAATATTTTTCAAAACCCGACTTAGGTGCTAATTATAAAAAGAACAGGCTTGTCAAGTGTAAAATAAACTATGTATTTACCCTTGACTTGCCTGTTCTTTTTTTGCTAATCTCAATAACTCTTATTGGTACAAACTGAGTTCCCCAATATTTATATAGGGATAATCACCCCAAAAATCACTTAAATTATGTGTAGATATTATTTTTAAATCATTACAACCTGTTATATCTATGTCAAATTTCACAGGTGCTGATGTTTTATTTATTTCCGGGGATTTATAAATTGTTTTACCATCAGCTTTAATTATTATTTGACTTGTTTCGTCTCCGGAATAACCCTCTGTAACATAAACAACTCCTTTTAACCGTGAATATTTCTTAGCACATAATGTTTCAAAAGTTCTGTCATCAGCATTTGTAGTAATCGCTCTGCTATAAATATTTCCATAATTATCTTTCAAATGATCTGATTGATACCAATAATCCCCAATGTTATCTTCTTCAGTTAATTCTTTACTGGGCAATATCCTATCACCAAGATAAACAGTATAATTAGGTCCATCCCAATAAACGGGTTTACCAAGTGCATTTGCGATTGCTCTGACAGGCAAGTAAGTTGTGCCGTTATAAATAATTGGCTCAACCGTATTTCCGTTGGCATCTGTGGGATTAAGCTTTTGTCCATCAATAATGATTTTTATCCCGTTAGCAATTACATTGTAAAGTGTAGTTGTATTTGCCGCAAAAGCTGTAACACAACTAATCATAATTGTCGCACTTAAAAATCCTAACAAATAACCTTTTAATGTCCTTTTCAATTTTTGTTCCTCCGTTTCAAAATTCATACTGCACATTTTAATTTGCAGAACAAAAATTAAAACCTCCTTCACTATTTATTTACAAATTAAAAAATGCGCCCACCGGAGCAGACGCATAAAAAACGCAAACTCCGATAGTCGCCAAACTACTTTAATAGATAGGTATACTTTTATACATCCCACCAAATGGAACTTGCGCTTTTATCAAATTCATTGGTAGTTTGTAAAATAGCATACAAAAATATACAGCTATCCCGTATAGAATACCTAAAATAAATTATTAAAATAGTTTGGCTTAATTATTATATCACCTTTTTCTTTTATTAGCAATACATTTTATAAATTTCCATAAAACTCAACTGTAGGTTTGTCAATGATGTGTTACAAAATTGGTTTAAAAATTTCACCGTCATCAAGAAAAGCTTTTAAATACTCGGCAGGAGCTTTCCAATGAAGTGGTCTCATAGGAAACTTATTGTATTTATAGTTATGCACCTTTAATTGTTTTGCAAAGTCATCAAATGAATAAAATTTGTGTGTAGCATAAAAATATTCATTATCTTTACGATGTGAACGCTCAACTTTTCCGTTATGTCTTGGGGTATACGGTCTGATTAGCTTATGCTGTATCCCAAGTAAATGAAGCTGTCTTTCAAACATTGTTGGAGTTGGATTCTGTGTATTACCATGCTTTTTTGTAAACTCGAAACCGTTATCAGTTTGAACACATTCCACCTTAAACGGAAATTTCTTTAAAACGTGTTGAAGAAAGATAGTAGAACTATATGTGCTATGTTCTTCAAATGCTTCTAAATAGCGAAATCTTGAATATTCGTCAATAGCAGTATACTGATAGAATTTTTTGCCTTCAGCATCACCTACAACACAAGCGTCAGGTACAAATTTTACATCAATTTGTATTCTTTGACCGGGGTATTGCATCTGTTCATAGGGTTTAGGAATATATTTAGGATTAGGCAACTTAACAGCCATTTGTCCTTGTTTGCGTAAAACACGGTATAGTCCTGTTATTGAACGTGTATAACCTCTTTGCATAAGCTTTACCCAAAATACAACTAATCCGGCATTAGGATTGCGTTTGCGCATATCAGAGATGAGCTTTAATTCAGCTTCTGTATGCTGGTTTGGATGATGATGAGGTCTATGTGATTTATCCGCAAGAGATTGCAAAGTTCCGTCATATCTTTTTCTCCAACGATAAACATATTGACGGTTAACCTTGTACCGAATGGCAGCTTTGGTAACGCCATATTTAAAAGAATATTTAATTAATGCTTGCCTAAATTTCATATCTTGTGTTATAGTATTCATAGCAAGTGGCTCCTTTATGTTTTGTTTGTTTGTGGTGAATTAACTATAACACAAAGAAGTTCCACTTGCTATTATTTTTTTACCGATATGTTTTTGTACGAGGTTTCCTCGTATGAAAATATATCGGAATGTAACACATCTATTGTAAACCTACA
>JAZTXM010000016.1:0-19881 GCA_045636425.1 Clostridia bacterium | reverse complement strand
ATAAAGATTGACGGACTTAAGCCCGAAATCATTCGCGAAGCACTTGAAAAGACACGTCTTGCACGTTACAAAATTCTTGATGAGTGTATGCTTCCTTGTATAGCAGAGCCCAGAGAAGAGCTTTCAAAGTATGCTCCGAAGATTATCTCAACAACAATTGACCCCGAAAAAATCCGTGAAGTTATCGGAAGCGGCGGTAAGGTTATTCAGAAAATTGTTGCTGAGACCGGTGTTAAGATTGATATCGAAGAAGACGGTACAGTATTCTTTGCAACAAGCGACGCTGAAGCTGCAGAGCGTGCACTCAGAATTGTTCGCGGTATTGCAGGTGATATCGAAATTGGTGATATCTTCAGCGCTACAGTTACAAAGATTATGGAATTTGGCGCATTTGTTGAGTATCTTCCCGGTAAGGAAGGTCTTGATCACATAAGCAAGCTCGACACTAAGAGAGTTGAAAAGGTTTCTGATGTAGTAAGCGTAGGCGACCAGATTAATGTTATGCTTGTGGAAGTTGACCGTATGGGACGCTACAACTTCTCAAGAAAAGATGCTATGCTTGCACTTGAAAGCGAAAATACACAAGAGTAAAATATGATGCGGAGCGTCCCCGTGACGCTCCGTTTGCTTTTTAGAGGAAATATGTATAAAATTCATTGTTTGAAAAACGGAATACGGCTTGTTTATGAAAAAATGCCCCATATAAAAACCGTAAGCGTAGGCATTTTCGTAAAAAGCGGCAGTATGTACGAAACAGAAAAAGAAAAAGGAATAAGCCATTTTATTGAGCATATGCTTTTTAAAGGGACCTGCAACCGCAGCGCAAAGAGAATTGCCGAGGAAATGGACTTTGCAGGAGGGCATATAAATGCGTATACCGCCCGTGAATGTACCTGTTATTATACCAAGGTTCTTTCCGAGGATTTAAGGCTTTCTGCCGAGATTTTAGGCGATATGTACTATAATTCCCTCTTTAAGGAAGAGGACATAGAGCTTGAACGCGGCGTAATTATTGAGGAAATCAATATGTACGAGGATTCCCCCGAGGATTTGGCACTCGACACGGTTTGCGAATATATGTGGAAGGATAATCCTTTAGGCTATATTATTTCGGGAAGCGAGGAAAGCGTAAAAGGAATTTCCCGTGAAATGATGCTTGATTACATGAGCCGCAGATACACTCCCGAAAACACCGTGATTTCAGTCGCAGGTGCGTTTGTGGAGGAGGAAATGAAAAGCATATTTGAAGAATTTTTCTCACAAGGGAAAAACGCTCCCTCCGTTATGGTGCAAAAGCCCGATTTTACCTCAGGGACATGGTCAAAGGTAAAGGATATTGAGCAGGCTCATTTATCAATTGCGTATCCGGGGCTTGATTTATCGAGTGATAAGCTGTATACTATGTCTGTACTGAACAATATATTGGGAGGAAGTATGTCCAGCCGTCTTTTTCAGAAGGTCAGGGAGGAAAACGGTCTTTGCTACAGTATTTATTCCTATACGGCATCCTTTCCTCAGGCAGGTATGATGGGAATTTATGCAGGACTTGCCGATACCTCGGTGGAAAAAGCCCTTGATATGATAGATAGCGAGATAGGGCGTATATGCAAAGAAAAGGTCAGCGATTATGAGCTCAGAAAGGCACACAGCCAGATTAAATGCGGCATCACTATGAGCCGTGAAAGTGCCGGAAGCCATATGGCAGAAAACGGGAAGTCGCTTCTTCTTACAGGCAGAGTAAGGACAGATGATGAAATCTTAAAGGCGGTACTCTCTGTTACCGCGGATGATATTTTAAGCGTTGCAAATGAGATTTTAGGTCAGAAAGAGCGTGCGATATTTATAGTTAAAGAGGGGTCTTTATGAATATAGTTGTATTATCAGGGGGACTAAGCACTGAAAGAAATGTGTCTCTTACAACAGGGGCAAAGGTGCAGAACGCCCTTATCGCAAACGGACATCATGTTATTTTAGCGGATGTTTTCATGGGATATAAGCTGAATTGCGGCGTGGAGGAAGAGTTTAAAAATGCCACCAAGCCTGCAAAGATAGAAGGCGTCAGCGAGGTTGTTCCCGATATAGAAGCAATAAAAAAAGCAAGAGGAACAGATTCCGAGGTCTTTTTTGGGGAAAATATTATAGAGCTTTGCTCTTATGCGGACATAGTATTTATGGCTCTGCACGGTGAAAACGGTGAAAACGGACGGCTTCAGGCGGCATTTGACCTTTTGGGCATCAAATACACCGGAAGCGGTTATTTGGGCTGTGCGGTAAGCATGCATAAAAATCTCACCAAGCAGATTTTCAAATCCTTCGGCATACCCACCCCGGGCGGAAAAATGATTAAAAAAGGCGAAAAGGCGGATTTTAAAGAATTCGGCGGAAAAAAAGTTGTAGTAAAGCCCTGTTGCGGCGGAAGCAGTATCGGCGTTTATATTGCGGATAACGAAGAAGATTTCAACAAAGCCCTTACAGACGCCTTTAAGTTCGAGGACGAAATTCTTGTAGAGGAATTTGTAAAGGGCAGGGAATTTTCCGTAGGCGTTCTGGGAGAGACAGCACTCCCAGCCATTGAGATTATTCCCAAGGAGGGCTTTTACGATTATAAAAACAAGTATCAGGCAGACCTGACTTTGGAAATATGCCCTGCAGAAATAACCTCTGAGCAGTCGGACAAAATGCAAAATGCCGCACTCATGGCATTTAAGGCATTAGGGCTTTCGGGATATGCCAGAATGGATTTCCTTTTGGATGAAAACGATGATATTTATTGTCTGGAGGCAAATTCGCTTCCCGGCATGACTCCCACAAGCCTTCTTCCTCAGGAAGCGGCGGCAGTGGGAATAGGCTATAACGAGCTTTGCGAGGAAATTATTAAGCTTGGACTTAAATAACACGGATAAAAGGGTGTGAATTTATGACCTCAAAAATTGATTTTACTATACGTGAAATAATGCAGGCGGCAAAGGGAAGCTTTACGGGGGACTGCTCACTTCTTGACGAAAAGATTACTACTACCGTAATCGACAGCCGTAAGAGCGTGCCGGGAAGCCTCTTTGTTGCAATAAAGGGTGAAAAAACAGACGGCTATAACTACATCCCCTCCGCAGTGGAAAGCGGAGCGTTATGCATCGTTTCCGACAGACCTTATGAGGGCTATCCCTGCGTTATTGTGAATGACCCTGTTAAAGCACTTCAGGATATTGCCGCGGCGTATCGCAAAAAGCTTAATATCACGGTTATAGGCATCACGGGAAGCGTGGGAAAAACCACCACCAAGGAAATTGTTGCCTCTGTGCTTGCAGAAAAGTACAAGGTTATCAAGACAGAAGGTAATTTCAATAACGGATTGGGGCTTCCCCTTACAATTATGTCAATTAAATCCGACACTCAGGTTGCCGTTGTGGAGATGGGAATGAATCATTTTGATGAAATGCGTGTGCTCTCAAGAATTGCACGCCCCACAATGTGCATAATGACAAATATCGGCATATCACACATAGAAAATCTTGGGTCAAGGGAAAATATATTAAAAGCAAAGAGCGAAATTTTTGAATACATGAGTGCAACCTCAAGGTGTATATTAAACGGCGATGACGATTTACTTAAAACCTTAGACAGACCCAATCGCTGTGACTACGGTTTTAATTCCAATAATGATATTTATATAGAGTCGCTCTACGAACACGGCTTTGACGGAACGGATTTTGAGGCATCGGTTTTCGGCGAAAAGTATAATTGTCATATAAATGTTCCGGGCAGACACGTTCTTTTTGCGGCAATGGCGGCAATGGCGGCAGGAAGCTGGCTCGGTCTTACCCACAGTCAGATAGAAGCGGGTATTGAAAAGGCAAAATCAATCAGCGGCAGAGTAAATGTAATCCGTACAGAAAAGTATACGTTAATTGATGACTGCTATAATGCGGCACCCCAGTCTATGATGAGCGGAATTGACCTTCTTGTAAAGAGTGACGGATATCCCCGAAGCGTAGCGATTTTCGGCGATATGGGAGAGCTTGGGACGGAGGAAAGATACCTTCATAAAAGCGTGGGAGAATACGCCGCAAAAAGCAAAGTAGGGCTTCTTATTGCGATAGGAGAGCTTTCAAAGGAAATATATTCCGGATGCATATCTCAGGGAGGAAATGCAATGTGGTTTGCGACAAAGGAGGAATTTCTCTCTAAGGCGGAAAACATACTTAAAGAGGGAGATGCAATATTAATAAAGGCATCGCATTTCATGGATTTCCCGAAGATTGTGGAAGCATTAAGCAGATGAATACTTGAAAAAGCTGTTTATACGGCTCTTTTTTACGGCTGTGCCTTTTGTCACAGCCGTTTTGTTGTTTTAGGGCGAAGAGAAAATAGTGCAGAACGGACAAACTGACCCCCGAAGGGGCTTGCCCGAAGGCGTACGTGGGTACGTCGAGCGGGGAAGTTTGTTCGTAGCAAAAAGGCATAAAAAAGAAGAACAATCGTAGTTATACGATTGTTCAACAATAATATATTATTCTATATTTTTGCACTGTATATATTTTATATTTCAGTTGCCTTTTTGCGGTCTGTGCATTTTATCATAGCCCTCATTTGTTTTCAAAAACTTTTTTTACAGCCTCATAACTTTCCAGTGTTCCTATGTCGTAGCGCTTGCCGGGGAGCCTGAGAGCGTACACATCAGTCTTTTCGCACAGATAGCATACAAAGCTTCCGGGAGCATCTGTGCCGCACCCATCCTCAATTCCCTGCTTTATAAGATGAAGCTCGTCCTTTTTATATATGTAGAAAGGCCCTACACACCAGTTGCTCTTGGGGTCCTGAGGCTTTTCCTCCATTGAAATAACCCTGAAGTTTTCATCGGGAATCATTACACCGCTTCTGCGAAGTGCATTTATATCCTCAACAAAGTCGCACATTACAACCGCAGAATTTTTTTCGTGGAACAAATCCACAAACGGCCTAAAGGAGAAATCCAGCATATTATCCCCTGCAACGATTAAAAGGTCGTCATCAAGACCGAGAGAGTCAATGGCGAACTGAATATCCTTTACCGCCCCTAATCTTGTTTCGTTGGAAATTGAGCCGTCATCAATGATTGTAACGGGGTTTTTAAGAGTGCATGTCTTCTTCCAGTTTTCAAAATGATGGGCAAATTTATGATTTGAGATGATGATATGCTCATCAATTTCTTCGATGGAGTCAATATCATCCAAAAGATGGTCAAGAATACTCTTTCCTGCCACCTCTAAAAGGGGCTTGGGGAAATTTTCCGTTAGGGGATAAAGTCTTGTTGCATAGCCTGCTGCCAATACAATGCTTTTCATTTTTTTACCTTCCTTTTATAAATTTTTTATTGTATTAATTATTATTTCTGCTGATTTTGCCGCCGCTTCCTCGCGGAACTCCTCGTAGCTCATTTCCTTATCTCCGTTTGCACCGTCGGAAATGCTCCTGACTACGCACACGGGAGTACTGTTTACATGGCAAACATGAGCAATTGCACCGCCTTCCATTTCGCAGGCAACGGCATTAAAGGTTTGCGCAATTTCTTTTTTCTTTTCTTCATCGGCAATAAATACATCGCCGGAGGCAATTATTCCACGGATGTAATCGCCGTCTATATTTTTGCAGACCTTCTCTGAAAGAGCCTTGTCGGCCTTGAATTCCACTACATTTATTCCCGAAATCATACCCTTGGGGTCACCAAAATATGTAGTGTCCATATCGTGCTGAACAAGCCCCGATGCCACCACAATTCCCATAATCCCTATTTTATCGGTAAGCGTTCCTGCGACGCCTGTATTTATAATTGCATCAGCACCATATTTTATAATCATGGTCTGTGCACAGATGGCGGCAAACACCTTTCCGATTCCGCAAATCGCCGTTACCACATCGGTGCTTCCGATTTTCCCTATGGTATATAATGCACCGCTTATGGTTTCCTCCCTTTTCTGCGTCATCTCGGCGTTAATACGCTCGATTTCAATATCCATTGCTCCGATAATACCAATCATTGTTTTACACCTCGTACTTAAAATCGGGGGCATACCCCTCTAACACCTCAAGATATTTTTTGCACTCTGTCTTTGCGGCGGAAATATCAAGATTTTTGTAGTTACCGCACTCTATGGCAGAAGCACCGAAAACCTCTCCCTCATGGTCAATGACGCATTTAAGTGTTTCCTTTAAAATGGAAAGAACTTTTTCATTATCCGCATTTCTTACAAGGAGATAAAATCCCGTCTGGCATCCCATGGGACCAAAATATATAATGTCCTCTGCCAAGTCAGAGCTTCTTATATATGTGGCAATCATATGCTCGGCAGAGTGCATAGTGGCATTATCCATATAATCCCCCATGTTGGGCTTTCGTGTGCGAAGGTCATATGTGGTAATGTCCCCGTCGGTACGTGAAACGTAGATTCCGGGGCAGAGTTTATTATGGTCTATTTTAAAGCTTTCAATTTTATCGGGTTTCATATTTTTCTCCTTAAATTTTAAAATCAAGGGGGTCAAACATAGTAGTATCCAGCGTGCGAACTCTGGGGGTGCGGGGTGCAAAAGGGTTAAAAATATACTTTTTGCATATTCCGCCAAGCTTAAATTCGCCTTTTGCATATTTGCACGAATATTCCTCGCCGTTTACCACAAGGTGCTTGCAATAGCGGCAACAGTCGGATTCTTTAAATTTTCTTTTGTTGAAAAGCTTCATAAAAATCACCTAATTTTGCATTCCGTTATAAGAGACATCTGCTGCTTCCTTTTCCATGTTGCAGGAAAGAACATAAAACGGAACGATGCCAAGAAGCTTGTCCGTAAGAGCAAGCATTTTTTCCATTTCAACCATGTCGTCTGTACGCAAGGTCTGCGTCAGAATGGTTGAAATAGCCTCATGGGGAGGTATCTTTTTTATTTCGTTTTTTTCGCCCCGTTGAAGTATACAGATAGCCTTAATGGGGGCTACAACGTTGTGACCATAGTGTTCCTTCCCTCTCCACGGAGTTCCGCAGACGAAGAATTTGTCATCACGGAGCCTTAAAATGGGTTTATCTCCGTTTACTACAACAAACCTGTCACCGAATTTTTCACGCCACAACTTTATATGGGTGGTTTTTCCCGTGCCGCTTAATGCCGTAAAGAGGTATGCCTCGCCGTCTACAGCCACGGCTGCACAATGCATCAGCATTGCGTCATAATCAAGGATTTTTCGGCAGATAATTCTGTATATTTCCAGGCTCTCCAAGTAGCCGTCGGGGAAATCGGGGTTTTCCGAAATAACCCTTTTCATAACTTCGTCGGGGACTTCCACGGTAAAATCCGCCTTGCCGTCAAACTGAAATTCTTTGGCAAATTCGTTGAAATAGCTATATTTATTTTTTACATCGATAACAATCCCGGCAATTTTGATTATCATAGGAATGCTCCTTATATATCATTTTTTGTGATGTCGGCATACGTTTCTCTCTTAACACCTATACGGCTTTTTTTATCCTTTAAAATAACAATGGGGGGACGGGGAATTCTGTTGTAATTTGATGCCATAGAGTAATTATATGCACCTGTTGTCAACACGGCTATATAATCGCCTTTTTCACAGTGAGGCAGATTAATATGCTCTGCAATAACGTCTCCGCTTTCACAGCACTTACCAACCACATCACACTTAAAGTCTGCTTTTTCGTTTGCTTTATTTGCCACAAGCACGCTGTAAAGGCTTTTGTAAAGAGCAAATCGGGGATTATCTGTCATACCGCCGTCTACGGCAACATAGCTTTTGTAGCCTTTAATTGTCCTTACGTTTCCTACGCTGTAAAGAGTGATTCCCGCATCGGCAACAATGCTTCGTCCCGGCTCCATCATAATTTTGGGCATAGCGATTTTTGCCTCGGCACACTTTTTCTTAATATGCTCGCTTACTTCCTTTATACTCTCGCCTATGTCTAAAACAGGGTCTTCCTCAACATAGCGTACACCGTAACCGCCGCCTAAATTCAGAACCTTTGCCTCGTAACCGAGCTTTTCCTTTACAAGCACGATGAAATCTATCATAATATCTGCACTGTCACAGAAGGATTGCCCGTCAAACACCTGGCTTCCTACGTGGCAATGGAATCCCATAAGCTCAACATTGGGAAGCGAAAGGGCAAATTCTACCAATTCAATTGCCTGACCTGTTTCGATGGGGACACCGAATTTAGAATCTACCTGACCGGTTCTCACCGCCTCATAAGTATGAGTATCTATTCCGGGGGTAAGACGCATAATTATTTTCTGAGTAATTCCCTTTTCCCCTGCAATGCGGCTTATAGCCTGAAGCTCCTCGCGGCAGTCTGACATAAAGCATCCCAAGCCGCAGTCCATTGCAAAAGCAATTTCCTCATCGGTTTTGTTGTTTCCGTGGAAGTATACCTTTTCCATGGGGAAGCCTGCTTCCTTTGCAGTATAAAGCTCTCCGCCTGAAACAACGTCAATGCTCATTCCCTCGTCATTTACGATTTTGTACATTTCTTTAAAGCTGAGTGCTTTACTTGCGTAAAGAGGCTCGCTTTCTTCGCCAAAATATTTTTTCATGGCATCAATATATATTCTGCACTTTTCGCGGACACGCTGTTCGTCAAGCACATACAGAGGGGTTTTATATTCCTTTGCAAGCTCTACCGTATCCACCCCTGCAAAGGTAAGATGCCCTTTTTCGTTAATATCTAAATTTGTGTGTAACATTCTAATCAAGTCCTTCCTTAAAAACGGCATACACCGCTATTATATAATTTTATACTTTTTCACAAAAAAAGGCAATAGAAAAATTAAAAATGGCATAAAAAAATGTCTTTTGCAGTTTCTGATAAGATTTGACTAAAAATTTCAAAAAACACTTGACATACCCCTACCCTTTGGTAGTATAATAAAAAGGCTAAGACGATGGGAAAATTCAGAGAATTTCAATCGGAGTCTTTAAAGCAAATATTTTAGGACCACTTCAAAATGAAGTCAAGGCCATACGGACAGCCGGGTCCACTGCCGATTGGTGCCGATGCACCATTATTGATTGAGTTAAAAGCTCAGTTTTATAAGTTGGTTACTTTATAACCGCGGCGTATTACGCAAACTTGTGAAATGGTCAATAAGAGTAGTAAAAGTATTATTGCTATATAGACTCTGTATGCCCGATATCCTGATTTCCGTTTTTTAAGGCGGATTGTCGTTTTTTGAGGATTTTTAACGCAAGTTGTGTAATTACAGCTTGCGTTTTACTTTTATGGACAGAGGTGTTATAAATGGAAAAGAACGTAATTATTGAACTTAAAAACGTCTCAAAGCATTTTGGGCAGACCTATGCCGTAGAGGATTTTAATCTCTATGTGAAAAAGGGCGAATTTATTACCTTTTTGGGTCCCAGCGGCTGCGGAAAAACTACCACGCTAAGAATGATTGCAGGCTTTGAGCTTCCTACAGGTGGAGAAATTCTTTTAAATGGAGAGGACATTACCCTTCTGCCTCCATATAAACGCCCTGTAAACACTGTATTCCAGAAATATGCACTTTTTCCTCATATGGACGTGTATGAGAATGTAGCATTCGGACTTAAGCTGAAAAAGGTTTCGGATGGCACTAAAATGCGTAAGCTCACGAATGAGGAAATAGATAAAAAGGTTAAAAATGCCCTCAAAATCGTTGACCTTGAGGAATATGAAAACCGTGACATTTCCACTCTTTCGGGCGGTCAGCAGCAGAGAATTGCCATTGCCAGGGCTATTGTAAACGAGCCTGAAATTCTCCTTCTTGACGAGCCACTCGGTGCTCTTGACCTTAAGATGCGTAAGGATATGCAGCTTGAGCTTAAGGAAATGCACAAGAAGCTGGGCATTACCTTTATTTACGTGACCCACGACCAGGAGGAGGCACTTACTCTCTCCGATACGGTGGTTGTAATGAAGGACGGCATGATTCAGCAGATAGGCACGCCGGAGGATATTTATAACGAGCCTAATAATGCCTTTGTTGCAAACTTTATCGGGGAAAGCAATATTTACAGTGCCACCATGACAGGGGACAAAAAGGTAAGGTTTATAAACCATGTGTTTGACTGCGTGGATGAATTCCCGAAAAATGAAAAGGTTGACGTGGTAATCCGCCCCGAGGATGTTCACATTACAGAGGAAGATCAGGGGATGGCAAAGGGAAAGATTGTCAGCAAGATTTTCAAAGGCATCCATTATGAATATATTATGATGGTTGGCAGAAACGAGCTTGTAATCGTGGACACCCGCAATCTTGAAGTTGATAAAACCTACGGCTTTGATATTGAGCCTGACGGAATACATATCATGAAAAAAGAGCTTACGGCAAATGTCTATAATGATGCTTACATCGATAAAAATAACCGTGTGGTTATTTCCGAGAGTGCCTTTGAATGTGACATAACCTCTCTTGTCCCCGGCTCTACCGTAGACGAGGAGGGCTACGTAGTAGGCCCCGACGGAGTACGCTACGATTTCACCGATGCAGATGTACGGGCGGAAATCGGACTTAAGGATATTGATATCTTAGACGATGAGCAGAGCGGAACTGTTACGGGCGAAATCGTGTCTATCATATACAAGGGTGACCATTATCAGCTTACAATCCGCACACCGCAAGATGAGGATTTTGTCCTTGACACGGAATACACCTACGATGAAAACGACCTTGTAGGTCTTAGCGTAAAGAGTGAGAAAATAAAGCTTAAGCTTAAAGGGGAGGCAAAGAAATATGCGAAAAAATAAAAGTATTTTTTCCAGAAAATTTCTTGCCGTTCCTTATGCAGTATTTATGATTCTGTTTGTAGTTATTCCGCTGATGCTGATTATTGCATACGCCTTTACGGATGAGAGCGGAAGAATAACCTTAGATAACTTCCGTGCGTTTTTTTCGGGAGGACATAATATAAATACGCTTATGTTCAGCATATTTATCGGATTTTTAAATACGGCAATATGCCTTGTGCTGGGCTACCCCGCGGCATTTATTCTGGCAAAAAAAGAATTTGGATTTGGCACGGCAACGGTACTTCTCTTTGTGATGCCCATGTGGATTAACTTTGTTCTCAGGACCGCGGCAACGAGAGATTTGCTGTTTGCCATAGGTATATCGGGCGGTGAATATCCGTACCTTGCCACCATGATTGGTATGGTGTATAACTATCTGCCCTTTGTTATTCTGCCTCTTTATACCACTATGACAAAGATGGATAAAAGCCTTATTGAAGCTTCCTATGACTTGGGAGCAAACAAGGTGCAGACCTTCTTTAAAACAATTCTCCCCATGACAATGCCGGGTGTTGTATCTGCGGCAACAATGGTATTTATGCCCACTATGAGCAGCTATGTAATAAGCGATGTTATGGGAGAGAGAAAAATCTCTCTTATAGGTAACAGTATTCAGCTTTATTTCGACCAGGGCTTGTGGCATATAGGAAGCCTCGTGGCACTTATTATGCTGGCAATTATAGCGATAGGCTCTTTTTGTGCTGATTCTGAGCCTCAGGAAAATTCGAGAGGGGGGCTGTGGTAATGAGCAAGAAGAAATTTTCTCTCACGGCATTTTTGTGTCGGTTTTACGTGTACATACTTCTTTTGATAATGTACGCACCGATTCTTCTCCTTATTGTCTACAGCTTCACGGACACTAAGATTATCGGGAATTGGAACGGATTTACTTTTAGTTTGTATGAATCACTTTTCCGTGACAGCGAAATAATGCAGGCTTTCAAAAACACCTTTGTAGTTGCAATTTCCTCTGCAATAGTTTCTACATTGCTTGGAACATTGGGAGCAATAGGTATTTTCTACAGTAAACGCAAGGCAAAAGCAGTCATGGAGGGCATCAGCAATATTCCCGTTATGAATGCTGAAATTGTAACGGCACTTTCACTTACGATACTTTTTGTATCTATCGGTGCCACCTTTAATTTCACCACACTTCTTATAGGTCATGTGGTGCTGACAATTCCTTTCGTAGTGCTATCGGTAAGACCCAAGCTGATGCAGATGGATTCCAACATATACGAGGCGGCACTGGACCTGGGGGCAACGCCCAAAAAGGCACTGTGGTCAGTTATTGTGCCGGAAATTTTGCCCGGAGTATTTTCGGGATTTATACTTTCAATAACTCTTAGTCTTGACGACTATATTATAACGGCATTTACGCGAAATACAGCCTATCAGACACTCAGCACATATGTTTACGGCGTAACCAGCAAAAGGGGAACGCTTCCGCCGTCCCTTCGTGCACTTACAACCGTAATAACGCTGATTGCATTGGCTATACTCATTATTGTTAATATCAAATCCGGAGAGAAGGAAAATAAATGAAAAAACTAAGTGCATTGCTATTATGCTTTATTCTGTGCTTCGGATATATCCCCTCCGCTTATGCAAAAGTAGAGATTTTGCGTGTCTACAACTGGCAGGACTACATCAACGAGGGAAAAGACGATGACGGCACGAAAATCAGCGATTCGGTAATTGAATTGTGGGAGAAGGATTATCAAAAACGCACGGGCAAAAAAGTAAAGGTGCAGTATGACACCTTTGAAACAAATGAAACAATGCTTAACACCCTGCGTACGGGTAAGACGGCATACGATTTGGTGTGCCCGTCGGACTATGTCATTCAGAAAATGATTGCCGCTTCAAAAACAGGCGGCGAGGAAAATATTTCTGTGGAAAAGTTCGACATTTCAAAAATGAAGAACTACCGGGAAAACGTTTCCCCATATATAAAGGAGCTGTTTGAGAAAAACGGCTGGACGGATTACGCCGTGGGTTATATGTGGGGAACGGTAGGCTTTTTATACAATCCCGAAAATATCCCTCTTGAGGATGTTTCCACGTGGGACTTTTTCTGGGACACGAGATATAAAAACCGCATGACCTGCAAGGACGTTTCCCGTGATGCGTATGTGGTAGGCTCGCTTTATGTCCATAAAGGGGAATTAACAAATAGTGTGGAGCAGTATAAAAATGGTGAAATTTCCGCCGAGGAGCTGAGAAAAACTGTCCACGCGGCGGCAAATGATGTTGCCGATGAAAACATTGAAAAAGTCGGCAAGGCTCTCTCCGAGATGAAAGAAAATATATACGGCTTCGAGGTGGATTCGGGAAAAACCGATATCGTATCGGGAAAAATAGATGCAAATCTTGCCTGGAGCGGCGACGCAGTATATGCAATGGATTTAGCCGAGGAAGAAGATAATAAGGAGCTGGCGTTTGTAATTCCCAAGGAGGGAAGCACAATCTGGTTTGACGGCTGGGTAATGCCCAAGGGTGCAAAGGTGGATTTGGCACAGGATTTTGTAGACTTTTTGTGCAGACCTGAAATCGCCGTAATGAATATGGACTATATAGGCTATACAAGCGTTATTGCAGGTGATGAGGTTTTCGAGCTTGTCCGTGAAAACTACGAGGACGAGGACGGCGAGAGCGAATACGACCTTAGTTACTTCTTCGAGGGTACGCTTTCCGAGGATAAATATTCAAAAGGCGGCAAGGCAATTATCCGTACAAACACCATTGGCAGACAGCTTACTACCCAATATCCCTCTATGGACGAAGTTATGCGATGCGGAATCATGGAGGATTTCGGGGATAAGAATCAGGCAGTGCTGGAAATGTGGTCGCAGGTAAAGAGTAATAATATTACCGCATTTTCATATGTTATGATGGCAGTGTTAGGAATACTCCTTGTTCTGATGGTGACAAGAAGCATCAGGCGAAGAATCAAGAAAAGAAAAAGAATGAGAAGATAAAAAAGTAATCGGTGTATTGAAAAGACCGCACGGGAGTTATTTCCGTGCGGTCTTTCAGCGGTATAGTTATTTTGATTTATCGGAGTTCTGCTTGACGGTGTTGATGGAGGAGATGAGCATTACCCGAAGACTTGTACACATTGAATTCAGGGTTTTATATGTGGCATCATCAATATAATTTGTTTTAAACAACAATTCTAACCAATACCCTGCTTCATTCGATTCTTTTAATGCAATTTGAAGTTTAGCAATAAAATCTGCAGTACCGTGAGCATATTGAGCTTCACGTATGTTTGCTCCGATTGAAGTTCCGCTTCTTCCGATTTGATTTGAAATAATAGACTCTTTTTTGAATTTTAGTTCTTTGACAAGATTAATAATTTGAATAGCAAAGTCCATAGATTGAACGGATAATTTATCATCACGCATACAAAACACCTGCCTTTATATTAAGTATAACATAAAATCAAAGAGTTGTAAATGAAGTATTTGTCATTGACAAATATGAAGCGACGGCTTTGCCGTCATGAAGCAAATCTGCTTTGCAGATTTATGCAGCGAAGCAACCCCTGCGACCGCAGTCGCCTTCATGTTGCGTAGCAACTCTTCATTAGCGTAGCGTCTTCATACACACCAAGGGGTGTGCTTCATTGCAAAAAGAGCAATTACGAAAGTAATTGCTCTTTTTGCTGGTGGGAGAGGGTGGATTCGAACCACCGAAGCTGAAAGCAGCAGATTTACAGTCTGTCCCCTTTGGCCACTCGGGAACTCTCCCATATATTCAATTTTTCAGACAAGTGATATTATAGCACAGTGAAACTAGTCTGTCAAGCAATTTTTAAGCAGTTTTGCTCTTTTTTTCAATAAAAAAGAGGTTCTAATTTATAATTAAGACATATAAAGAAGCGGAGCCGATTTGACTCCGCTTCTCAAATTACTTTAACTCAATAAATTGGTAGCTCTCCAGTATTTTACAATACTTTGCCAATCTTTCATAAAGTGGCTCTGCTGCATCACCAAAGTGCTCCTTTACCTTTTTACCTAATGCGGTAATGGAACTGTATCCGTCAATAATACTCCAAATAAAACTTCCCATTTCATCTAAATGTATATAGCTTACTTTCGGCTTTTTAAGGAGTCTTTGAGCAATACGGTTAAATGCACCTTTGTTTTCAATTTCAAGGGTTATTAAACCGTTATCCTCTGTTTTGAAAGTAATATCAGGATTTGTTACAGGTATCTTATCAAGTAAGTTTTCTTTGATTTTAGTTTTCTTCATTTTGAACACTCTCGCGCTTTTTCCAAATTGTGAACTTCAGAAGAGTTAAAATGATTATACCAAACAATACAATACCGCCGATGTTGGCAAATGATGTAGGAATGTAGGCTGAAAGGTCGATAATCTTATCAATTCCTGCAACGGCAAGCAGTGCCAATATAATACCTACAAGACCTTCACCCGCAATCATACCTGAGCAGAACAGAATACCGTCATTAACAATACTATCCTTTTCAGCCTTGTTTTTCTTAATCTTGTCGAAGGCGAGTCTTACAAGACCGCCAACCATAATGCAGGCATTAAGCTGTACAGGCAGATATATACCGATTGCAAATGGAAGAACGGGAATACCGATAATTTCAACAACTATAGCAATGAATACACCGGTAAATACAAGCGCCCACGGCAGATTACCGCCCATAACACCCTCAATAATAAGCTTCATAAGGGTTGCTTGGGGAGCCGGTAACTCATTAGAACCAAACTGCCAAACGTTGTCCAGAAGATAAAGGGTAGCACCTATTGCAAGTGCGGAGGCTACAACACCGAATATTTCAGCATATTGCTGTTTCTTAGGTGTAGCGCCTAAAAGGAAGCCTGTCTTAAGGTCCTGGGAAGTGTCACCCGAAATAGCTGCAACAATACAAATGATAGAGCCGATTGCTATAGCACTGCACATACCGGCAATACCTGTAGCACCTGTAAATTTAAGAATAAGTGTGGCAATAAGAAGTGTTGCAATAGACATTCCTGAAACAGGATTGTTACTGCTTCCTACAAGTCCTACCATACGTGAGGAAACGGTTGCAAAAAAGAAACCGAATACAACAATAATAATAGCACCGATTGGATTAACAGGTATAGCAGGTACTAGCCATATAATAAGGGTAAGAGCTGCAACGGCAATTAAAATAAACTTAATGTTTATATCTCTGTCGGTACGCTTTGAAGCATCTGCAGAAGCACCCTTCATACTTTTAATTGCACCGCCAAAGGTCTTAACGATAAGTGGGAGTGATTTAATAAGGCTTATAATACCGCCTGCAGCTAATGCGCCGGCACCAATATAACGAATATAACTCGACCAGATGCCACTCGCACCGCCATCAGCAAATATTTCGCCTATAGTTTGTGTGGTGCTTGGGTATAGTATGCTGTTTTCACCAAAAAGTACAATCAGAGGGATAAGTATAAGCCACGATAAAACACCGCCGGCAAACATAAAGGAGGAAATTCTGGCACCGCAAATGTAACCGACACTCATTACAGCGGGGTAAATTTGAGTACCGATTTCACCGGCATAGCCTTTAACTCTTGCTGAAACTTCACCCGAAACGACCTTAAGTCCGTCAATAATAAACTTAAATAATGCGGCAAAACCCATACCTGCAAATACCGTTCCGGCATTTGCACCGCCCTTTTCGCCTGCAAGTAAAATTTCCGCGCACGCAGTACCCTCAGGGTAGGGCAAGGTGTTGTGCTCCTTAACAATGAGTGCGTTGCGCAGCGGCACCATAAAGAGTATACCCAAAAGTCCGCCTATTAAGGCAATGAGGGTAATCTCAACCAGACCGGGTTTGTCAGTTTTACCTTCAGCAGCCCATAAAAAGAGGGCGGGCAATGTAAAAATTGCACCTGCGGCAAGCGACTCACCTGCAGAGCCTATAGTTTGTACAATATTACTTTCAAGTATTGAGTTTCTTCTCATCAAAATTCTGATAACACCCATAGCAATAACGGCTGCAGGAATTGAGGCAGATACCGTCATACCTACTCTAAGGCCTAAATAAGCGTTAGCAGCACCGAATACAACCGCTAAAATTATGCCCATAATAATAGAAGTAGCGGTAAGCTCAGGGGTAATTTTTTCAGCGGGGACATATGGCTTAAATTCGTTTTTGTTTTCCATACTTTTCTCCTAACTTTTTTAAAAATACATAATATTTTATCATATATTTACTTTTTTTGCAATCTTTATTATTTACTTTCTTCAAGTATCTTTAAAAGCAGTGTATATATCTTGTTAACTGTTGATATCTGAAGTCTTTCATTTATCGTATGAACATCATACATTTGCGGGCCTATTGCAATACCGTCAAAGTTTTCTATGGCGTCTGCAAACACTCCGCATTCAAGACCTGCGTGTATTGCTTCTACTCGGGGTTCTGCACCGAAAAGCTCGGTATAAGATTTTTTGTAGACTTCCTGTAAGACCGAATCAGGATTAAATTCCCAAGGTGGATAATATCCGCCAACGGAGATTTGAGCACCTAATTTATTAAATAAAATATCAAGTCTCTTTTCTAAATATTTAATTGCACTTTTTTTATTGCTTCTTAGTGCAAAACTAAAAGTCACAGAGTTTTCTTCGGTTTTTAGAACACCTAAATTCAGAGAGGTTTCAACCAATCCCTCAATTTCCTTGCTCATAGCAATAACGTCGGTAGGGCAGAGTGCTAAAGCAAAAATGATACTTTCTGAATAGACCTTATTTATTACTTTTGTTGTGCCTTCGCAAACTGTAATATCTATGTTCAGCTTAGGCTCGCGGTAGGTGTATTCTTCATATATTGTTTTTATTATTTTGTCTAATTTATTTACAGCCTCAGGGTCATTAGATATTATTTTTATTTGATTAACGGTGGTTATGACGTTACCCTTGTTTCCGCCGTTTACACTGATTATGTTAAATGGTGTGTCGTTGTAAAGCGTGGCTAAAATTCTGCCACATAAAATATTAGCGTTAACCCTGCCTTCGTTTATACAAACTCCCGAATGACCTCCCTTTAAACCCTTAATGTTTATGGTTATAATATTTCCTGTTTGGGTTTTTCTCTCTAGGTTTATTTTTGCGGTGAAATCACTGCCGCCTGCACAGGAAACGGTCATACAGTCTAGGTCTTCGGAATCAAGATTTATCATTTTTTTAGCCGATAAAACAGATTTATCGAGAGCAAGCGCACCCAGCATACCTATTTCCTCATCACTTGTAAAAACAGCTTCAATGGCGGGGTGGGGAATGTCGTCAGATGCAAGAACAGATAATATCATAGCTACGGCGATTCCGTTATCGGCACCTAAAGTTGTGCCGTCAGCCATAAGAAAGTCACCCTCAACCTTTAATGAAATCCCGTCTTTTAGAAAATCAATATCACTGTCTTCGTTTTTTTGGCAAACCATATCAAGATGTCCTTGTAAAATAACAGGCTCCGCCTTTTCGTATCCTTTGTAGGCAGGCTTAAAAACAACTACATTGTCAGCATTATCTCTTATATATTTTAGATTGTGCATTCTTGCAAAATTAACACAGTATTCTGCAATTTGAGAGGTGTTTCCGCTTCCTCGCGGCACTGCACTTATTTCCTCGAAAAATCTAAAAACCTCTGTCGGTTTTAAAGAACTTAAACTGTTCATTATAATTCCTCCGCCATTTTAATGTAAAACAATAATCCAAGCTTTTAAAAATGTGGATTATGGTACTTTTATAAGTATTACCGTTTTAGTATACCACAAGGAAACATATAGAGCAAATAAATGTTGAAAAACAACGAAATTATATTATATTTGTGCTACAAAAAATAACCAAAAATCTTATCAAAAAATTTTTAACCCTGACACTAGTTGTCAGGGTTGTTTTTTATAATCAAGGTGCAGCTGTGAAAAAGGGGAGTTGCAAACCCCGAAAAGAAAAATTATTTAATGAAAGAATGAATTTTTTATGGCATGTAAAGGTGCTAAAAACAAACAAAACGCTGTGGCGGTCGCTGCAGCAACTCCAGTGGCAGAAGCCACTATAAAAACAGAGGTACATACTCCAGTAAGACTTTTGTTCGGTGTAGATTCTAAAATACAGGCGGATGATATTCTTCAGAATAATATTTCGGAGTTTGAATGGGTTGTACGCAATAAAGTATATCCAAACTTCTGGGGAAGAAATCTGGTTGGTGAAAATGCATTAACTAAGAAAGAAATTGAGTTCTTGCATAATAAAGGTTGCAAAATTGCGGCTATTTATACCGACCAAGGCGCAAAGACAACTGAGGAACAGGGCAAAATCCTTGCTAAGAAAATTGATGTTACTGCTTATGAACTTGGTATTCCCGAAGGTACTGCAATCTTCCTTGAAATCGGAGAAGGTGAAAATGTAACCAGAGATTTTATGAAAGGATTTGCAGCAATACTTGATGAAGAACATTATGTTGCGGGATTTAAGGCAAATACCGATGCAAAATACGGATTTGACCGTGAATTCAGCAGAGGTATGCAGACAGATAAGGAAATCTTTGAAAAATGTCTTATCTGGGCAGTATCTCCCAGCCTTGCGGAATACGAGCGTGTTACCACTACACATCTAATTCATCCGGATAACTGGATGCCTTTTGCACCTTCTGGTATTACCCGACAGGATATTGCTATCTGGCAGTACGGTAAGAACTGTCATCCTATTGCAGACGATTCGGGTAAAGAAACTACTTTCAATGTGAATCTTGTAAGAGATGCAAAAATCATTATTGAAAAAATGTTTTAGTTGAAAAGATGAAGAAAAATATGTATAATGGAGGTAAAGAAAAATGTCTGTTTATTCAGTAAATGTATATCCAAGCAGTACAACAATAAAAACAGGAACTTGGTATTACGGAGCATATGCAGAAGTAGATGCCACTAGTGATTGTTGTACAGATGTAGAATGGTATAGTGATACACCAAGCGTTGCAACAGTAAATGCATCAAGCGGATATATTTATGCTAAGGCCCCAGGTACAGCAATAATCTATGCTGCGTCAAAGGTTGATGAAAGCAAGAAAGGCTATATCAC
>JAZTXM010000015.1:0-16541 GCA_045636425.1 Clostridia bacterium | reverse complement strand
TATGTTTTGTTTGTTTGTGGTGAATTAACTATAACACAAAGAAGTTCCACTTGCTATTATTTTTTTACCGATATGTTTTTGTACGAGGTTTCCTCGTATGAAAATATATCGGAATGTAACACATCTATTGTAAACCTACAGTATTTTTATTTATGCTTCCTTTTTTTTTGTTGCATACAAGGCGATTTCGTGGTATAATAAATTAACTATGCTTGGCTTAGGAGGATTTATATGCCGCTTGATGCAGTTGCACTCGGTGCAATCACATGTGAGCTTAACAGTATGCTTGCAGGTGCTAAAATTGAAAAGATACATCAGCCTGAAAAGGATGAAATTCTCCTTGTTCTCAAAGGCGGCTTTGGAACAAAAAAGCTTGTCCTTAGTGCAAACAGCGCAAATGCAAGGATTCATCTTGTAGAAGAAAGCAAGGAAAATCCTTTTGCCCCGCCCATGTTCTGCATGCTTCTTCGTAAGCACTTAACAGGCGGAAAAATTCAGAAAATAGAAAGACTTGGCTTTGAAAGAGCCACGGATATTGAAATCTCCTGCCGCAATGAGCTTGGAGATATTACCGTGCGTCACCTTATATGCGAAACCATGGGACGCAACAGCAATATAATTTTTCTTGACGAAAACAAAAAGATAATCGACTCTGTAAAGCATATTGACTTGACAGTAAGCTCGCTCAGAAACATTCTGCCCGGCTTATTTTATATGATGCCTCCCGAAAGCGGAAGGCTCAATCCGCAAAACGCCACCTGTGAAGATTATATCAAAGTCCTCGAAAATGCTCCCGAGGGCAGGGAGGCAGACCGTGCCATCACAGATTCCGTAATGGGAATCAGTCCGCTTCTTGCGGGAGAATGTGTTTATCGTGTGTGTGGCAGCAGAAAGCTTTTTATCGGAGAACTTTCAAAAGAACAAATTACAGGGATTGCACGTGAACTTTATTCTCTTTTTGAAAAAGAGGAAAAACAGGAATTTTCGCCTTGTATAATTTATTCCGGGGACGGAAAAAAGGCAATTGATTTTGCACCCTTTATGATAATGCAATATGAGGAAGGTGCCAAGGCTCTGCGTGCAGAAAGCATGAATAAGGCGGCGTGTGAGTTTTACTGTTTGCGTGACCTTAATGCACGTATGGCGGATCGAAGCAGTGCAATAACAAAAGTAATAAATAACAATCTTAACCGTGCCAGGAAAAAACTGGACATTCTTCAAAGGGAGCTAAAAGAGGCGGAAAACAGAGAACAATACAGAATTTTCGGAGATTTAATTACCGCTAACTTGTATAGAATGAAAAAAGGGGATAGGGTGCTTATTGCACAAAACTTCTACGATGAAAACTGCGGGGAAGTTAAGATTACTCTTGATGAAAAGCTTTCACCATCGCAGAATGCATCAAGATACTATACAAAGTACAAAAAGGCGAAGAATACACAGCTTTATGCCACGGAGCAAATCGAAATTACAGTAAAGGAAATTGAATATCTCGACTCTGTTCTCTACAGCATATCAAATGCTCTTACTCCGATGCATCTTGGGGAGATTCGAGCAGAGCTTATAGCTAACGGATATATTAAAAACGAAAGCGGAAAGCGTAAAAAAGAAAAAAATCCCCAAATGGGAAAGCCCTATGAATTTGAATATAAAGGTTATACGATTTATGTAGGGCGTAATAATGTTCAAAATGACCTGCTGACTCTGAAAATGAGCAGAAGCAGGGATTTATGGCTTCATGCAAAAAATATGGCAGGCTCGCATACCTTGGTTAAATATATGGGAGAGGATTTTCCCGATGATGTTATAGAGGTTGCGGCTTCTCTTGCCGCATTTTATTCAAAGGCAAAGAATGCACCTTATGCAGAGGTTGATTACTGCCCTGTAAGCCATGTAAAAAAACCAAACGGAGCAAAGCCCGGAATGGTAATATATGATGGTTATAATACAGCCTTTGTAAAACCTGACGGTGAGCTTGCTAAACTAAGGAAATGATACTATGGAGAAATATCTTGATATGGTGAAATACCCTCAAGACCTTAAAAAACTAAATCACAAGCAGCTTGAATGTCTGTGCGGCGAAATTCGTGAGCTTCTCATAAACACTGTTTCAAAAAGCGGTGGACACCTTGCGGGAAATTTAGGTGTTGTTGAGCTTACGGTTGCTCTTCACAGAGTGCTCGACATGCCGAAGGATAAGATTATATGGGACGTAGGGCATCAGTCCTACGTTCATAAAATCCTTACGGGAAGAGCGGATAGACTCAGCACTCTGCGTAGAATAGACGGACTTAGCGGATTTTGCAGCCCCAAGGAAAGCGAATATGACGTCACATATACGGGTCATGCTTCCGCATCATTGTCGGCGGCGGCAGGTTTGGTAGAGGCACGCGAGATATGCGACGAAAATTATGAAGTTGCAGCGGTTATAGGCGATGGTGCTTTTACGGGTGGTCTTGCATTTGAAGCATTGAACAATATTGGAAACCTGAAATCCAAAATGCTCATTATTTTAAATGATAATGAGATGTCGATAGCTGAAAACGTTGGTGCATTTTCAGCGTTTTTGTCACGTGCAAGAACTAATAAAAAATACACAGCTTCAAAGCGTAAGATTGTAGAAAAATTAAGGAATATGCCTCACGGCGGTGAAAAGCTGATGCGTATACTACATAAAATCAAGAAGCGCATTAAATCTGCCGTAGCACCCAATATGCTGTTTGAGCAGTTCGGCATAACTTATTTGGGTCCCGTTAATGGTCACAATATTGCGGATATGGAAGAAATATTCAGCCGTGCATTACTGCTGGATGAGCCGGTGCTTGTTCATGTTATAACAAAAAAGGGAAAGGGCTACGCTCCTGCGGAGAAGCTTCCCCAGGTTTATCACGGGGTAGGTCCGTTTGAAAAGACAACCGGTGAAGTATCGGGTAAACATGGGTCGTATTCGGAGACATTTGGCAGAAAGCTTTGTAGCCTGGCAGAAAATAATCAGAGAATCATTGCAGTTACTCCTGCAATGATTCCGGGAAGCGGTCTTAAATCATTCTCTGAAAAATTCCCCGACAGACTTTATGATGTGGGTATCGCTGAAGGATATGCGGTTACTTTTGCAGGCGGTATTGCGGCGGGGGGAGCTGTTCCTGTTGCCGCTATATATTCCTCGTTTTTGCAGCGTGCGTATGATAATATTATTCATGACGTTGCACTTGGAAATTACCATGTGATATTTGCAGTAGACAGAGCAGGACTGGTAGCAGGTGATGGTGCCACTCATCAGGGGCTTTTTGATATTTCCTATCTGACCGGTATCCCCAACATGGCACTTCTTTCGCCGTCCTCCTACAGTGAGCTTGAAAAAATGCTTGATTATGCCGTGAATATCCATAATGGTCCCATAGCAATACGCTATCCAAGAGGAAGGCAAAAGGCAGATATTGATAATGGCGAATTTTCTTTGTCGTCAGCAAAGGTGATAAAAGAGGGCACAGATGTTACCCTTGTAGCGGAGGGGCAGAGTGTCAGCATTGCACTTGCGGCAGGGAAAATACTTGCGGAAAAGGGAATCAGTGCAGAAGTTATTGATGTAAGAACCATTAAACCACTTGACTATGATACAATATTTGATAGTGCAAATAAAACAGGAAGATTGTACTCGATAGAGGAAAATCTTAAGCGTGGCGGAATGGGAGAAATGATAGCCGCGGAAGCAAAGGTCAGAAATATGAGCTTCAAGGCTTATATAAAAGCTATTGAGGATGAGTTTATACCGCACGGCTCAATTTCGGAGCTTAATGAAAAATACGGGTTTACTCCGCAAATTGTTGCTTCGGAGATAGAAAGGGTGTTTGGATTTGAAGCAAAGGCTTGATATATATTTGGTTGAAAATGGCTTGGTTTCAGGTCGTGACCTTGCAAAAAGCCTCATAATGGAAGGCAAGGTTTACGTTAATAACCAAAAGGCTGATAAAGCAGGGGAGCAGATTGGGGAAAAAGACAAGGTTGAACTTCGCGGAGAAACACTTAAGTATGTGAGTCGTGGCGGACTTAAGCTTGAAAAGGCAATGAAATCTTTCCCCATCTGTCTTGACGGGAGCGTTGCAATGGACATTGGTGCTTCTACGGGTGGATTTACCGACTGCATGCTTCAAAATGGGGCGAAAAAGGTGTTTGCCGTTGATGTAGGCTATGGTCAGCTTGCATGGAAGCTCCGCACGGATGACAGAGTTGTGAATATGGAGCGTACAAATATCCGATATGTGACATTAGAGAATATAGGTGAAGAGCTTGACTTTGCCTCTGTCGATGTTGCGTTTATTTCACTAAAGCTGGTGCTTCCGGTTGCCTTTAACCTGCTTAGGGATAATGGCGAAATTGTAGCACTCATTAAACCTCAGTTTGAGGCGGGAAAAGAAAAAGTAGGAAAAAAAGGCGTCGTAAGAGAGCCCTCAGTACATTGTGAAGTTATAGAAGAAGTAACTAAGTTTGCTCAGAATACAGGCTTTCAGATTCTTGGACTTGATTTTTCCCCGATAAAAGGTCCGGAGGGGAATATTGAATATCTGATGTATGCTAAGAAAAGCAAAGATTTTGAATTGATTGACTATACTGAAGAAATTGCTTCACTGGTAGAAAAAAGCCATGTCGAGGCAAAATAGCCGAAAGAGAGTATGTATATATGTTTTTACAAATGAATGAAAAGAGGAGCTTAATGCTTGTGCAGATAATGATTGCATTCACTGCTGTGATTTTGCCTGCGTTAATAGGTTTTCTGCCGACATCTGTCGGTTTGCACATGCTGTTTTCTCTTTATTGCATTACCCTTATTTGCCGAATAAAAAAGACAGAAAAAATTGAGATAACTGTATTTCCTGCCATCATAAGTGCCTTGCTGTGCTATGCATTGGTATCGTCTTTGTGGATAGATAACAGAGAGGGGCATTTGTTATATATAACAGGTTTGGGCATAGTTTTAATATTTTCTTCGTTGCTTACGGACAGCTTATCGGGAACAAATAAAGAAACGACGGCACGTAGATTTATGTATTTGCTCTCTCTTGGGGGTGTATTGTGTGCCATTGCCAATATTTTTTACTGGCTTTTGGAAATAATCCCTTACGGCGAGAATGTTAAAATGTCTTTGGGATTTGGAAACAGTGATTTTCTTGCTCTGTTTATGCTTTCATGTTTTTGTTTGGCAGGCAATCTTATAAAGGGCAACTCTAAAATAAGAAAAGGAATCATTTTGGCATTTATGCTTGTAATGGGATTCGTTTTCATAATGACAGCAAGCATGATTGTGTGGGCTATGGCGTTTGTTTTTGTGCTTCTGTGTTATATAAAAAAGAAAAAGGGTAACATTTACTTCACATGCTCGATTATATTGGCCGTCTTGTTTTTTGCTTTTACAGCAGTCTTCGGGTTAAGAGAAAATGATGGCATATTTTATGAAACCTTTCTTTATGGAATCAAGAGCTTTTTAGGAAAGGGAGGCGGCTACCTTAGCGGCAAAGAGCTTTTTGTTGGCGCATCCGTGCATTATAAAACGACAGGGCTACTTGCATACCTTACCGCTTGCTCGGGTGTATTGGGTGTTGTGACAGCAACTCTTTTGGTTTTGGTAGGATTTATTAATTTTATTAAACTTAAAAATCAAACCAGCCTTTTTTTACTGCTTCTTACGGCTCTTATTATGTTTTTACCCTTTGGAGGTATTTTTACCATAATACTTTATTCATCTGTCATGGTATACAATTTATCTCTGTCAGGGTTAGCTGTGAAAAGAAATATAAAGAAGTCCGATGAATTTAAGGTAAGAAGAACAATAACGTTTTTGACAATATTGTGTTTCATATCTGTAATTCTTCTTATTGGGTCTTTTATAAGAACTTTTGCAGATTCTTTGTATCGAAATAAAGAATATCAGAAAGCATATGAATATTATAAGGCGGCAGCATCAATCAATCTTTCCGATGCCCAAAGCTGCAAAGGAGCGGTTCGTGCACTTAGCCGCGGAAAGCTGCTTGCCGAAAACAAGGAAGAAGCAATCAGTCTTATAAATAATGCGATAAAAAGAGAGCCTGATAATCTTGATCATGTAAAAGAAAAAGCACTGATTTACAAAACGATCGGAGATTATTCAAAGGCTGCACAGCAGTACCGTCATGCGATACGCAAGGCAATAGACGATGATGAATATAATTTGCTTTTGTCAGACGTCCTATATGATTTGATAAAGCTTTATCCCAAAGGCAGTGTAGAGACAAGGGAGATTTATAATGAAATTCTTGTGATTGCACAAAACACCGAAAATCTTGACCTCAGAAAACAGATAAACGATATTGCGGACAAGGCACTTGCTTTTAAAAAGGGAGAAATAGAAAATGTCGGTTAAAGAAACAATCAAAAATATAATCTTCTTTTTGGTCATAGCGTTTATGTTGGTATTTCTTACAGTATCGCAAGTGTATACGAAAAGACAGCAGGAAAAAACAATAGGGATTCATATTAAAGGCGAGGTCAACAATCCCGGCTATTATGAGGTGAGAAACGGAAGCAGGCTCAATGATGTAATCAATAAAGCCGGGGGCAAAACCGATGATGCCGATTTAGATCGTGTTAATCTTGCACAAAAGGTACTTGACGGAGAAGAAATAATCATTCCCAAAAAAGGACAATCTCTTGAAACACCCGTAAATAAAGATGTATATTACACGCAAGAGAATAATTTTGACAGCGAAAACGGATATGACAGGCTTTCTTCACAAAATGATTCTGAGGTTATAAATATTAACAGTGCAGATATGTATCAGCTTTGCAGAATCAGCGGCATAGGTGAATCTACAGCGGAAGAAATAATAGCATACAGAAATAAAAAAGGCGGTTTTAAAAGTATTGAAGAAATCAAGAACATAAAGGGTATCGGTGACAGAAAATTTGAAGAAATAAAAGACAAAATTATTGTTTAAAAGAAATAATCGCCTCTTTTGATGAATAGAAATCAAAGAGGTGATTTTTTTGGAAAAGAAAGTAGTGCTTAGCTTGTCGGAAAGCGTTGGATTCACCTTGCCAAAGGTAGAAACAGAAGAACTTGCCGGGGTGATTTGTGCTAAAGCCAATAACAGAAAAAAAGCTTTAAAGAAAGTAATGAAACTCTGCCGCGGACATGACATACTGCTTTCTAAAGAAAGTGATAAAGCGGAGCTTTTTAATGACATAAAAATAAGGTGGGATTGTTTTTCACCTGATTTAATAGCACCTGTAATTAACAAGATATGCAGACAAGTTTCCCTGAAATTTCTCTGCAGTATACCGTTTGAGGAAATTTACATTGTGGCAGAGCAGCCTTTTGCCCTCCGAATTATCGAACAAATAAAAGAATTAGCACGGTTATTTATTGTCGTTTCTCATAAGGAAGCGGATAGAAAGCTTTATGATAAACTTTATTTTGAACACTGTGCAATGGTACACCAACGTGAAACAATGCCAAAGGTGATTAAGGATGATTCCATGATTTTATGTTTTGAGGATTGTTCTTTTGGCGGAGAATATAAATCGCCTTTTATTAATTTCACGAATATAAAGACAAATCTTTATCGCGAAGTTGACGGCAGGAGAATCTGTGTTTCCGACCCAAGCATCATGCAAATTGAAGAGTTATGGGGCGGAAAAAGCGGTTTTCCCCTGTTCGAATTATTTGGTCTTAAAACAGGACAAGACAGCACTGTAGATATAAATAACTGTGCCGATGATATTTTTTTGCTTGACATAGCGGAGTTTTAATAATATAATAGTATAAGTGTTTAAAAAGGAAAAATGAAAAGAGGTTATTGATATGGCAAAGAGAGTATTGCTCACAAGCGAGGGTCTCAAAAAGCTTCAGGATGAACTCGACAATTTAAAAAATGTAAGGAGAAAAGAAAATACAGAAGCATTGAAGGTTGCGAAGTCATTCGGAGATTTGTCTGAAAACAGCGAATATGACGAAGCAAAAAATGAGCAGGCGGAGATTGAAGCAAGAATTTCCGAAATTGAAAACATGCTTAAAAATATTGAAATTATCGACGAAGAAGGTATTGCAACAGATGTTGTTTCAATCGGAACAAAGGTCAGCGTAAAAGACCTTGATGACGGAGAGGTTATGGAGTATCTTATTGTAGGCTCAACGGAGGCTGACCCCATGAAGGGTAAAATTTCCGATGAATCTCCCGTTGGTACTGCTCTTCTCGGACATAAAATCGGAGAAATTGTCGTAGTCGAAGCTCCCATGGGTAAGCTTGAATATGAAGTACTGAACATTTCAAAATAACTGAAAACAATATGCATCGACAAAAGTCGATGCATATTGTTTTGAAAGCGGAAATTATCTGTAAATAAATTGTAAAATCAATTGTTACAGGCTTGAATTTTGAAATCAATCGTATATAATTATTTTGTTAAAAATACTATTCAAAGAAAGGGACAGAGAAATGAAAAGTAAAATTTTATCGCTGGTAATGCTTTTCGTAATACTTATTTCGGGAATGCATACAGTTTCTGCACAAGATAAGAAAGTCTATAAGCTAAGCCTTCAGGATGCAATAAATATGGCACTTGAAAAAGACCCTGCATTTATGAGTGCTGATGTGAAAATTCAGGATGCAGAGCGTCAGCTAAAGCAAGCAAGGAAGAATCACAAGGATATGCAAGGTGTTCCGATTAGAGTATCTCAGGGGATATCGTCTTTTGGTGTTCAGCGTGGATATTATGTAAAACAGGCTGAAATCGGCGTCGAGAGTGCAAAGAGAGAAAAAGAGCAGAGTATTGCAAACAGCGCATATTCATTAACTCAGCAATATTACGGGGTAAAGCTTTCAGAGCGTGTCCTCGAAAGTGCAAAAACAGCTCTTAAAATGGCAACAGATAATTTGTCTGTACTTGAAATGCAGTTTTCTATGGGGCTTGTTGCCGAAAATGATGTGGAAAACGCAAAGCTTTCGGTAAAAAGAGCACAGGCATCATTAAGTCAGCTTGAGAGAAATCTGGAACTTGCCAAAAAAACACTGGCTGTTTCGCTTTACATAGAGGACGAAGAATATGAACTCGTTCTTACTGATGACATTGAATACGAAGAATTTTCCACTGACCTTGCGGGGGATACAAAGAAAGCCATGGAAACGAGATATGATGTCTTTATGCTTGATTCCGCTTTGTCACAAGCTGGATTTCTCTTAGATATTTCAGATCTTTTCGGTTACACTTCTGCAGAATATTCATCAGCAAAGGCGGCGATGATTCAAAGTGAGGTTACAAGTAAATACTCCAAAAAAATGATTGGTATTTCAATAAATTCATCTTATAACGCTATTCTGGATGCGAAAGACAATGTGTTTATTGCGGAGGATAACCTTTTACTGAAACAGCAGGATTACAACGTGGCAAAAATTCAGTATGATTTGGGGCTTATTACAAATACACAGCTTACCGCCATTATGAATAATGTAACGACGGCACAAACGGAGCTTGATAATGCAAAGCTTACCTATAAGCTCGCTGTTATTAAATATGGCTACGAAATTGCGGTTGGACTTTAATACTCCACCAAGAAAGGACAGTATATTATGAAAAAAATTATAGCATCAATAGTTGTGATTTTAGCTTCTTTATCTCTTTTCGGATGCGGCGGTGAGAAGGAGGTTTCCAAAATTCAGACGGAAACAGCCGTTAATGTCACCGTAACATCTCCCGAAAGGATGACTATTGAAAACACGGTTACATATACAGGTGAAATCAAAGCGTCTGAGTCTACAAGTGTTTCTTCAAAGGCAAGCGGTGTCGCAAGTGCAGTATATAAAGAAATCGGAGATTATGTACAGGAAGGAGAGACTCTCCTTATAATTGATGATACCGACTACAGAACACAGTACAATCAGGCACAGGCAGCATATAATGGTGCCGTAGCCCAGTATAACAGTATTAAAAACGGAAGTACACAGCAGACCAAGCTTCAGCTTGAATCGGCACTCAGTGCAGCGAAAATTGAATATAATAACGCCAAAACAAATTATGACAATCAGAAAGTCCTGTATGAAAACGGTGCTGTAAGCAAAACTGCATATGATGCGGCAGTAACACGTTTTGATAATGCAAAGCTTAATCTTGATACTGCACAGAATAATTACGACCTCACAGTAAATGTTGTTCTTGAAGAATCAAAGGCTAATGCACAGGCGGCGGTAAATACTGCAAAGGTCTCCATGCAGGCGGCACAAAACGCACTGAATAATACTGTTGTTAAAGCTCCCATATCGGGATACATAGCATCACGCAATGCAAACAAGGGGCAAATGGTGCCTGCAGGCGTAGAGGTTTTCTCCATTAAAGCTACTCAGAGCGTAGAAGCTCAGATTAATGTTACAGAGGCTGTTATTTCTGAGGTTGCCGTTGGAACAAAGGCAGTTGTAAATGTAAAAGCGGCAGATGCTGAAAATATAGAAGGCACTGTTACAAATGTCAGCCCCGTTAAAAATAATCAGACGGGAATGTATCTTGTTTGTGTTGCTGTTGAAAACGCTGACGGTAAAATCAAAGACGGAATGTTTGCGGATATTATGCTGACGCTTAATGATTCTGTTGATGCACTTACTGTTCCCTCCGAAGCTGTTCTTGAAGACAAGGACGGAACAAAATATGTATATGTTGCATCAAAGAATGAAGCAAAGAGGAAAAACATCAAAATAGGAATAATTAACGATAAATACACAGAGGTAATAAGCGGAATCACCCAAAAAGACAAGGTGGTTGTTACCGGCAAGGATTACCTTTCAGAGGTAAATAATAAAATAAGAATTGTTAAATAAGTGAGGGGTAAGAAATGAAATTACATGAATTATCGGTAAAACGCCCCGTAGCTGTTACAATGGTAATCCTCATTTGTGTTGTGCTGGGTGCGTATTCTTTGTCTATGCTTCCGATAGACGCTATGCCCGAAATGGACCTCAAAATGGCAATTGTTATGACTCAGTATCCAAATGTCGGCTCGGAAGAAATAGAAACCATTATAACAGAGCCAGTCGAAGATGCCATAGCCTCGGTTTCGGGTCTTGACACCATGCAGAGCCAGTCAACCGAGGGTATGTCGGTTGTAATGGCTCAATTTACGAACAACACTGATATAGATGAGGCTGTAAGCACCATTGAAAACAATATTGATATGATTTCGGCGATGCTTCCCGACGATGCTAACAAACCTACGGTTTTGAAGCTTGATATTACTTCAATGGCATCAATGATGATGTCAGTTTCCTATGAAGGCTATGATTTAGAGCAAACAAAGAAATTTATTGAGGATAATGTTGAGCACAGAATCAAGTCGGCAGGGGGAGTGGCATCGGTAAATATCAGCGGTGCTACCGACAGAATCATTGAGATTGAGGTTGATAAGGATAAATTACAGGGGTACAATATCGGATTCTCGGATATTGTATCAGCAATTGCAGGGCAGAATAATAATTTGCCCGCCGGAAGCACCGAGGCAAACAGTAAGGATTTGTCTGTGCGTTTGATTGGGGAATTTAATAAAATATCTGATATAGGACTTGTGCCTTTAATGACCTCACAGGGGCAGGTAATATACATAAAAGATGTTGCAAGCGTAAACGATACTTTTGAAAAACAGAAGACATATTCGCGTGTTAACAGTGAAAATTCAATTTCCATATCCGTAAGCAGTGAATCGGATGCCAATACCGTCGATGTTGTAAATGGGGTTATCAAAGAACTTGAATCAATTAAGAAGCAATACCCTAAATTTAATTATAACATAACGATGGAACAGGCAAGCTACATCGAGGATTCCATAGCCTCAGTTGCCCAGAGTGCAATAATAGGCGGACTTCTTGCCATGATTATACTTTTCCTTTTCTTAGGAAACGGCAGAAATGCACTTGTAATCGGAGTTTCGATGCCCATATCCGTTATAACCACCTTTATCGCTATGTATATGTCGGGAATGACGCTTAACATAGTTTCTCTCGGCGGTCTGGCGCTGGGTATAGGTATGCTGGTGGATAATGCGGTTGTTGTTCTGGAAAATATCTTCAGACGCAGGAAAGCATATGGCGACGATGCAAAATCGGGCGCCATAAAAGGCAGTGGAGAAGTAATGGGTGCAGTAATAGCCTCTGTTCTTACCACTTGTATTGTATATGTTCCTATTTTATTCCTTGACAATATGATGGCTATAATGTTTAAGCAGCTTGCATTTTCCATTGTATTTTCACAGGCGGCATCGCTTCTTGCGACAATGCTGATTGTTCCCATGCTTTCGTCAAAAATTGAGAACATAGAAGAAAGAAATAAGACATTCTCTTTCGTTTTAACACCATTTGATAAAATGATGAATTTCTTATACAGCGTGTATGAGAAGGCGCTTCGTTTTGTACTTGGACACAGAAAAATGTTCCTCGCAGGAGTGGCGGCATTATTTATACTCAGCATGTATGTTCTGAGTATTCTCGGTATGACATTAATGCCTTCAAGTGACGAGGGAACTGTTTCAATTTCAATTGAGCTTCCGCAAGGAACGAAAATTGAGCAGACGGATAAATTAGTCCGTGAAATCGAAGAAATAGTTAAAACCTATAATGAGATTGAGATTATGACATCAAGTGTAGGCTCGGGCGGAATGATGGCTTCTCTCGGTGCATCCTCATCCAATCAGGCAACAGTTACTTTGACGCTTAAAGAGGATAGAAAGACATCCACCGCTGATGCGGTGCAGAAAATCAGGCAAATGCTTTCGGATATTACAGGTGCAGAAATTTCCATAGAAGCATCAAGCCAGTCAATGTCGATGGCGTCGGACGAGGTTCAGTTCAGATTCAGCTCCAAGGATAATGAAAAGCTTGAAGAATACGTACTGCAGGCAGAGGAAATTCTTGCAGGCATTGACGGTGTGGTTGAAACTGAAACCACAATCGGTGAAACGAAACCCGAGGTACGTGTGGAGATTGATGAAAACTATGCTTCACGATACGGAATCAATACCGCCTATGCCGCAACCATGGTTAATTACGGGTTAAACGGCGTTAAGGCGTCAAAATACACTGAGAACGGCTCGGAGTACGATATAAAGGTTGTTTACCCTGAAAACTATGTGGGCAATTACGAAGAATTAAAAACCATGCAGATAAAAAGCCCCATGGGGCAGTGGGTAACACTGTCGGATATTGCAGATGTCTACATGGAGGAAGGGCAGGCAACCATAACAAGAATCAATCAGAAGCGTGTGGTAACTCTTACCGGTAAAATTTACGGAACTGATATGGCAACCGTTACAAATGAGTTCAACAGTAAAGTTGAGAAGAATCTTCCGCTTTACGAAGGGGTAACCCAGGAAAGTGCGGGAGCATTTGAAACTATGATAGAAGCCATGGTGTCATTGGTAACGGCGATTTTCCTCGGTATACTTCTTATGTATATGGTCATGGCGGCACAGTTTGAAAATCTTATTCATCCGTTTATTATTCTCGGTACGCTTCCTCTTGCACTTATCGGCGTTGTGCTTGGGCTTGTTGTGGCAGGGACTCCGTTGTCGGTTATAAGCTGTATAGGTATATTGATGCTTATAGGTATCATAGTAAATAACGCAATTGTCCTTATTGAATTTATAAACCAGCAAAAGACAGAGCATCCAGACATGTCCCGCACACAGCAGGTGGTCAATGCGGGTATCGTAAGAATGCGTCCCATACTTATGACGTCGCTAACCTCAATCCTCGGTTTCCTTCCTATGGCAATGGATTCCGAAGGCGGCGGTGTAATGATGCAACCCCTTGCGGTAGCTCTTGTTGGCGGTCTGACAGTTGGTACATTCCTTACACTGTTCGTAATCCCGGTTTTATACTCTGTTGTAGATGAGAAGCTTGAAAAGCGTGCAATGAAGAAGGCTGCCAGGAAAGAATTGAAAAAGGCTGAATAATAAAACAAATCCCGAATTCACTGAATTCGGGATTTGTTTTATTTAAACGTTATAAAGTGGTAACTATCAAGTATCTGAAAGAATTTTGCAAGCCTTGCATAAAGCGGCTCGGCTTCTTCGCCGAAGCTTTCTTTTACAAGCTTTCCAAGCTCAATTATATCTTTTTCGCCGTCTAACAGCGGCCATACGAAGCTTCCTGTTTTATCAAGATGCACGTAGGAAAATTTTGGCTTACGGAAAACCTTTTGTGCAACACGGTTGAAGAACCCCGTGTTTTCAATTTCGAGAGTTACCAATCCGTTTTCATCCGCGGACCAATTTAAGTATGAACTGCGGACGGGAATCTTTTCGAGAAAGTTTTCTGCCTCGGTTATTTTCTTTTTCATGATTTATTTCTCGCTTCTGTTTCTTTTTCTCCAAAGAGAGAATTTAAGAACGATAAGAATCAATACTGCAAATACAGCCAAGGATGACAGTTTTGCCGCAGATTCAGAAAGGGGAATATACTTTGATATGTCTATCATATCAGCAACGTTAAACACTGCCAGTAGAGCAAGAAGTATTCCCACCAAGCCTTCGCCTGCAATCATACCGCTGCAGAAAAGGATGCCGTCATTCACAATTGCATTCTTTTCTTTTTCATCTCTCTTAAGCTTATCCATAAAGTAACGAACAATACCGCCAACCATTATGCATGCATTAAGCTGTACAGGGAGGTATATACCGATAGCAAAAGGTAGTACGGGAATTTTGATTATTTCAATAACAATGGCAATAAATACACCAATGAATACCAGCCCCCAAGGAAGGTTAGCATCCATAACGCCTTCTATTATCATCTTCATAAGGGTTGCCTGAGGTGCCGCAAGCTCTTCGGAACCAAAGCCCCACGCACTGTCAAGCAGGAACAGTGTTCCTCCGATAGCAAGAGCGGAAGCGATTACACCGATAACCTCTGCGATTTGCTGTTTCTTCGGAGTAGCGCCCAAAAGGAAGCCTGTCTTAAGGTCCTGTGATGTGTCGCCCGAAATTGCCGCTACAATACAAATGATTGAACCGATTCCGATTGCACCATGCATACCTGAAACTCCAACATCTCCCGATGCTTTAAGAATTAATGTAGCAAAGAGAAGTGTTGCAATTGCCATACCTGATACGGGGTTGTTGCTGCTTCCCACAAGTCCTACCATACGGGAGGAAACAGTTGCAAAGAAGAAACCAAACACTACAACAACCACAGCACCAAGAGGTGAAACGGGAACTGCAGGAACAATCCAAACCAAAAGCGTAAGAAGCACAATTGCCAAAAGCACATACTTCATATCAATATCTTTTTCTGTTCTGAGAAGCTGAGTGCCTCTTGTGCTTCCGACCATGCTCTTAAGAGAATCCTTAAAAGTGCGTACTATTAAAGGAAGAGATTTTATGAGGCTGATTATACCTCCTGCCGCCAATGCACCTGCACCGATATACCTGATATATGTGCTCCAGATGCCTGATGCACCCGATGCCGCATATATTTCACCGATTGTTGTGCTGCCGGGATATAATATAAGCTCACTGCCAAAAAGAACAATTATGGGAATCAGAACGAGCCAGCTTAAAACACCGCCTGCAAACATATAGGAAGAAATCCTCGGTCCGCAGATGTAGCCAACGCTCATTACGGCAGGATATATCTGTGTGCCTATAGCTCCTGCATAGCCCTTAAGCTTTGAAAGAGAGTAGGTGATTTCACCGGGTACTGCTTTAAGTCCATCTATTATAAACTTAAAGATAGCAGCAATTCCCATTCCTGCAAATACCGTGCCGGCATTTGCACCGCCTTCTTCACCTGCAAGAAGTACTTCGGCACATGCCGTTCCTTCGGGATAGGGAAGAGTTCCGTGCTCTTTTACGATAAGAGCGTTACGAAGGGGAACCATAAAGAAAACACCCAAGAGACCGCCCAAAAGTGCAATCAGTGTAATTTCCAAAATTTCGGGCTTGTCCATTTTGCCTTCTGCCGCCCAAAGGAACAGGGCAGGAAGTGTGAATATTGCACCGGCAGCAACGGATTCGCCTGCCGATCCGATTGTCTGCACAATATTGCTTTCAAGTATTGAGTTCTTTCGCATAATTACACGAATAACTCCCATTGAAATAACTGCGGCAGGAATGGAAGCTGATACGGTCATTCCAACCCTCAGTCCTAAATATGCGTTTGCCGCACCGAATATAACTGCCAAAAGAATACCCATTATAATAGATGTAACTGTGAGTTCAGGGGTGATTCTGTCAGCAGGAATATACGGTTTGAATTCTTTTTGATTATTCATACGTATTCTCCTATCTGTCACAACTGTGACATAAAATCGTCTAATTATAACATATTATCCTCGCTATTTCAACTGTTAAATTGTACAATTTGCTACTTTTTAAATTTTAAGGTTAAAAGCGGTTGACATTTCCTCGAAACGGTGTTAACATATACAACGTTGTCGCGTTAAAAGCACTTTGACAAAGGCACCGAAAAAAACTTAAAAAAGTTTAAAAAAAGTGTTGACAAAGCTTGCTTGACGTTGTATAATAAACAAGCTCG
>JAZTXM010000014.1:0-136922 GCA_045636425.1 Clostridia bacterium | reverse complement strand
CGATTTGGGGACTGTCCCCAAATCGGAACTTTTTACATTTTTTCTTTCATATCCTCTAACGCCTCAAGTGCAAGGGAGGAAATATATTCATAGCGTTCTTTTTTATTTTTAATCTTTACTCTTTCCCATTCGATGATGCCGAAATTGGCATTCATCGGCTGGAATTTTTTATTTTCACGGTCTGTAATATATTTTATAAGTGCACCACTGCAGGTGGAAGCAGGGAAAACAATGCTTTCCATTCCCATAAGCTTTCTTGCGGCATTAATGCCTGCAATCATTCCCGATGATGCCGATTCCACATATCCCTCAACGCCCGTTATCTGCCCTGCAAAAAACACCTTGGGGTATTTAATCAGGCTGTAATCGGTATTTAAAACCAGAGGAGAGTTTATATATGTGTTTCTGTGCATTACGCCGTAGCGTACAAATTCCGCATTTTCAAGACCGGGAATCATGGAGAAAACCCTCTTTTGCTCACCAAACTTTAAATTAGTCTGAAATCCCACAAGGTTATAAAGAGTTCCCTCGGTGTTATCACGGCGAAGCTGGAGCACGGCATACGGCTCTTTGCCTGTTTTGGGATTTGGAAGGCCTTTAGGCTTAAGAGGTCCGAAGCAAAGTGTTTCTTTCCCTCTTTGTGCCATAATTTCAACGGGCATACACCCCTCGAAAACCTTTATGTTCTCCACTCCCTCGTGGAGCGGGGCACGCTCGGCATTTATGAGGGCATTATAAAAAGCTTCATATTCGTCTTTTTCCATGGGACAGTTGATATAATCGGCTGTTCCCTTATTATACCTTGCCGCAAGGTAGGTTTTCGTTTCGTCTATGCTTTCACGTGTTACTACGGGGGCTGCCGCATCAAAAAAGAATAAGCTGTCCCCTCCCGTTAAATTTGCGATTGACTCACTGAGCTTTTCATGGGTAAGCGGTCCTGTTGCGATTATGGTAAATTCATCCGTATCAATTTCGCTTACAGTTTCGTTTATGAGTTCTATATTCGGATGAGCTTTAATATGCTCCGTCACAAGTGAAGCAAATCTGTCACGGTCTACTGCCAATGCACCGCCTGCCGGCACCTTTGTTTCATCAGCACATTTTATGACAAGGCTTCCCATCCGCCGCATTTCTTCTTTGAGCAGACCGCAGGCATTGTCAAGCCCGTTTCCCTTAAGGGAGTTGGAGCAGACAAGCTCGCACAGATTTTCATTTGTATGGGCAGGGGAAAAAACGGCAGGCTTCATTTCATAAAGCTTCACCTTGATTCCTCTTTGTGCCGCTTGCCATGCCGCTTCACAGCCTGCAAGACCACCGCCGATTATTTTAAGCTCCATAGTAACATCCTCGATTAAAAAGTTTTAAATGTGAAATTGTCATTCTAAGAGATTCTTCGTAGCAAGCTCCTCAGAATGACAATTTAGTTTTATGAATTTAAGGGATAGGAAAAAATGTTCAGAACGAACAAACTGAACCACGGCTTGCCGTGGGTTACCCGAAGGCGTACGAGGGTACGTCGAGAGGTGAAGTTTGTTCGTAATTCGTTGGCATCAAAGCGGAAATCCGTCTTGCGGATTTCTACCGAAAACCTTGTTATTATAAAATAGTGTTATCTCAAATTATAAAACCGCCAACGAATGTTCTGGGCATTTTTAACATCCCGCATTACTTCTTATTTGTTTCACAGTCAGGGTTAGAACAAACCGTCACACTACCCCGTTTAAGATATTTTCTTGTCATTACGCCGCCGCAGGAGGGACAGGGAGTCTTTGTAGGCTCATCCCAAAGGATAAAGTCACACTTGGGAGAATTTTCGCAGGAGAAATATTTCTTACCTTTCTGACTGCGTCTTTCCACGATTCTTCCTCCGCACTTGGGGCATTTAACACCTGTGTCCTTAAGAATGGGCTTTGCGTTTCTGCATTCGGGGAATCCGGGGCAAGCGAGGAATTTTCCGAATCTGCCAAGCTTTATTACCATGTTTCTTCCGCATTTTTCGCAGATTTCATCTGATACTTCATCCGCTATTTTAACCTTTTCAATGGACTTTTCTGCTTTTTTAAGCACAGCTTCAAAGGGACGATAGAAATCATCTATAACCTTTACCCATTTTGCACTGCCGGTTTCAATATCATCAAGCTGTTTTTCCATATTGGCAGTAAAATCAACATCCACAATATCCTCGAAATTTTCTGCCATAATATCTGTAACAATTGTTCCAAGCTCCGTAGGCTTAAGCATACGCTTTTCCCTTGTCACATAATCTCTGCCGAGAATTGTAGTGATTGTGGGGGCGTAAGTACTGGGGCGACCTATGCCGTTTTCCTCCATAGCCTTAATAAGCGATGCCTCGGTATATCTTGCAGGAGGCTCAGTAAAATGCTGTTCCTGCTCTACTTTACCTGCTGTAAGCTCCATACCCTCCTCCAGCATAGGAAGGCTCTTTGCATCCTTTTCCTCGGCTTCTTCACTACCCTCAACATACACTGCACGGTAGCCTGCAAATTTAAGCGTCTTTGCACTTGCACGGAAGGTGGCACCATTAGAATCAAATTCTGCGGAAAGAGTATTATAAACTGCATTTGTCATCTGGCACGCAATAAATCTTTCCCAAATCAGCTTGTAGAGCTTATAAAGGTCTGCACTAACCGAGGACTTTATCATATCAGGCTCAATTGAGGGTACTGTAGGTCTGATTGCTTCGTGTGCGTCCTGCGCATTTTTTCCCGTCTTATAATTTCTGGGAGCCTTGGGCAAGTACTCCTTGCCGAATTTCTCCGCAATAATCGAGCGTGCCGCAATTTGTGCGTCGGGATTAAGACGGAGGGAGTCGGTTCTCATATATGTTATAAGACCCAGTGTTCCCTTTCCGGGAACGTCCACGCCTTCATAAAGCTGCTGTGCGGCAGACATTGTTCTCCTTGATGTAAAGCCCAGCTTTCTGCTTGCCTCCTGCTGAAGTGTACTTGTGATAAAAGGAGGTGCAGGCTGATTCATCTTCTCGCTGTAGCTTGCACTTTTTACTATAAAAGCACTACCCTCTATCATATCAAGGATTTTCTGTGTATCTTGGGAGCTTGAAAGCTCTTTTTTCTTTCCGTTAACTCCATAAAATTTTGCAAGGATGGACTTTTTCTCGCCTTTCTTGCTGAGAGGTGCGCTGATAGTCCAGTACTCCTTAGGTTCAAATGCATTAATTTCGCGTTCACGGTCTACAACAAGCTTTGTTGCAACGGACTGAACACGGCCTGCACTAAGGCCCTTTTTAACCTTTTTCCACAAAATGGGGCTGATTTGATAACCCACTATTCTGTCAAGAACACGGCGTGCCTGCTGAGCATCTACCAGGTTTTCGTCAATGGGACGAGCCTCTTTAAGTGATGCCGTAACAGCATTTTTTGTAACCTCATTAAACGTTATTCTGCATTTCTTTGTGGCATCAATATCCAAAATATTGGCAAGATGCCAGCTTATTGCCTCTCCTTCGCGGTCAGGGTCAGTTGCAAGATATACCTTGTCCGCAGTCTTTGCGGCTTTTTTCAGTTTTGTGAGCAGTTCCCCTTTGCCGCGAATCGTAATATACTTAGGCTCATAGTTATTTTCGATTTCTATGCCGAGCTGACTTTTCGGAAGGTCACGCATATGACCCATAGAAGCAATAACCGTATAATTTTTTCCGAGATATTTATTTATTGTCTTTGCTTTTGCCGGTGACTCAACTATTACAAGATAGTTTGCCATGAGCATCCCCCTCCTGTTATTTTACCGCGTATCTGTTTCCGCGTCCCTTTTTTATAATACCTTTTATTTCCATCATTTGAATAAGTGCCGTCAATCTCGACGGTTCAAATGAAATTTTTTCCTCAATCAAATTTTGTGTATCTGCACCGCTTGTTATTATGTTTACAATTTCTTCCTCATATTCCGAAAGACCTTTTAGAGATACATTCTTTTTTTCAGGCTCTTCCTCTACATACCTTGCATCCTCATAAATAATTCTTCCTGCTTCCTGTTCCCTTACAAAAAAGTCGGGATTAATGGAAACCAGTTCATCTATAACATCAATGGCATTTAATAGAGGCACTGCACCGTCACGAATAAGCTCATTTGTACCCTGACTAAGCTTATTGTCAATATTTCCGGGAACAGCGTACACAACCTTATTCATGTCCATTGCCTGAGTAGCGGTAATAAGCGCACCGCTTCGGTGTCCCGCACGTGTAACTATCAGCACATCAGAGAGTGCCGCAATTATCCTGTTTCTGCGCGGAAAATTATTTCTGTTTGCAGGTTCTCCAAACGAAAATTCGCTGATTACTGCTCCGCCTTCTTTTACAATTGCAGAAAAAAGAGCGTGATTCCCCGAAGGATAGGCTATATCAATACCACTGCCTAAAACGGCAACTGTGGGAGCCTTTGCTCGCAGAGCACCCCTGTGGGCTGCTGCGTCTACGCCTAACGCCCCGCCCGATACTATTCCTGCGCCTGTCTGCCCTATTTCCATGGCAAAATTCTCCGCAACCCTAATCCCGTAGTCATCACATCTTCTTGCCCCTACAACCCCTGCAAACACAGTGGTTGAAAGAAGGGTGGGATTTCCCCATACAAAAAGAACGGGAGGCGGCTGAGAAATATTTCTGAGCTTTTCGGGGTATGATTTGTCAATATAAGTAACTACACTGCATCCCATTTTTCTTGCCATTTCAAAATCTTGCACGGTTTTTTCGTATATTTCGCTCCCCGTATCTATGGAAGACTCATCAAAAAGCTCCTCTTTTTCGGAAAGCTCACGGAGTGCTTTTGCGGACTGTCTTACCGCACGTGATTTAATTGTCCATATGAACTGTCTTTTTCTAAGCTCCATTTTTGTTGCACCCCTAATAACTTACACTAAAAATGCTTCTGTGTAAATAGAAAACTTACTGTTTTTTTGTATTTTGGCGGTAATGCTCATATATCATGACAGAGCCTGCGACCGCCGCATTAAGGCTTTCCGCATCACTTCTCATGGGGATTTTAACCACGCTGTCACAAAGGGAAAGTGTCTTATCCGTTATCCCGTTTCCTTCGTTTCCTATAACTATTAATACTTTTCCACTTAAATCCGCCTCGTAAAAATCAACACTCGTTTCACAAAGTGCCCCTGCTACAATCTTATAACCATTCGTTTTGAAATATTCTATCACATGCTCACTTGCTTCATTCTGCACCACGGGAACGGAGAATATGCCCGTCATTGTGGCACGGATGATTTTTGGATTGTATAAATCACAGCACCCTTTTGTAAGTATTACTCCGCCGCAATCCGCCGCATGAGCCGTACGGATAACACTGCCGATATTACCGGGGTCCTGCAATGCTTCACACATAATGGCACAGTCCTTGCCTGATGCCAATATATCGCAAAGCTCCTTTTTTTCCATACGGCAAATTGCCATTACCCCCTGCGGAGAAACAGTCTCGCAGACACCCTCGAAAAGCTTTGGTGCAAAAGTGAAAACATCGCATTTAGCCTTAAAATCAAGGGCAGTCCCGTCTTTTAAAAGGATGCACTCCATATCTGCATTCTTTTCGATTGCATCACGAACAGAGCGTATTCCTTCAATGAGAAAAAGCCCTTTTTCGCTACGCCCTTTTGCTGTTTTAAGTAATTTTGCAAGCTTAAAAATTTTATTTTCACGACTTGTAATTATCATAAATTCACCATTATTAATTTTGTTGTAAAAAGAAGCGTGCCGCTTCACCCATCCCGCGTCTTCACTAAGCTTAAAGCCAACAAATTCCGCTCGCGATTGATTTACGGCAATTCCTTATGGGTAAAAACCGTTTCCGAAGCTTATCGGAAACGGTTCTTTTCTTCATTATTAAAGGCTTTTCTTTGCTGTTTCTACAAGCTGTGTAAAAGCTGCGGGATCATTGATTGCGATTTCAGAAAGCATCTTTCTGTTGATTTCAATGTTAGCCTTCTTAAGACCGTTCATGAAACGTGAATAGTTGATGTCATTCATCTTGCACGCAGCACTGATTCTTGTAATCCAAAGAGAACGGAAATCTCTTTTCTTAAGCTTTCTTCCTACATAAGAGTAAGAAAGTGATTTCATTACTGCCTGATTAGCAATCCTGTAAAGCTTGGATTTTGCACCTCTGTAGCCTTTAGCAAGCTTTAATATTTTTTTATGTCTTTTTCTGGTGCTGAGTGCACCCTTAACTCGAGCCATTTTATAGTCCTCCTAATTCTTATTTATAAGGTATAAGCTTCTTAATAACTTTTGCGTTTGTTACATCTGCAAGAGCGCCCTTTCTGAGTCTTCTCTTTCTCTTGGTATCCTTCTTTGTGAGAATGTGACTCTTGAACGCTTTCGCTCTCTTTACCTTACCTGACTTTGTAAGACTGAAACGCTTTGCAGCGGCTCTGTGTGTCTTTATTTTAGGCATAATATCTCTCCTCTCAATTGTATATATCTAAACTAACTTTTGTTAGCCGATAATCAGTTTTTGGGCGAAATTGTAATCGCCATGTTCTTACCTTCAAGCTTCGCTTTTTTGTCAACTGTTCCGAATTCCTGGGCACCCTGTGCAAAACGCTCAAGAATCCCCTCACCGATTGAAGCGTGATGAATCTCACGGCCACGGAAACGTACTGAAACCTTAACCTTGTCACCGTGCTGAAGGAACTTAATTGCGTTCTTAAGCTTGGTTTCAAAATCGTGGTTATCGATAGACGGTGAAAGACGAACCTCTTTAAGGTTGACAACCTTTTGATTCTTGCGGTTTTCCTTTTCCTTTTTAGCAAGCTCAAAACGATATTTACCGTAATCCATAATTTTGCATACGGGGGGATTTGCGTTGGGAGACATCAATACCAAATCAAGATTCTTCTTGCTTGCCGCCTCCAAAGCATCATTCCTGGACATAATACCCAGCTGACTGCCGTCGTTATCAATTACACGCAGCTCGTTATCCCTGATTTCTTCGTTAATCATCATTTCCTTGCTAATAGAAAACACCTCCAAAAATTGCTTAGCGCCACTAAAGCAGGCTGAGCCTGCACCCATGTCGCACACTTACGACATGCTTACATGGATTCATGCGTCTTAATTTAACGCACATTACCACATAATAAAAGCGGCAGGAGAACCTACCGCTATACAAAACTCAAGCATAATAAAAGCCTGTTTTATTAACCGTACCAAGTAATCCTGCACGGTGAGAAGCGGTAACTTCTGCTTTGTTGCTTAGTTATTATAACAGTTCTTTTTCCTTTTGTCAACTGTTTTTTCTGATTTTTTATAATTCATTTCCCTCCGAGTCAAAGAGAGGCAGTTTTTTCAGGAAAATAATATCGTCCCTGTCTGCGGCATCTCCCTCTGCCAGCACTGCCGCTTTACCCACGATATTACCACCTGCAACTTCTATCAGCTTTTCAAGGGCGTTTAAGGATTCTCCGGTGCTTATTACGTCGTCCACAATAAGCACTCTTTTACCTTTAATCTTTTCAACGTCTTCTTTTCCTATATAAAGCTTCTGCTCCCCGTGGGTTGTGATTGAATTTACACTAACCTCTATTACATCGCTCATATAAACCTTAGGTTTTTTGCGTGCAATAACATAATCATTTACCCCTGCCTGGCGTGCCATTTCGTGAATTAACGGAATACTCTTTGCCTCCGCGGTAACCATTATGTCATATTCGGGCACTTTCTTTAAAAGCGCACCCGCACAATTAACCGTAAGCTCTACGTCTCCGAAAAGAATAAATGCCGCTATGGAAATTTTATCATTTACCGGAAACATCGGCAGATTCCTTTTCACCGATGCTATTTCCATCTGATACGTTTTCATCTTCTCCAACCTTCTTTTCATTAAATTTTACCTTTTTGTTCTTTCTTTTGAGAATGAATATCACCGCGAAAGCTGCAAACAAAGTCCCCGCAACAATTGCTACCACTAATATTATATCTGTTGCGGTTATTTCCGTTCTTTCCGCATAATCAAGATTTACCCAGCCCAAAACGCCGTTAATTTCCGTCAGGCCCCAGTCATTTTTTCCTGTTTCAACAATTTTAATTACACCAAAATCAGTTCCCTTTTTAACATTGGTAAGAACCATACTTTGGCATTTTTCCGATTTGGTAGGAAAACTCATTACATCAAAATCTTTTGTTGCCACATATACTAAATCATCACTAAGCTTATATAATGTAAGTGCGTTTGCATATGTATCTGTAATAGAGCCTTTTTCCGCCCAGCCTGCCGCATAATCATTTACCACATACTCATAATCGCCTTTTTCGGCAATCACTCTTACCTTGACACATTCGGGTATCACTGAGGTATCATATTCGTCATCAGCAGTTGCATAGAGCCGGAGGCCTTCCAAGTCCTCACTGCACACATACCCTTCACGTTCTTTATCGAGAAGATTTATTATGGCATTTTCACTTTCGGGAGCTTCTTTAAGATGCTGCGAAGAAACCCAGCCCAAAACGCCGTTGTGGTTAATAAGGCACCAGCCGCTCGCCGTACTTCTCTGGACAAAGACTGTAGTACCATTCTCTATTTCACCAAGGTGCTGTGCCTTGTCATCGGGATTATCCGAGGGAAGACTCAAAAGTTCTATCTCATCATTTTCAGTTACTACAATATATTCAAGGTTAACAGCTTTTCCCGCCTTATTCTGCGCATTGGACAGCGACTGTGTTGTGCAGGAATAATCAATCCATCCGTTAATCCCGTTATATGCTACATAAGCATATCCTTTCTCTTTCTTTCGCACGGTCAATCTCGTGCAATCGGGAATGATTGTGTGATAGGAGGCTCTTCTAAGATTTTCCCAAAGTTCTACGCCCTTACCACCCTTTGACAGAATGTACACATACTCAACCTGGCCGTATTCCGCCCCGTCAAATTCTTCAAAGGGGACCGTATCTTTAAGCTGTATCCACGCATAATTTTTATCATTGTTTTTGGAAACAAGTCCCCAACCCGAAGGCGTTTCTCTTTTAATTTCCAAAACCATATCATTTGTGATGACATCCTTCACATCGCTTCCCAAAAGCACGTCTGCCGACGGAACGTCATAAAGATAGGCAACACCTTCCTTGGTGGAAACCTTCACCTTTTTCTCCAAATCACTGCCTGTTGCCAAAGCGGCCTTTTTATATGAGGTACGAGTGAAGCTCAGATTTACCCAGCCGCTTTTTTTATTAAACTCCACAAGCCCCCAGGTTTTATCGCGGCTTAAAAGAGTGAGTTTAGAGCAAGCGGGAATAGCTGCTATCTCATAGCTTTTTTCATTCGGCGAAATGTGCAAAGACAGCTCTCCCTCCGCATTTGCGGCGTAAAGCGTTTCTGCGGCAAGTGCCGTGTTAGTACAGCAAAGGAGTGCTGCTATGGTAAATATGAATGCAATCAGTTTTTTCATACCTATAACTTCCTAACGTATGTGTATTGTTGTTTTATTTTACACTATCTACCCATAAATGTCAATATATGACACTTGCAGACAAACTAAAAAAAGTTCCATTTGCGAAAAGAAGGTGCAAAAAAGACATCCTTTTTTACACCTTCTTTTTGTTCATTATTTATTCTCCAGATATTCGTTAAGCTTCGCAATAAGAGCATCTGCATCAGCACCATGCACCGCACAAGCTTCTGCAATTGACTCTCCGCTGGCTGAAGGGCAACCCAGGCAATGCATACCTATTTCCAGGAAAAAGGGTGCTGTACCTGCATCCATCTTAAGAACATCAAGAATAATAGTGTCTTTCGTTACCTTTGCCATAAAAACACCTCCCTAATATTAGTACTACAAACTTACACTTCTATTATACATCATTTTTAAAAAAAAGCAAGCGTTGTTTTTAGTGTATAGTGAATAAGTAAAAATCCGCACACTATCGTGTACGGATTTTCTGGAGCGGAAGACGAGATTCGAACTCGCGACGTTCACCTTGGCAAGGTGACGCTCTACCACTGAGCCACTCCCGCATTTCTCAAGCAAGTGATAGTATAGCACATAAAAATGGGTTTGTAAAGCTTTTTTTGAAAAAAATCTTTAATTTTTTCCTTTTGACGGAAAATTTTTTGATGAAAAAAAAGGATTTTCTCTGCCTGTGTCGAAAATAATGTTATAGACTTTATAATAAGAGGTTTTTACGATGGCGGCTTTTTATTCCGAAGAACTTGTTAACGAAGTTATTTCGGCAAACGACATTGTGGATATTGTTTCGGGGTATGTACGGCTGAAAAGGTCAGGCAGCAGCTTTATGGGATGTTGTCCTTTTCACAGGGAAAAGACTCCCTCTTTTCACGTCAGTGCGGACAAGCAGCTCTACCATTGCTTCGGCTGCGGCGCCGGCGGAAGCGTGATCCAGTTTATTATGAACGCAGAAGGGCTGGATTTCCCCGATGCTCTCCGGTTTCTTGCTGACCGTGCAGGCATACGGATGCCTGAGGATACAGGCGGAGGCAGGGATGATGAAAAATACAAACGCAAGCAGAAAATATACGAAATGAATAAGGATGCCGCGAGGTTTTTCCGTGAATGTCTTTTGTCGGAGCAGGGCAAGGCAGCACAGGATTATCTGACCAAAAGAAAGCTGAGCGGCAAAACAATAGCGGCTTTCGGATTGGGATTTGCCCCCTCAGGGTGGGATAATCTTTTAAAGCATTTACAAAAAAAGGGGTATGACCGTGCTCTTATGGTCGAGGCAGGGCTTTGCATCATGAATGACAAGGGGCATGTTTACGACCGATTCCGCGAAAGGGTAATGTTCCCGATATTTGATGTACGAAGTAACATCGTCGGCTTTACGGGAAGAATTCTTTCGGGCGATGCGGCAAAATATATGAACTCACCCGAAAGCATAGTCTTTGACAAGGGTAAAAATCTTTATGCACTTAACCTTGCTAAAAAAAGTAGCCGTGGGTATTATATATTGGTAGAGGGTAACATGGACGTTATCTCTCTGCATCAGGCGGAAATAAATTGTGTGGTTGCCGCATGCGGAACGGCATTTACCCGTGACCAGGCAAAGCTCATTTCCAAAAGCCCCGTTTATTTATGTTTTGACAGTGACGGTGCAGGGCAAAAGGCACTGGAAAGGGCGGCGGAAATCTTCAAGGAGTTTGATACAAGGCTTCGTGTAATTACTATGCCTGACGCCAAAGACCCTGATGAATTCATAAAAAAATACGGCGTAGAAGAATTTGAGGAATTGATTAAAAAAGCAAAAACGCTGACAGAGCATAGAATGGACGTGCTTTTAAGCGGCGTTGATTTAAACGACACGGCACAAAAAATAGAGATGCTCTCAAATGCTTCCAAGCTTTTTGCCGAAATTCCCGGTGCAGTAGAAAGAGAAGTTTATGTAGCAAGGCTTTCGGCAAAGACGGGAATCAGCATTGAAGCAATTAACAGCGAAATCAGGAAAACCAATGCAAAGAAGGTGCGTAAAGAGGTATCTTCACAGCTCAGGCAGGCAGTAGGCGGACAAGCTTCTGCCGAAAAGAAAACAGCAGGAAGAAGACACACCGCCGAGGCGGGATTTCTCTCCATGCTTTGTGAAAGCCCGAAGGTATTTTCATCATACGGGGAAAAATTCGATGCGGAAAGCTTTTCCGATGATATACACAAAAGGGTTTTTACACATATTTGTACATATTACAAAGAAAATAAGTCGGGCGAGTGCCGTGACTATCTGATGAAAGAAATGCAGGGACATGAAAAGGAGCTTTCCAATATTCTGATGAGTGTGCAAAACGTCTCCGACAGCCTGAGGGCGGCTGATGACTTTGCACAGATAATGGAAAACGAAATCTGGAATGAAAAGCTGCAAAAAGCACAAAGCGAGGGAAACCTACAACTTATAAGCGAGCTTTTAAAAGAAAAAAAACAAAGAGGCTGAGAGCTAGGCGAAAGGATTTGATTATACATGAGCGAAACAGTAAACAAAAAGAACATTATCAAGGAGCTTATCGAAAAAGGCAAGCAAAAGGGCATGCTTACAGAGCACGAGATTGAAGAAACTCTCGGCGAACTGGAGCTTGACGTGGAGCAGATTGAAAAAATCCACGACAATCTTGAGGATTTGGGCATTGATATTGTGGGAGAAGATATCGACCAGGAAATTAAGAAGATTGAAATTTCCGAAGAGGATTTGGAGGACCTTTCCGTTCCCGAAGGCATCAATGTAGATGACCATGTAAGAATGTACCTTAAAGAAATAGGTAAAGTTCCGCTTCTTTCCCCCGACGAGGAAATTGAATACGCACAGCGTATGAGCGACGGCGATGAAGAAGCAAAGAAAAAGCTCACAGAGGCAAACCTTCGTCTTGTTGTAAGTATTGCCAAGCGTTATGTAGGCCGCGGCATGCTTTTCCTTGACCTTATTCAGGAGGGTAATCTTGGTCTTATAAAGGCTGTTGAAAAATTCGACTACACAAAGGGATACAAATTCAGCACCTATGCTACCTGGTGGATAAGACAGGCAATCACCCGTGCAATTGCCGACCAGGCAAGGACAATCCGTATCCCCGTTCATATGGTTGAAACAATTAATAAGCTTATCCGTGTTTCCCGTCAGCTTCTGCAGGAGCTTGGCAGAGAGCCCTCTCCCGAAGAAATTGCTAAGGAAATGGGAATGAGCCTTGAGAAAGTTCGTGAAATCATGAAGATTGCACAGGAGCCTGTATCCCTTGAAACACCTATCGGAGAAGAGGAAGACAGCCACCTTGGCGACTTCATTCCCGATGACGATGCACCTGCTCCCAGTGAAGCGGCATCATTTATGCTTCTTAAGGAACAGCTTATGGATGTGCTCAATACCCTTACTCCCCGTGAAGAAAAGGTGCTTCGCCTTCGCTTCGGTCTTGAGGACGGCAGAGCAAGAACGCTTGAAGAAGTAGGCGGCGTGTTTGACGTAACAAGAGAAAGAATCCGTCAGATTGAGGCTAAAGCACTTCGCAAGCTTCGCCACCCAAGCAGAAGTAAGAAATTAAAGGATTTCTTAGAATAAAAATTTTGGTTGCCGTAAAATAAATACGGCAACCGTTTTTTTTAATAAAAGTATTGATTTTTTAAATTCTTTGTAGTATAATCAAATCCGTTAAGCCGATGTGATGGAATTGGCAGACGTAACGGACTCAAAATCCGTCGGTGGCAACACCGTGCGGGTTCGACTCCCGCCATCGGCACCAAAAAACAACTACTCCTCGTCAGAGGGGTGGTTGTTTTTTTATTGTTTAGAAGGGAGTCGAACCCTTGCGCTCCCAAGCTTAAGACTTTAAATCAAAATTGTGCATTAGCGGGCCTGCCCCTGCACCTAAATCAAGACCTGCCCGAAGTGCGCCCGAAACATATTCTTTTGCTCTTTTTACAGACTCAAATACAGAAAAGCCTTTGGCAAGATTTGCCGCTATTGCACTTGACAGAGTGCATCCCGTTCCATGCGTGTTTGTATTATCGATTCGTTCTGCCCGAAACCATACCGCCTTGCCTTTTTCGTACAAAAGGTCATTTGCATCATTCACCCTGTGACCTCCCTTTAACAAAACACAGCACTGATATTTTTCTTCTATGTATTTCGCAGCTTTTATCATATCTTCTTTGCCGCAAATTTTCATTCCCGACAAAACTTCTGCTTCGGGAATATTGGGCGTTACAAGAGTTGCCATAGGCAAAAGCTTTAAAACCAGAGTGTTTACGGCATCCATTTTTATGAGAGAAAAACCGCTTGTTGCAACCATTACAGGGTCTACAACAATATTTTTTGCATTATAAATTGTAAGCCTGTCGGCAATTACATCTATAAGCTCGCCCGATGACACCATCCCGATTTTTACACTGTCGGGGAATATATCTTCAAATATGGCATCCAGTTGCTCTTTTAAAAAACGTGAAGTCACTTCCGAAATTGTCCTTACCCCAAGTGTATTCTGGGCAGTAAGTGCCGTAATAGCACTCATTGCATAAACACCGTTCATTGTCATGGTTTTTATATCTGCCTGAATTCCCGCACCCCCGCTACAGTCACTGCCTGCAATAGAGAGCGACGTTTTCATTTGTTTACTTTTTACCATAAATTAAGCTCCTTTGCACTTTTAATGAGTTCAGCAACCGCTTTTTTTGGGTTTTCTGTCTGCATAATTGCAGATACCACGCAAATTCCGGCAATCGGTATTCCTTTTAACACATCAATATTATCTCTGTTTAAGCCACCGATAGCATTAACAGGAATAGGAACGGCATTGCAAATTTGCTTTAATACCTGAATGGACGTCAATACTGTCTTAACCTTTGTTTTTGTCGGATAAATTGCTCCCACGCCAAGATAGTCTGCTCCTTGCGTAAAGGCTTCTTTTGCTTGCTTTACAGTTTTTGCAGTTGCTCCGACAATCTTTTTTTCGCCCATAAGCTTTCTTGCAATAGCAACAGGCATATCGCTTTGCCCTACATGCACCCCCTCCGCATTTATCGCTAAAGCCACATCCACTCTGTCATCAATGATGAGCGGAACATTATATTTTCTTGTTATGTTGTGAACTTTTCGGGCAAGTTCAATATATTCCCTTGTGGATTTTTCTTTTTCACGAAGCTGAAGCAGTGTAACTCCTCCCAGCAGAGCTTGTTCAACACGGTATAAGAATTCATCCTCTGAGTAGTTTGAACTGTCGGTTATAAAATACATTCTTGTATCAAACTTCATCAATTTTCTTTTCCTCCGCTTTCATATATGCTTGTATATCGGCTTTTGTTATGGTAGAAAGCCTGTTCATAAGTCCTTGCATAAACGAAGCGTTTCCTGCAAGTGTTTCTGACTGTTCGCCTGAAATACTCAATGCCGCACAGGCATAAACCACGGCATCAAAATAATTATCCATTGTAAGATATGCTGCACATAAAGCTCCAAGCATACAGCCTGTGCCCGTAACGGACGACAACTGCTCCGTACCATTTTTAATATATACAAGCCTTCTTCCATTCGTAATAATGTCCTTTTTCCCTGTTGCAAGTATAATAGTATTGTATTTTTTCGCAAGGAATACTGCCGCTTTTTCGGTGTCTTCAGAAGAAAGAGTGCTATCTGCATCTACACCCGATGAACTATATTCCTCGTTATACAGTGCAAATATTTCGGAATAATTGCCTTTGATAACTGTCGGCATGGCTTCTTTCAGCAATTTATTCACAAAGCTTTTGCGTAGTGATGAACAAGCAAGCCCCACAATATCCAGTACAACGGGGATATTCTTTTTTACTGCCTCTCTTAACGAAATAGGCATTGCCTCCATTCTGGGATCGGTAATGTTCCCAATATTAAGCATCAGTGCATCTGCCGTTTTTGTAATCTCTTTAACCTCCTTGGGGTGCTCTGCCATAATTGGCTTTGCACCTACAGCAAGAACTGCATTGGCACACTGATTTATAGATATGGGATTGGTTATGCAGTGAATCAGTGGTTTTATATGTATAAATTTTTTCTCTGTCACTCTTTTTTCACCCTCTTGAAAATATAATATATAGCCGCCAGCACGATACATACAATAAGGGACGCTACCGACAAAACGTCAAACACAGGCGATGTCAGCTTAAACATATCCGACGTAACCTCAATTACTACAAACAGTATCGCACCAAAGGCTGCAATGGTTGCGGAATTTGAGAGAATTGTGCTTTTATCCTGATAGCATTTTGACGCGAGCATGCCTTGCATCTCAGAAAGCAATCCGTTATCTGCAAGCTTACGCAGAAATACATAGGCAATACTTCCTCCGATAAGTGTTCCGCACACAAAGGACGGGACATAGAATATCCAGCTTAAACCTTCCTTGCCCCATAGAAATGTCATAACGGGATAGGATGCCAACGCTCCGATGATACCCGTACCGATAATTTCACCGATTACTGCGAAGATTATCTTTCCTTTCGATACACGATAAAAAACGCCTGACAGGAATGCACCGAATATTGCACCCGTTAATGCAATCGGCGGTATTCCCATTGTAGCCATGCGAATAAAACCTATGAGTGTTGCACATAAAAGCGAATACCACGGTCCCAGAAAAACAGAGCATACAATATTGATAAAATGTGCCATCGGACACATTCCCTCAACTCGGAGTATCGGGGAGATAACCACCCCGACTGCAATCAGCATTGAAAGCACAAGCATCTTAAGTAACTTTTTTTGATTTGTCATTTGAAATTCCTCTTTTCACGATATATTACAAGGCAAAGCCTTAGGGGATAGAAAAAAACGCTTCAGAACGGACAAACTGAGCTAAAAAAGCCTTTTATAGGCTTTTTTAGGTTACCCGAAGGCGTACGTGGGTACGTCGAGTGGCGAAGTTTGTTCGTAACAAAAAGGCTTAAAAACTAAGAAAAATCGAATAAGGTGAGATTTTTCAACCAAATTACCACATTTTGGCGATTTCAAACTGCCTTCAACCCGTATTATAATTGCCTTTTTGTGGTCTGGACTTTTTTTACATCCCCTATTCGGTCAAGAATCAATTTTCTCCTCTCACCCCGAAACACGGGTTCCCATCGCAAAATACAAGATACAAAGCGCTCGCTTAATATCCGTCCGAAATGCTCGGAAGCTGCTTCTTCACCTCCCTTAGTACAATAGTGCAAATAAAAAAGGAAGCTACCTGACTTGGTAACTTCCAATAATCCATTGTTATTCCTGAAGCCTTAGCTTCGGCATCCCTACGTTGGCATTATCCAAATCAGGTTCTCGGTCGAAGGTCATACCTTCCTCTCAGCCTGTCATACAAGCTCCCGTTCTTTATTTGTTTTTTACAGTATACCACTTGGCAGTGAGGATTGCAAGTCTTTTTTCATAACGAAAACAAAATTTTGTCACTCCACCACTTCATATACAAGCGGTTGTTTCTTGGGACATTCACCTGAAATTTCTACAGCAGACAGGAAATCGCTCTGCAATTTTTTCGCTACGTTTTCCTTATTGGTATAAATCTTTGCAATGACCTCGCCTTTTTCTACCCAATCGCATCTTTGTCTTAGCAAAATAATCCCTGCCGAGTAATCAATTTTGTCCTCTTTTTCCTTTCGTCCACCGCCTGCTTCCACGCAAATATTTCCGATTGCCTGTGCGTTCAAGGAGGATATGTAGCCTGTTTTTTCGCTTTTCACTTCTAACTCTAAGGAAGCTTTTTCAAAAAGGTCCGTGTTTTCAATATATTCTGTATTTCCTCCCTGCTCCTTTATCCAGGCAAGGAATTTTTCATAGGCAGCACCGCTGACCACTGCTGTATAAGCTTCCTCAAGCATTTTCTCATAAGGTTTTTTAAGTGCCATTGATGCCATGTGTGCCGCTAAAATACAGCTTATATCCAAAAGATTTTTATCGCCTTTTCCTTTCAGCACGTTCACCGACTCAATCACTTCCAAGCTGTTCCCAATACAGTTTCCCAAAGGCACATCCATATTTGAAAGAACGGCACGGACGTTTCTGCCTGAGTTTTTACCGATTGATACCATGCATTGTGCCAAAGAACGTGCACTTTCTATATCCTTCATGAAAGCACCGCTCCCCACTTTCACATCTAAAACGATGTTCTTTGCCCCCGAAGCAAGCTTTTTGCTCATTATACTGGAAGCAATAAGCGGTATGCTGTCCACCGTGGCGGTAACATCACGAAGGGCATATATTTTCTTATCGGCAGGGGCCAAATTTCCGCTTTGAGCCGTAAGCGCTATCCCTGTTTTTTGAGTCTGCTCTATAAACTTTTCGGGTGAAAGCTCCGTTAAGTAGCCCTCTATGGATTCAAGCTTATCTATTGTTCCGCCTGTGTGTCCAAGTCCTCTGCCGCTCATTTTCGCTATTTTGCACCCCAGCACCGCCGCAATGGGTATTGCAATCAGAGTTGTCTTATCCCCCACTCCGCCGCTACTGTGCTTATCGGAAGAAAGTTCTCCCAGCATTGACAAATCTATGCTGTCTCCGCTCTGTGCCATTGCCATGGTTAAATCGGCAGTTTCCCTTTCCGTCATGCCGACAAAGCAAATTGCCATAAGGAGTGCCGATGCCTGATAGTCGGGAATTTCTCCGTTTGTATATCCCGTTATAAATTTTTGTATTTCTTCACGTGACAATTCCTTACCGTCGCGTTTTTTTCTTATGATGTTATACATATCCGTTCACCTCAAGTCAAAGGATTCGGGCAGTAATTTCTCTAAGGTACAGGTTTTGATTTCAACCCCGTTATAAAGATAAATCTTAAAATCCTTTTTGCAAAACTCGCTCATTATCTGTCTGCAAATCCCGCAGGGTGGGCAATACTTTTCTACTCTGCCGCCTTTTCCTCCTACTATGGCAATTGAGCAAAATTCTTTTTCGCCATGAGCTACCGCACTCGTAAATGCAGTTCTTTCCGCACAGCTTGTTGCACCAAAGGAGGCGTTTTCCACGTTACAGCCGAAGTACACTTTTCCGCTTGCTCCTAAAAGTGCAGCACCCACGGTAAATTTTGAATAGGGTGCATATGCATTTTTCATTGCCGCCATAGCGTTTCCTATAAGTTCTTCTTTCCTCATTTTACCTCTCCCTCTCTATTTAAAGTATATAGCTGAAAGTGGAAAAAATCAACCATTTCGAAAAAAGTTTGCAAAAGCTCTATAAAAATATATTTTTTATTGAACTTCTTCCAAAAATATGGTAAAATATATTATGTATTTTTATGTTTTATAGAGGATAGATATTTATGTATTACGAGGAGCTTCGCAGTACAATTAAAGAGAGGAAATTTGCACCCCTTTATATTTTTGAAGGGGCGGAGGAATATCTGATTGAATTCTGCATAGGTGAGATTAAAAAAGCACTTGTTGAAGAATGGTCGGAAATGATGAATTTTAAGAGCTTTACCGAGCTTCCGCCCGTTTCCGAGGCAGGGGATTTTATGGAAACGCTTCCCGTTATGAGCGAAAGGAAGCTTGTTGTTTTCAGAAAATGCGGGCTTTTTTCGGGCAATATCAAAAACCGTGCTCAATGGGAAAAGCTTTTCCAGAACGTGGCTGATTTTAACTGTGTGATTATATGGGAAAACTCCCCCGAAAAAGGGAAAAAGGCAGGTCCCGTACGTAAAGCTGCCGAAAAAGGCGGTGCGGTGGTTGTTGAATTTCCGCTGCGAACAGAGGCAAATCTTAGAAGCTGGGTGGCAAAAATCGCCGCCGCGAGCGGGAAAACCATTGATGTTAAAAATGCTTCTTACCTGATAAATTCCCTTGACCGAAGCATGCAGTCAATAAAAATTGAGCTTGAGAAAATACTCTCCTTTTCAAAAGCCCCTCAAATTACCAAAGAAGATATTGACAGTGTGATTGTAAAGCCTGTGACGGAAAATGTTTTCGGGCTGATAGATGCAATATTTGACGGCAGGCGTGAAATCTGCTTTAACCTGCTTTATACCCTGCGGTCCTTAAAACAGGAGCCTGTGTCAATCTTGTCGCTTCTTTCAAATCAGCTGATAACCATATACCACGCAAAGCTCCACCTACTGGGTGGCATGCCCCACAGCAAGGTGGCCGCCACATTGGGAGGCGGCTATTCGGTGGAAAAATGCACACGCAAGGCAGAGAAAATCAAGCTCGAAAATATACAGACATTGGTTTCGCTCTGCTGTGAATGTGACAGGAAAATCAAGCAGGGGCTTTTAGGCGGCTGGGCGGCACTTGAGACAATTATTGCAGAATACAAGTATTATTAAGACGGAAAGGATTTTTAATATGAAATACGAGCTTAAAAACGGTTGGTCAACCGATATTGACAAGGATTTGGTTTTTAATTTTTCCGAGGGATATAAGGACTTTCTCACAAAATGCAAGACGGAAAGAGAATCCGTCCGGGAGGCAATTCGCTTTGCGGAGGACTGCGGATTTAAGCCCCTCGATAGCTTTGAAACCCTTAAAGAGGGCGACAAAATTTACGCTGTAAATAAGCTTCGCTCTGTAGTTTTAGCAGTAATCGGAAGCGAGCTCATTACATCGGGCGTAAACATCGTGGGGGCACACATTGATGCACCCCGTCTTGACCTTAAGCCTAACCCCTTGTACGAAGATGGGGAAATGGCGTATTTTAAGACCCATTACTATGGTGGAATAAAGAAATACCAGTGGGGCACAATTCCGCTTGCTCTTCACGGCGTAGTGATAAAAAAAGACGGTGAAGCCGTGAATGTACGCATCGGAGATGAAAACGATGACGTTACCTTTGTTATTACAGACCTTCTTCCCCATTTAGCACAGGAGCAGATGAAAAAGACTCCCTCTACAGTCATTGAGGGCGAACAGCTTAATCTCCTTATCGGTTCAATCCCCCTGAGGGACGAGGAAAAGGACGGCGTGAAGGCAAATATTCTTTCCCTGCTTAACGAAAAATATGGCATATGCGAGGAGGACTTCCTCAGTGCAGAGCTTCAGATAGTTCCTGCCGCAAATGCAAAGGATGTAGGTTTTGACCGAAGCCTTATCGGCTCTTACGGTCACGACGACAGAGTTTGTGCATATCCCTCCCTTATGGCAATTCTTACTACCGAGGCGTGTGATAAGACGGCTGTTTGTATTCTTACCGATAAAGAAGAAGTGGGAAGCATGGGAAACACAGGTGCAAAGAGCGATTTTATGAAGCTCGTGCTTCTTGAAATGCTGGACAAAAAAGGCGAGGGTGCGACAGAGCTTAACCTTCTTCGCACGCTTGACAGAAGCTACTGCCTGAGTGCTGACGTTAACGCCGCATTCGACCCCAATTTCCCCGCTCCCTATGAAAAGCGTAACAGTGCTAAAATAAATTACGGCATTGCAATTTCCAAATACACGGGTGCTCGCGGGAAAAGCGGCTCAAGCGATGCCTCTGCCGAGCTTATGAGCAAGGTGCGTACTCTTTTCAACAACAACGATATTTTGTGGCACGTGGCAGAGCTTGGAAAGGTGGATGCAGGCGGCGGCGGTACAATCGCACAGTACGTTGCAAACTTAGGTGTGGAAACGGTTGACTGCGGAGTGCCTGTGCTTAGCATGCACGCACCCTTTGAGGTTGTGGCAAAGCTTGACGTATATATGGCATACAGAGCTTTTCATGTATTCTTTAATGAATGAGGTTAACTTATGAGAATAGATAAATTTTTAAAGGTTTCCAGAATTATAAAACGCCGCACCGTTGCAAACGAAGCTTGTGATGCAGGACGAGTGAGCATTAACGGCAAGGTATGCAAAGCAAGTGCCGAAATAAAATGCGGCGATATTGTGGAAATTCGTTTTGGCGAAAGGCTTATTAAGGTTCGCATCGAGGACATAAAGGAGCATACCTTAAAAAATGATGCTGCCTCTCTCTATACGGTACTTGAAAATAATTAGGAGTGACGAAATTGAAGGTTTTATGGCAATTATTTTCTGCTTTTTTCAGAATCGGCGCTTTCACCTTTGGCGGCGGCTATGCCATGCTGTCCCTGATTCAGAAAGAAGTGGTGGACAATAAAAAATGGGCAAGCGATGAGGAAGTGCTTGATTACTATGCAGTTGCACAATGCACCCCCGGCGTTATTGCCGTAAACACGGCAACCTTTGTGGGTTATAAGCAAAAGGGCGTTTTAGGGGCTATTGCGGCAACCTTTGGGGTTGTTCTCCCCTCGCTTTTTATAATAACGGTTATTGCCTCCGTGCTTCAGAATTTTATGGAGTATGAAATAGTGCAGCACATCTTCGGCGGAATACGAGTGGTGGTTGCAGTGCTTATAGTTAATGCTGTTATTACAATGGGCAAAAAAGCAATAAAAGACTATCTTTGCGTATTTCTTGCCGTATCCTCCTTTGCAATATCATTAATTTTTCCGGGGCTGTCCCCCGTATTTGTAGTGCTGGCGGCGGCACTTATAGGGCTGGCTACTATGGGTAAAGGAGGACGCGACAAATGATTTACCTTTATCTTTTTATAGAATTTTTTAAGACAGGTCTTTTTTCAATAGGAGGAGGACTTGCCACTATTCCTTTCCTTACTGCAATGTCGGAAAAATGGGGTTGGTTCACCCGCGAAACCTTGGGCAATATGATTGCCGTGGGAGAATCCACACCCGGCCCCATTGGCGTAAATATGGCAACCTATGTGGGCTACACCGTAGGCTATGATAAATTCGGCACTCTCGGAGCAATTTTAGGAGGGTTTATTGCTACACTTGCCTTGATTTTACCCTCCGTTATTATTATTTTGATTGTTGCAAGAATACTTACGGCATTTAAGGAAAATAAATTTGTGTCCCGCAGTTTTTATGCCATACGCCCTGCGGTAACGGGAATGATTGCCACCGCGGCAGTAGCTATGATCAAAAGCGGTATATTTACAAAGGGAGGAAATTCTCTTTTAAAAATGCTTGATATTAAAGCGGCTATTCTTTTCACGGTGCTTTTAATATGCACAAATAAAATAAAGCTTCATCCCATTTTCTATATTATAATAGCAGGCGCGGTTGGTGCAATTTTCTCAATGTGAGGTAATAAACAATGGATATATTAAAACAGTTATGCAACGAGTTTAAAACAGATGAAACAAAAACACAAAACGTAATAAATCTCCTGGATGAAGGAAACACCATTCCCTTTATTGCCCGATACCGCAAGGAGCTTACAGGGAACATGGACGACCAGCTTATCCGCTCGATTTCCGACAGGTTGGCGGCACTTCGTGCAATCGAGGAAAGAAAGGGCGAAATAATAAGGCTTATTGACGAGCAGGGTAAGCTTACCGATGAAATCACCGCGGCGGTTAATAATGCAAAAACACTTACCGAGCTTGAGGATATTTACCGCCCGTACCGTCCCAAAAGAAAAACACGCGCAAGCGTGGCACGTGAAAAAGGGCTTGCTCCATTGGCGTCTTTAATTATGGAGCAGACATTTGGCGGTGATATTAACGAGGAAGCCGCAAAGTACATTGACGAGGAAAAGGGCGTTTTATCTGCAGAAGATGCAATCTCCGGTGCAAAGGATATTATTGCCGAGGACATCTCGGACAATGCAGACTACCGCAAAAGCATACGCCGCCTTACCTATATGAACGGCGTAATTTGCAGCAAGCAGGGCAAGGGCGAAAACAGCGTATATCAGATGTATTACGAATTTTCCGAGCCTGTAAAGGCTGTTGCCGACCACAGAATTCTGGCAATGGACCGCGGAGAAAAAGAGGATGTTCTCAGCATCAAAATTGAGCTTGATGCTGATATAATCACAAATTTTCTGTTTAAGGAAGTAATCACAAACGAATCCTCACCTCTCGCTGACCTTGTAAAAGAGGCGGCAATTGACAGCTACAAAAGACTTATTGCACCCTCTATTGAAAATGAAATCCGTACTGACCTTACGGAGCGTGCGCAAAACGGGGCGATTTCACTTTTCAGCGTAAATCTGAAAAATCTTCTTATGACACCGCCCGTTAAAGGACATATTGTGTTAGGTGTTGACCCCGGTTACAGAACAGGCTGTAAATTGGCTGTAGTTGATTCCACGGGCAAGGTACTGGAAACAGGCGTCGGCTACTTCACCCTTGAGCATCACGACATAGAAAAAGCAAAAAAGCAAGTTCGCGGTATGATAGAAAAACATAACGTAACCCTTGTTTCAATCGGTAACGGTACGGCTACGGGAGAAAGCGAAAAGTTTATCGCCTCCCTTATCGGAGAGCTTGAAAGAGATGTTAAATATATGGTCGTATCGGAGGCAGGTGCTTCTGTGTACAGTGCCAGTGAGCTTGGGGCGAAGGAATTTCCCGACTATGATGTATCTTTACGCAGTGCCGTTTCAATTGCAAGAAGGCTTCAGGACCCATTGGCAGAGCTTGTTAAAATAGACCCCCGTTCAATCGGCGTAGGGCAGTATCAGCACGACTGCAATCAGAAAAAGCTTTCCGGAGCTTTGGGCGGAGTCGTTGAGGACTGCGTGAACAGCGTAGGCGTTGACCTTAATACGGCATCGGCATCGCTACTCGGATATATTTCGGGCATTTCCTCTGCTGTGGCGAAAAACATCGTGGCATACAGAGAGGAAAACGGTTCTTTCACAAAAAGACGCGAGCTTCTCAAAGTAAGCAAGCTTGGAGAAAAAGCGTTTATTCAGTGTGCCGGCTTCATGCGTATTCCCGGCGGAAAGGAATTTTTGGATAACACCTCGGTACACCCCGAAAGCTATGATGCGGCAAAAGCACTTATTGAAAAATGCGGATATGGCAAAGAGGAAATTGCAAAAAGCAGCTTCCCCGATATTTTAAGCCGTGTGACAAAGGAAATTGCAGAGGAAATATGCACGCAGTTTGATATAGGTATGTTTACTCTGCGTGACATTTGCGATACTCTTGCAAAGCCCGGCAGAGATATGCGTGACGAGCTTCCCAAGCCGCTTCTTCGCAGTGGCTGCATGTCCCTTGATGAGCTTACAGTCGGCATGATTTTGGAGGGGACTGTACGAAATGTAATTGACTTTGGTGCATTTGTTGACATCGGCGTGCATCAGGACGGACTTGTCCACATATCGCAGATTTCAAATAAATTTATTAAGCACCCCACGGATGTTTTAAGCGTAGGCGATATTGTAAAGGTGAAAATTCTTGACGTTGACAAAGAGAAAAAAAGGATTTCACTTACCATGAAGTTTTAAACGAAAAAATAAGACACTCATCAGAGTGTCTTATTTTTTTCGTTTAATCTAAATCGTCTTCATCCGATTCTTCGTATTCATAATCGTCAACTGATACATACTCCAAATCTTCATTTTCCGCTTTAACCATTGCAATTTTATGCTTAAGCTCTTCAATTTCGGCTTCCGCTTCACTGATTTGCTGAAGCTTTCCGTAAATTGCTTCTACAACATCTGAATCTTTAGAATATGCCTCGTAAGCATCAATTCCAATTTGCTTATGGAGATTTTTAACAACGTTTTGTTTCTCGACAATTTCAAGCTTAAGCTTTGCAATATTATAAAGCTTTTTACTCTGCTTTGCCGATACTGTGGCAACATCAGATGCAACCTGCTTCACAGTTTCAAAAAATTCCATTGTTATCTCTCCCTCTTTTATTTATTAGTATTAGTCAAAATTGGGTTTCTGAAGGAAGCCGGGGATTTCCAAATCGGAATCAGCACCCATAGCTCCGAAGAATCCGTCTGCTTTACCCTTTTTCTTTCCCTCAAGACCTGTAGCGATAACGGTGATGATGATATCATCTTCAAGGCTTTCATCGATAGCTGCACCGAAGATAACATTTGCATCAGCGTCTACACAGTCACCGATAAGGTTTGCGGCTGCATTTGTTTCATGAAGGTTAAGGTTAGCACCGCCGATAACGTTAATAAGAACGCCTGTAGCACCGTCGATTGTTGTTTCGAGAAGTGCACTTTCGATAGCCATTCTTGCAGCTTCCTCTGCACGGTTTTCGCCGCTTGCACGACCGATACCCATATGAGCAAGACCTGCATCCTTCATAACTGTTGTTACGTCTGCAAAGTCAACATTGATAAGACCTGCACCTACGATAAGGTCGGAAATACCCTGTACGCCCTGACGGAGAACTTCGTCAGCGTCCTTGAACGCGTCAAGAAGGCTTGTCTTATTATTGCTGATATCAAGAAGTCTGTCGTTGGGGATTACAACCAATGTATCTACATTTCCGCGAAGCTGTTCAACGCCCTCTTCCGCCTGAATCATACGGCGTCTTCCCTCAAAGCCGAAAGGCTTTGTAACGATAGCTACTGTAAGTACACCCATTTCCTTTGCAATGCCTGCAACAACGGGAGCTGCACCTGTACCTGTACCGCCGCCCATTCCTGCTGTTACAAACACCATATCTGCATCTTTAAGAACCTGCTCGATTTCCGCACGGCTTTCTTCAGCGGCTTTCTTTCCGATTTCGGCCTTACCGCCTGCGCCCTGACCCTTGGTGAGCTTGTCCCCGATTTGTATTTTCTGACTTGCATGGCTCTTTGTAAGTGCCTGCTTATCTGTATTAACGGCAATAAATTCAACGCCCTTAATTCCTGCTTCAACCATGCGGTTAACAGCATTGTTTCCGCCGCCGCCGACACCGACAACCTTAATTTTCTGAGCTGCACCCAGCTCGTCTGCATATTCCATTCTCATTGGAAATCCTCCTCCATAAGTAATATAGCTATATCATTATATAATATATAATACACCCAAAAGGCTTAAGTTTCAAGAAAAATTTTGAATTCTTATAAAATTATTGAGCTTTTTTATTTTCTTCCCCTGTTTCTTCGGCATTTTTCGTCGGGATTTCTATATTTTCCCTATATGAGTTATGCTCCAAATCTATAAATCCCTTGGGAAGCTGGCCTTTCTTTGTCATTTTCACAACCTCTTCGTATATGGGGCGGAAGCATTCCATCTTATATCCTATACGCTGAGTGTCTCCTACCGAAACGCACAATTCCTTGCCTTTGTAATAAAATCTGATATCCTCCGGGTCTGACATGTCAATTTCCTTCATGTCAAAAACGTATCCTTGCCTTGCAAACTCGTGAAGGCAAACGAAAAGTGATTTCAGTTTATGGGAGTCCTCGGCTTCTACTATTTCTCCCTTGCTGTACTTCACATTTTTGATTCCCTTAATTACAGGAAGCTTCGGAAGCTGTGCTACCTGCCCGGAGGAATTTTTATCCTCTGAAAGACCGCTTGACACATCTATGCATTTGCCGTCTGAGGCAATAATTACATAGCCGTCCTTCGCCGTAAAATATGCAACTCCGACTTCTTCCGAAACCTTAATTTCAATTGTATCGGGGAAGCTTCTTTTAATCTCGGCTTTCTTTATATATGGCAGTGATTTTATGTTTTTCTCTGCGGCATCGGTATCTACATTCAGGATGTTAACATTTTTGCTGAGCCCGCCCGCCATTATTATTTCTTCATCGCTGACCATGTTATTTCCCGTTATCTCAATATTATTCACATTGAACGCTGGGGTCAGAAGTATAACTGCAATAAGTGATGCAACAAGCGTAATCATCGTCAAAAACGCCAACTGCTTTTTTTGTCTTCTTTTGAGTTTAATTTTATTCTTTGCCTGTTTTCTTGCCATACGTTCACCTTCTTTTGTGTTTATAATATATACAGCTTCTCCCCCACTTGGGGTTTGAAAAATTTTTTACCAAATAACGCCATCTTATATTCTCTCTATGTCTGCACCAAGGGATTTTAGTTGATTTTCAAAGCTTACGTATCCGCGGTCTATATAATGCACTCCGTCGAGTATTGTCTGCCCTGATGCACCAAGCGCCGCAACCGTAAGTGCCGCACCGCCTCTTAAATCCATTGCCTTAATATGGGCTCCGCACAGCTTATGACCTTTAATCACTGCAACACGGCCGTCCTGAAGTATATCAGCACCCATCGTTCTGAGTTCAGGAATTATTTTATATCTGCTGTCAAATATATTTTCCACAATTACACTGGTCCCTCCCGCAAAGCACAATGCCGCCATTACAGGTGATTGCGCATCTGTGGGAAAGCCCGGATAAACCTGGGTTTTTATCATATCTACGCTTTGTGCTTTTTCAGGAGCACGAATATACATATTATCCTTAAAAAACTCTATTTTTGCTCCGCTGTCACGCAATACTGAAACTACGGCACCCAGGTGGCTGCTTCGCACATTCAAAAGCTCAATTTCACTTTTGGTTGTCATAGCCGCACACATAAACGTAGCCGCCACAATTCTGTCGGGCATTATCTTATGGTTTGTTCCGTGAAGATGCGCCACGCCGTTTATGCGTATGTTTTCACTTCCCGCACCTTCTATGTCTGCTCCCATTTTGTTAAGAAAGTCACACATATCGGTTATTTCAGGCTCACGTGCGGCATTTGAAATATTAGTTTCTCCTTTGAGCCCTACCGCCGCCAGTATTATATTTTCCGTAGCGCCCACGCTGGGAAAGCTTAAATGTACGTCACCGCTGTGCATCTTATCGGCTATCGCTTCAATGTAGCCATTTTCCTCGCGGATTTCCATTCCCAGCTGTCTAAGAGCCTTAAGATGCAGGTCTATGGGGCGGTTACCAAGTTCACATCCCCCCGGAGCACACAGCCTCACTCTGCCCATTTTTCCTGCAATTGCTCCCAGGAAAATAATAGAGCTTCGCATTTCACGCATAAGGTCCTCCGGAATTTCCCACGAACTGATACTACCGGAATCAATCTCCATAATGTCCCCGTTAAGCTCTGCCTTGCAGCCCAGAGTTCTTAAAATCTTTATTGTGTGATGCACATCACTGAGGTTGGGGCAGTCATATAAACTACATTTGTCCCCCGAAAGCACTGCTGCCGCCATTATGGGAAGCACTGCATTTTTTGCACCGTGAACACGCAGTCTTCCGTTAAGTTTCCTACCACCATTTATTATGTATCTGTCCAATACGACACCCCCTGTAACATACTATGCCGTGGGTGCCGTATTGGTGAATTTATCAGATTATTTCCTTTATTGATTTGTATATGGTTTCGCAGGCATCGGTAATTCCGATTTTCTTGGATGCAATTTGCATTTTTTTAAGCTTTTCTGTGTCGGAAAGAATATTTTTGATTTCACTTGCAATTCTCTCGCCTGTAGTTTCGCTTTCAAGCACTACCTTTGCCGCACCGTTCTTTTCGAGATACCTTGCATTATATTCCTGATGATTATGCGCTACATATGGGCTGGGAATAAGTACAGCCGCCTTTCCGAGCGCCGTAATTTCACTTACTGTAATTGCTCCTGCCCTGCCCGTAATAATGTCTGCGGCAAAAAAGATTTCTTCCATATTATATAAATACGGGAGAATCCTTACTGAGGGAATTTTTTCAATATCTATTCCCTTTTCTGTAAGCTCACCTTTTATTTTTTCAAAATGCTTTTCACCCGTTGATGCAATCAGATTAAAGCCCTCCACGCGGCGGTTAACAACCATATCCACAAGTGCTTCATTCATTTTTTCGGCTCCGAGAGAGCCTCCGAACATAAGTACAATGGGCTTATCATCAAAGTTATATTGTGCACGCACTATATCTATATCATGAGAAGCAAAAAGGTTGGGACGGAGGGGGTTTCCCGTAAGTACCATTTTCCTTGCTTTCATCATGTTTTTGGTTTCTTCAAAGCTTATTGCCGTAACATCTGCCGTCTGTGAAAGCATCTTTATGGCAAGGCCGGGAAACACATTCTGCTCGTGGATAAGGGTGGGTATTTTAAGCTTTGCCGCCATCTTTACCACGGGAGCGCACACATATCCACCCGTACCGATGACAATGTCAGGCTTAAACTCCCTGATGATTTTCTTTGCATCCTTCTGACTTTTGATGTAATTAATCAAAACCTTAAAATTCTCTAAACTAAGGCTTCTTTTAAGCCCCATTACTTCAATAAATTTTATGTCATATCCGCATTTGGGAACCAGAGTTTTTTCAAGTCCACGCTCTGTTCCCACGAAAAGAAAAGTGCTGTCCTTTTCCTTTTCCTTTATATAGTTTGCTATTGCTATGGCAGGGTTAATATGCCCTGCCGTACCGCCGCCTGTAAGTAATACTCGCATAAAACTGCAATCCTTTACTACATTTTTTTGATTTTACTGCTCTTTGATATATTAAGAAGTATTCCCATAGCTCCCAGTATAACTATCATGGACGTACCGCCCGCGCTGAAAAACGGAAGCTGCATTCCCGTAGAGGGAAGAACGGAAAGCACAACGCCTATGTTGATAAGCATCTGAACGCCTATAATAGCGGTTATGCCAAAGGCAAGATATGTACCGAACTTATCCTTTGCATTAAGTGCAATGCTTATTCCTCTCCATACAAAAAGCACAAACAATGCCATAACCAATATTCCGCCCGCAAAGCCCAGTTCTTCGCAAATAACTGCGTAAATATAGTCATTATGAGCCTCGGGGAGATATCTGAATTTCTGTCTTGACTGACCAAGCCCCAACCCGAACAATCCACCGCTTCCTACGGCGTAAAGCGACTGTATAATCTGCCATCCGATTCCTCTTTCATATGCAAAGGGGTCGAACAGGGCTTTGAATCTGTCAAGTCTGTAGCTTGCGGTAAGACCTACACCTGCAATGAGTGCCGCTCCTGCACCGCCCATGAGATAGAAGTATTTCATGGGAAGTCCCGCTACAATCATCATAAGCATACCTATAACCGCCAGCACAACTGCCGCAGACATATGGCTCTGCAAAAAGCACGCCGCACCATATATCGCAATTATTCCAAAGCATTTCATAATATTGTCTTTATCTGTTACAAGGTCAGATGTTTTCCTATCGGAAAATCTGTTTGCAAAGAAGATTACAAGGGAAAACTTTGCAAGCTCTGACGGCTGGAAGCTTATTGGCCCCAGAGAAATCTGACGCGTCGCACCATGGGAGGCAAATCCGATGAGCGGTACTGCATACATTAAGGCAATTGTAACCACGTTAATCAGCCTTGAAAACTTTTTAAAATAGTGATAATCATAATTTGCCGCTATCACCATACAGATTATTCCCAAAAGGGACATACCGCCCTGTTTTATGATAGAGGCGTAAATATTACCGTCCTGGAGTGCCGAGGGAGTACTTGCCGAAAACAACATAACAAGTCCGAACAAAAGCAGCGTCAATATTGTTATGAGAAGTATAAAGTCTACCTGACCCTTTTTTTCTTTTATCCCGTTTTCTTCTTTCATTGTTTCCCCTCCCTGCCCTGTTTTAGCTCAATTAGTTATAGTTCAAAGTGCAAAATAGCTGACTGTGCAAAGTGCCAAAGTTATCAGACAGAACACTGTCACAACCTTGGTTTCTTTCCAACCGCACATTTCAAAATGATGATGTACGGGAGCCATTTTAAACACACGTTTCTTTGTTCTTTTAAAAACTGCTACCTGAATAATTACGCTGAGTGCCTCAAATAAAAATACAAATGCACTTATTATAAGGAAAAATTCCAGTCCTGCACTGATTGCCACTGCACTAATCAGTCCGCCTATAAAAAGGCTGCCCGTGTCACCCATGAACACCTTCGCAGGATAGGCGTTAAAAATCAAAAATCCCAAAAGTCCTCCTGCAAGAGCACCTGCTATAACCGCACCGCCGCTGTTTCCTGCAATGAAGCTGCACGCAACCGCAAAGAACAGTGATATTATGCTTCCCACGCTTGCCGCAAGTCCGTCAATGCCGTCGGTAAGGTTTGCACTGTTTGAAGTTGCCAGAAGCACCAGCATTACAAACGGCACATAAAATATTCCAAGCTCTAAATTTACATCCATAAAAGGAATAATAACCTGTGTGCGGTCAAAGTTGCAGTAAAGAAACATAGCATATGCAAAGCTTACTAATATTTGTGCTGAAAATTTCTGTGATGCGGAAAATCCCTTGTTTTGCTTCTTTACGACCTTGATATAGTCATCAATAAAGCCGATTAATCCGAAAAGTACTCCGCACAGCAAAATGCCCCCCGTTTTCACATCTTTTGTAAAAACAAGTCCTGCAAGAACAGTTGCCAGAATGAAAGCAATTCCTCCCATGGTAGGGGTTCCCTGCTTTTTTCCGTGCCAGGTGGGACCGTCCTCCAAAATTGTCTGCCCGAACTTGAGTTTACGCAAAAAAGGAATTAATACGGGCTCAAATACTACAGTTATAATGAAACTAATTATACATGCTTTTATCCACATCGTTCATCAGTACCTTTCAGCTTGCCAGAATTTCTTTTATGACAACACGCTCATCAAAATCATATTTCACATGATTAATTTCCTGATAGGTTTCATGTCCTTTTCCCGCAAGGATGATAATATCATCCTGCTTTGCTATTTCCATTGCATATTTGATGGCTTCTTTTCGGTTTTCAACTATAACGTGATTATCCTTTTTCATTCCCTCGAGGATATCATTAATGATCGCCATCGGCTCTTCGCATCTTGGATTATCACTTGTCACAACTGCAATGTCAGAAAGCTCCTCTGCAATTACACCCATTTTAGGACGCTTTGTAGCGTCACGATTGCCACCGCATCCAAATACGGTTATTACCCTCGCCTTTGCAAATGCCCGCACCGCTGAAATGATATTTTCCATTCCGTCGGGCGTGTGTGCGTAATCAATTATAATGGTGTAGGGCGTATTAGTACGGACAACCTCAATTCTGCCCTTGACGCTTTTTGCAAGGACAAGCCCTTTTTCAATATCAGTCATTTCTATACCGATATTCTTGCAGGCACAAATTGCCGCCAATGCGTTATACACCGAGAATTTTCCCGGGATACCCAAACGCATTTCACGCTCCTGTCCGTCGTGGTTAAGTGTAAATATAACTCCGCGCTCACTTATTCTGATGTTTTCTGCATGAACATCAGAATCATTTTCTATGGAATATGTTATTGCCTTTCCCTGTGCATATTCCAGCATCAGGTTACAATATGAATCATCGGCATTTATAGCTCCGCTTTTGCTCATGGAAAAGATTTTCGCCTTTGCACGTGCGTAGTTATCCATAGTCTTGTGAAAATCAAGATGGTCCTGTGTAATATTGGTAAGAACTGCCGTTTCAAAGGTTACTCCGTGAACGCGGTCAAGCTCCAATGAGTGGCTGGAAACCTCCATAACCACATACTCTCCGCCTGTGCTCACCATTTTAGAGAAAATCTCAAATAAGTCAAAGGATTCGGGGGTGGTACGGCTGCTCTCAATAACCTCATCACCTATAATTGTCTGATTAGTTCCTATAAGGTCGCACCGAAGCCCCTTTAACATAAGAATTTGTCTTATCAGATAAGTAGTGGTGGTCTTTCCGTTTGTTCCCGTAAGCCCTATTATTTTAAGCTTTTTTTCGGGATGGTCAAAAAACTCTGCACTGCAAAGAGCCAATGCCTTGCGTGTGTCTGCAGTTTTAGCATAGGTGCATCCGCAATCGATGTCTTCCTCGCCCAATACTGCCACAGCACCGTTTTTCACAGCACTTTCAATATATTTATGTCCGTCTGTTTCAAAGCCTTTTATTGCAACGAACAAAAATCCTTCTTTCACATTTCGGGAATCATAGGCAATGCCCTTTATTTCTACATCGCCGTTCCCTATAATTTCAGCATCTATGTTTTTAAGTAATTCTTTTAATGTCATCTCTTACCTCCGTCAATCCGAATCCCTATGCACGAATTTCACGTACACATTAGTTCCCTCCGCGACCTCGGAATCTGCCTGGGGACTTTGCTTTACGGCAATATGCTCAGAAGTTATCTTTTCATTGCCGGAAGCTTCAATTTTCATTACAAGTCCTGCATTTTTAAAGGCGGTTTGTGCATTTTCCATATTCATTCCTATAACATTGGGAACTATGGCAGTTCCGCCTTCTTCGCCCTCCTGAGTATATGCAAGAACTACGCTGTCCTTATGAAGCTTCGTTCCTGCTTCGGGAATCTGCGTGGTAACCTTATCGCCGCTGCCCTTTACGCTTATAATGAGTCCCAGACTCTGCAGTTTCTCGGTTGCTTCCGCAACTGTCTTGCCCTTGATATTGGGAACCGTAATTGAAATTGCCTGTGCATTTTCTTCGGTATATTGAGGCTTGTGTCCCAGATATGGGAGAACATCCTCCATTATTTTACCTACTGCCGGTGCCGCAATTGCACCGCCTCCCGTTGCCCCTGCATGCGGCTCATCAAGGAGCAAAAGGCATATTATTTCAGGGTTATCTGCCGGAGCAAAGCCTACAAAGGAGGCAATATACTTTCCGTTGCCGCGGGGAAGCTTTTCACTTGTTCCCGTCTTTCCTCCGATTCGAAATCCGTTTACATAAGCACCTTTACCTGTTCCCTCGGAAACAACCTGTTCCAAAATGCCTCTCATTTTCACACTGGTCTCTTGTGAAATAACATTTCTTACAAGCTCAGGCTCGAAATTTTCTATTATTTTTCCGTTATTATCCGTGTATGCTTTTATGATTCTGGGCTTCATGAGGTTTCCGCCGTTAACAACCGCCGAAACAGCACTGATAAGCTGGAGAGGGGTGATTGTAAAGGTCTGTCCGAAGGATGAAGTAGCCAAATCCACCACTCCCAAAGAATCGTGGAATGTTCCGCTGCTTTCTCCGGGGATTGTAAAGCCTGTTTTCTCCGTCAGTCCAAAGGCACGGAAGGCGTTTTCAAACTTTGTCGCACCCAGTCTTGCCGCCAATTCCATAAACACAGGGTTGCAGGAATTCATTACACCCTGCGTAAAGGTTTCTTCTCCGTGTCCCTCTGTCTTCCAGCAATGGATATCCCTGTTTGCAACGTGACGCACACCGGTACACGTAAAGCTCTCGTGTTCAGACGCTACGCCGTTTTCAAGAGCACTTGCCGCAACAATGGCCTTAAAGGTAGAACCTGGTTCGTAGGAGTCTACAACGGCTTTGTTACGCCACATTTTTGTTATTGCGGCACTGTAAGCTTTGTCATATTCCTCGCCCTCAAGCTCCATATCCTCGAGCTGGTCCAAAAGAAGCTGGTCGGTAATTACTCTTGGTTCATTCAAATCATATGTCGGTACAACCGCCATGGCAAGAATTTCTCCCGTGTTGGGGTCCATTACAATAGCCGCACCGCCGTTACCCAAAAGGTTTTCTTCATACGCCTGCTGAAGATGCTTCTCGGTATATCTTTGAATTGTTTCGTCTATGGTCAGGACTACGCCTTTTCCGTCCTGTGCCGGTATGTAGTTTTCATATTTGTAGGGCATTTCGTTATTTGAAACGTCCTTTGCCGCCACAATTCTTCCGTCTATTCCGCGGAGTTGTTCATCGAGGACATTTTCAAGCCCTTCAAGGCCTTGACTGTCCGCCCCTGTAAATCCTATAACCTGTGCCGCCAATGAGCCGTAGGGGTAATATCTTTTGGAGTCCTCTTCAAAATGGATTCCTGCAATATTCTTTTTCCTTATACGGTCGGCAACGCTTTTTTCAACCTGCTTCTTGATAACGACGGACTGCCTGTCTGTACGCTTTATTTTTTCACGCAGGTCTTTTTCGTCAACCCTCAGAATTTTAACCAGGGTTTCAACTACCACCTCGGCATTTTTGTGCTTATCAATTTCCTGGGGATTTATCGTCACTCTCTCTGCTGTGGCACTTTGTGCCAGAACCTTCATGTTTCGGTCATATATTGAGCCGCGCTTTGCACTTACAATGCTGTCACGCGTTTGCTGCTCTGCCGCTAATCTTTTATATTCTCCGCCGCGGACAAACTGAATCCAGCCCAGTCTTCCTACAAGCACCATTACCCCGGCAAGGAAGAATGCGGTTATATTTTTTATTCTTTTCTTTACACTGCTACGTTTCCTCACCAAGATTTCCCTCCATTTTTCCATCGCTAAATAAAACGCAAAAAGGGATATGGCAAAAGTCTCGTCGCCACTTCCCTTTATATTATATTAGTATAAATATTCCAGTATTCCCCGAAGGCCGTTTATAAATGCACTGTTTGAGCCGCTTTCCTCAACCTTTAATACTTCTCCGTTGTCTTTGTTTCCGAGAGAAACGTATTTTATCTGATTTTTTGCCGGCGGTCTGAGGCCAAGGCGTTCCGCCTCCTGGTCAATTCTTTTGGGGTCAAGGTCACCGCTTGCATGCATCTGCTCCTCGACCACTTTTGCATTCATAAGCTCCAGCTTCGCACGCGACTTATTAAGCTTATCGTATTCTTCTGTAATGGCTGCATACCTTTGAAGGATAATAAATGCCATTGAGAAAATTAAAGCCATAGCGCATACTACTCGCTTTTTAATCATTTTATTCTTGTTTTGTGCCTTTGTTTTTACAGCAGCCTTCTTGACAGGCATACGCTTTATCTTTCCCGAAGATTTCTTGGGAGCATCATATGTATAATATTCAGTTTTTAATGCACTTGAACCTTTTGTATACATTAGTTATACTCCTGTCAGATTATTTTTTCTACAGTCCTCAGTTTACTGCTTCTCGCACGAGGATTTCTCTCCAATTCTTCTTTTGACGGAAGAAGGGGCTTCCTTGTTACGTTTTTGACAACACTCTCATTTCCGCACACGCACACGGGGAAATCCTTGGGGCATGTACATCCGTTTTCAAGAGATGCAAAAGTCGTTTTAACAATTCTGTCCTCTAAGCTGTGGAACGTTATTATTCCCATTCGTCCGCCTTTTTTAAGAAGGCTTACTCCGTCACGGATTGCACCCTCCAATATTTTCAATTCTCCGTTTACTTCTATCCTTATTGCCTGAAAAGTACGCTTTGCAGGATGAGGGCCATCCTTTCTTGCCGAAAGCGGAATCGCCGCCTTAATTATGTCCACAAGCTCAAAGGTGGTTTCTATACTTTTCTTCTCTCTTTGCTTAATAATGAAGTCCACGATTCTGCTTGCCCAGCGTTCCTCTCCATATGTGGAAATGATTCTGAAAAGCTCGGCAGAAGAATATGTATTGACCACTTCTCTGGCGGTAAGGGCATCGCTCCTGTTCATCCGCATATCCAGCGGAGCATCGTGCATATAGGAAAAACCACGCTCTGCCTCGTCGAGTTGCGGGGAGGAAACCCCTAAGTCGGCAATTATTCCGTCAAAGTGTTCTATTTTAAGTCTTTGTGCAATATCTTTAATATTAGAGAAGTTATCATGGACGGGGGTGAAGCTTTGCCCCTCAAAACGGCGTTTTGCGTTTTCGATTGCCGTGATGTCACGGTCTATTCCGATAACCTTCCCCCCTCTTTCCAAAATAAGGGAGGTATGTCCGCCGCCGCCTAAGGTAAAGTCAGCATATATTCCGCCTTTTTTAACATCTATACTGTCCACGGTTTCATTAAGAAGCACCGTAACGTGGTTAAACTCCATCATACCCTCCGTTTATTATCAGAAGCTGATTTCTTCCATGCTTTCCGCAGCTTCTTCAACGCTCATTTCATCCTCACTTTGAGAATATTCCTGCCAACGCTGAGCATCCCAGATTTCCACACGCTTGCTAACGCCGATAATTACAACCTCTTTTGTGAGAGAGGCATATTCGCGGTGGGGCTGTGTGATGAGAACCTTTCCCTGCTTATCAGGCTCGCCCTCTGCGGCACCCGAAAGGAATGTTCTCTGCAAGAAACGTGCACTCTTCTGATTAGAAGGAAGCTTGGAAAGATTCTCTGCAAGCTCCTCCCATACGTCCATGGGATATACGAAAAGACAGCCTTCAAAGCCTTTGGTAATCATGAACTGTTCGCCGAGCTGTTCACGAAACTTTGCAGGGATAATTATTCTTCCCTTGGCGTCAATATTATGTGAGTACTCGCCTACGAACATTCAAATCACCTCCACTTTGTTGCACTTTGATGCACTTTCCTACACTTTGAGTATATTTTACTATAGATTTGCAAGGATTTCAATACTTTTTTAAAAATTTTTTTGATTTTGGACAAGTTTTTTTGCCTGGAGTTTGTATCACCAAAATATGGAATTACACGCCTTTTCCGGTACTATATTTTGTGATGAAAAAATTTTTTTACGAAAGAATTATTTAAAAATTTGTTACAAGGCTGTTAATTTGGACAATTTATTCCCCATAATCTCTGTTTTTTTGAAATTGTGCTTGCATTTTTAGCCGATTTATATTATAATGCACAATGTCGGCACAATGCCGCAGGCATACTGCGACAGTTCTTTCATTAACTTTAAACTTAATAATTAATTTCGGGGTGTAGCGCAGCTGGTAGCGCGCCTGCTTTGGGAGCAGGATGCCGCAGGTTCAAGTCCTGTCACTCCGACCACATAATGACCTCAACTTTGATAAAAAGTTGTGGTTATTACTTTTTGGCTTAAAATAAGGCTTTTCAGCACTTGATAAACAATAACCAAACCGCTTCGGAGATAATTCGAAGCGGTTTTTTCGTGTTTTACTGATTTCTTGAAAAGTAATAGGGTTCAGATGGCTTAAAAGGGGTTCTTATGACACAAAAAGGGTTCATACCAAATTTACCACATATTCTTGACAACTTTTCTTTTTTATGATATTATAGCAAAGTAGTTAGCTTACTTATTTACTATGGAGGTGATCGAGTGGCAAAAAAAGAATACGCAGAGGGAAGTTTCGGCGCATATTTCGTAAAGCTTATTAAAGACCATGATTATTCGCAAGCGAAATTCGCTTCGGACTTGGGCGTGTCTAAAACATATCTGTTCGATGTGTTTAACGGAAGAGTTAAGCCACCCACTCCTGATATGCAAGACCGCATTGTTGAGCTTTTACGCCTGACTGACGATGAAAAGAATGATTTTTACAGTAAGGCGGCTGATGGGCGGCATGAGCTACCCAAAGATATTGTCGAGTATCTTACAAATAATCAAGCTGAGATTGATGGTCTCAGAGAAAGAATGAGGGCGTAATTATGGCAAAAGCAAAAGTAAGTGAAACCATAACTGAAAATATATTTAGGAATTTTTACAGAAATGATAGCTTTATAGAGAAGTCGGCAATACCTGCGGAATACGGATTCATCTCCAAAAACAAAACCAGCAATCAAGGCTATCCCGACTTTTTCAAGGACTTAGAAAACTATGTTATTGTAGTTGAAGCCAAAGCAATAGCGCATGATGATGCTGTGGACGAAGTTAAGTTCTATATGCTTAATAATAATGTCCAAAAGGACATTATTGGTATTGCTGTGTCTGGGCAGACAGAGAAGCATTTAAAAGTAACATATTTTTTCAAGCCATCTGATGATACTTCCGTTGTAGAATTCACAACCAAAAATGTTCTTTTGTCTTTGAAAGACTTAGATAGAATGTATCGAAAAGAAAAATACGGTGAAATGACTTCAACGGAAAACCTCGTTTTGGTGTTGAAAAAATTGAACAAGCAGTTTAACGATGACTCCAAGGTTCGAGATACAGACCGAAGCCTATTCTTCTCGGGATTGATGATTGCCTTGACAAACAACAATTTTAGAAACACATATAAGGGTATTCAATCCCCGTCCGAAGAAGAAGTTGCAGGCAAAAAAACAAAAATACTGGAAGCACATAATCTGAACGAAGCTATCCTTAGTGCGATTGCAACGCAGTTGGAGAGCAAAATCAATAATCTGTCGAAAGAATATAGTTGGAGGGACAAGTTCTCTTTCATTAAGAACATTGATTATTCTCTGATAGAATACAAAAAAATAATTACAACAATCGAAAATGAGATTTTCAAGCCGTTCCAAAACGACGAGAAACAAGATATTTTGGGAAGAGCTTATAAAATCTTTTTGTCACGAGCAGGTAAGGTTGATAACAAGAATATCATTCTCACCCCCGACCACATCAAAAGCTTGATGGTCAAACTCGCAAGATTAAATAAAGATGATGTGGTGTTGGATACTTGTACAGGGTCGGGCGGTTTCCTTATGGAATCAATGGAGACAATGATTGAATTGGCAAAAGGAGACCCGACAAAAATTAAAGAAATTAGAGAGAATCAGTTGATAGGCTTCGAGATTGATTCTGTTCTTTTCGCGCTTGCCTGTTCTAATATGTTCTTACATGGAGACGGACGGACAAATCTTATTTATCGCAGTAGTCTATTGGAGAGCAAGAGCCAAGGTAGCGTAATAAACAGTAGTGACGAAGAACTGCTGGCGTATATCAAGAGCTATAAGCCAACAAAAATCATAATTAACCCTCCGTATGAAAACAACAACTCGATAAAGTTTGCTATTCAAGCCATTGAATACTTAGAACCGAACGGAAAGCTAATTATGATTATGCCTACACCTACGCTCACACACAATCAGAATGGGCTTACCGAGAAATTGCTCGAGGAAGCAAAGCTGGACTTTGTAATCAAGATGCCGACAAAACTATTCACTGAGCAAAAAAGATCTGTAAATACATCGGTCTTTGGTTTTACCAAAACCCCTCAAAGGCAGAATGACGAGGTGTTGTTTTACAATTTGGAAGACGATGGCTTTGTAAGTATCCAGCATAAAGGTCGAGTAGATAAAAAGAATGGCTGGAAAGATTTAGAGCAAAGTATTTTAGACACCATTTCTAATTCTCGAGAAATCGAGGGGATTAGTCGAAAAAAGAAAATATATAAAGATGGTGTTCTAAATTGTGCTGGTATTCAGAAAAAACGAACCAGCAATTATGAGATGGTGAAAATTGGAACATTGTTTGAAATAGACCGCGGTAGCTTACAAAGTGAGAAAAGTGAAGATGGCGAATATGATTTTGTTACTGCTTCTGCTGAGTGGAAAACACATATTGAATATACTCACGACTGTGAAGCTATAGTTTTCGCTTTTGGTGCTGGTGGCTCTCTGGGAAGAACTCACTATGCAAACGGAAAGTTCATTGCCAGCAACTTGTGTTTTATTCTGACACCAAAAAAAGATTCGGGTTATGATATTGACATGCAGTTTTATAACAACTATTTTGCCGCTATTAGAAAACAGCTTGTGTCTGATTTGGCGGATGGTACATCAAAGCTGACTATAGGCGATACCGACTTGAAAGAGTATTACATTGATTATATTCCATATGATAAGCAACAAGCTTTTGTGAAAGATAGTTTGGCAGAAGTAAATAATCTGAGAAAGCAACTTGCGGAAGCAGAGGGAAATCTTCAAAATCACATTTTAAGTTTGGTATGAGTTCATTATAAATAGGGGGTGCATTTTCACTACAAGGGGGTGCAAAATTTCTTGTAGGGGGTGCATTTTATCAAAATTAGAGTCATTTCCCAAAAGAAAAAGACTTCACATAAGTGGAGTCTTTTTCTTTTGGTTTTGAACTTGGGAGGACTTGAGCCTGCGGTATACAGCGAGCAAGGAACTTGATTTTTAAATTTTATCCTCTCACAGCAAAAAAGCATTGCAATTCCTCCCCGGCTGGTGTAAAATATAATATGGTATTTTGTACAAAAGAGGTGTGGGTATTGGAAAAACTGAAAATAACAGGCGGAAATCAGCTTTTCGGGGAAATAGCCGTATGCGGAGCTAAAAATGCTGCCGTGGCGATTATTCCCGCTGCATTGCTTGTTGACGGCGTATGCCGAATAGAAAACATTCCCGATATAAAGGACGTAAGACTTATTATAGATATGCTTGTACAGCTTGGTGCAAGGGTTACATATATTGACGATACTACAATCGAGGTGGATTCCTCCAAGCTTAAAACCTGTATAGCACCTGCCTCACTTGCCAGCAAAATGCGTGCCAGCTACTATTTGCTGGGGGCACTTTTAGGCAGAATGAATCGTGCAGAGGTATCGCTTCCCGGCGGTTGTAATTTTGGTACACGCCCCATTGACCTACACGAGAAAGGTTTCCGTGCGATGGGTGCGTCTGTGGAAATCACCGACGGAATTGTATATGCACAAGCGGAGAAGCTTTGCGCAGCAACGATTTATCTTGACACCGTAAGCGTAGGTGCCACAATAAACATAATGCTTGCGGCATCACTTGCCAAAGGAAGAACGATTATAGAAAATGCCGCTAAAGAGCCTCATATTGTTGACGTTGCCAATTTCTTAAATGCGATGGGTGCAAATGTTCGCGGTGCAGGTACAGATGTTATCAGAATAACAGGCGTGGAAAAAATGAGCGGCGGAAGCTACAGCATTATCCCCGACCAGATAGAAGCGGGAACATTCATGCTGCTTGCGGCAGCGGCAGGCGGAGAAGTATTGGTAAGAAATATCATTCCCCGTCATATGAACTGCCTTACATCAAAGCTTGAAGAAATGGGCGTTAATATTACCGAGTATGATGATTCCATCCGTATCGAGCGAAACGGCAGGCTTCGCGGAACCTCGGTACGCACTATGCCCTATCCAGGCTTTCCTACAGACCTTCAGCCCCAGATGGTGGCACTCCTTTCCACAGTGGACGGAAAAAGCACAGTGGATGAAAACGTGTGGGATAACCGCTTCCAGTATGTGGAGCAGCTTCAGAATATGGGTGCCGATATTTGCGTTTCGGGAAAAAGGGCTTCCATTTGCGGACAAAAGCTTCACGGAGCACAGGTAACTGCCACCGACCTCAGAGCCGGTGCGGCACTTATCATTGCAGGTGCGGCGGCACAGGGCGTTACGGAAATTTCTTCTCCTCACTATATTGACAGAGGCTATTCTGACATTGAACGCAGGCTTCGCAGCATCGGCGTGAAAATAGAGCGTATTTTTGAGGCGGACTGACATGACTTGCAGTGAAAACAATATTTCAATATGTGCCCTTTCCTCAGGAAGCAGCGGAAATTGCATCCTTATAAGAAGTGGCGGCTGCGGTGTTCTCGTGGACTGTGGAATAACGGGTAAGGCCGCTGAAAATCAGCTTGCACAGGCAGGAATCTCCCCCGACAAGCTTGATGCCATTATTGTAACACATGAGCATGTTGACCATATAAGCGGCGTGGGGGTATTGTGCCGAAGATATAAAATTCCCGTGTACGCCACTTTGGGCACATGGAAATCAATGATTAACTCCATTGGGAAAATTGACCCTTCACTTATAAGATATATTGCGGCGGATGTTCCCTTTGAAATATCAAATATCAGATTTCATCCCTTTGAAACCTCGCACGATGCGGCGGAAAGCATCGGAATCGTTTTTTCAAGCGGAGAAAAGCATGGTGCGGTGGCAACGGATTTGGGCACGGTGACAAAGCACATTTTCGAGCTTCTCTCCCCCTGCTCCATCGCCTTGTTGGAGGCAAATCACGATGAACATATGCTGATGTCGGGGCCGTATCCCGAACATCTGAAAAAGAGAATTCTTTCTGATTTCGGGCATCTTTCCAACAGAATTTGCGGTGCATTATGTGGAAAGCTTGTAAAAGAAGGAAAGCTCCGCCAGATTATTTTAGGGCATCTCTCAAACGACAACAACACGCCTCGCAAGGCCTTTGAATCCGTTTCGGGAAGCATAGAGACGGCAGGCTTTAAGGTTGGAGAGGACGTTAAGCTATTCATTGCACAAAGGTATTCTATCAGCGAGGAGTTAATAGACTGATTATGACGATAAATATAATTTGCGTAGGGAAAATAAAGGAAAAATATTTTTCCGATGCCGCCACCGAATTTGAAAAAAGGCTTAGCCGTTTTTGCACTCTGAACACCATTGTGATTCCCGACAAAAGTATCCCCGAAAACCCGTCGGAGGCACAGTGCAAAGAGGTTTTGCAAAAAGAGGGAGAAATGATTTTAAAGAAAATAGGCAAAAGCGATATCGTAATTGCCTTGTGTATAGAGGGCAAGCAGCTTTCAAGCGAGCAGCTTGCACAAAAGATAGCCCAGTTTCAAATGGAAAGCTCCACCATCGACTTTATCATAGGCGGTTCGTTGGGACTTTCCGAAGAAGTGAAAAGCCGTGCCTCCCTTCGCCTCAGCATGAGCTCTATGACATTTCCCCACCGCATTGCACGAATTATGCTGGAGGAGCAAATTTACAGAGCTTTTAAAATCAATGCTAACGAAACATATCATAAATAAAAAGGAGAATATTATTATGGAAGAAAACAAAAACGAATTTACAAATGAAGTAACAGAAGAAACCGTTTCACCCGAAACTCTTGTGGAAGAAAGCGAAATCACAATTTCTGAGGAAGAAATTAATGAAGCTGACCTTTCCGCAGAAGAATTGGAGGAGGATTTTGAAGAGGGCGAAACCGAGGTTTATTTCGTTGACCCCTCCGAGCTTGAGGAGAGCAAGAATCCCAAACCTATCGTTAAGATTTTGGCCTCAATTGCCGCAGTTATTTTAACTGTTGTATTGACACTGGTTCTTACTCCCCGCATAAAATATCTTTGGGCAATGCACCTTGTTAACAACGGAGATTATCAGGATGCCTACGATATTTTATATGAAATCGGCGGAAGCTATGAGCGAGCCGAGAACGAGCTCAAGAGATTTGTAAAAACATACGAAGCAGAAGAGGTTTCCGGAGATACAGGAGCAGGGACACAGACTATCACCTACAAGTACGAATTTAAAGAAAACTATCAGAAAAAGACAACCGAGCAGGACGGCACACAGACCGAGGAAGAGCTTTTCTACGATAAGAACGGTAATATTATAAAGAAAATCGAAAGTGATATGTACGGTTCAAAAATTACTACCGAATATGAGTACGACAAAGACGGCAATCCCATAAAGATTTCCGCATCAAACGATTACGCTGAGCTTATAAGCGAAAACAAGTACGATAAAAACGGCAACTGCATCGAAACCGAGCAGACATACAAAATGGGTGAACAGTCCCAGAAGCAAAAGGTTGTAATTAAGAATTATAGCATGCAGTACGTAAAGAAATAAAAAACACAGATACACAAAAAGAGAATTTAGCAAAATTGCTAAATTCTCTTTTTTGTATAATAATCACTTAAATTACAAAATTCCTCTATGGAAAGGGCTTCGCCACGGACTGTGGGGGAAAGTCCCAATGCCTGTATGGCATTTGTCACTTCCTCCTTCGAGCCAAAAGCTCCGCTCCCCGAAAGGGCATTTACAAGGGTTTTTCTCCTTTGGGAAAATGCCGCCTTTATAAGCTTAAAGAAATGCTTTTCATCATAAGGGGAAACAGAGGGTGTTTCAAGAATTTCCATGCTGACCACGGCACTGTCTACCTTGGGAGCAGGGATAAATGCCGATGAGGGAACATGCTTTATAATACAGGGCTTGGAAAAATACTGCGTGGCAATACTGATTGCACCATATTCCTTGCCCCCCGGTTTTGCACAAAGCCGCTCTGCCACCTCTTTTTGAATCATAACCACGATTTTCTTGAAAGGCAGTCTGCTTTCAAGAAAATTCATAATAATTGGAGTGGTAATATAGTAGGGCAGATTTGCCGCCACGCTTACGTCCATTCCCGAAAATTCCTTTTCCAAAAGCTCCTTAAGGTTTACCTTAAGGCAGTCCTCCCATATAAACGATACGTTGGAAAATCCGGCAAGTGTTTCCGAGAGTACCCTTTCGAGTCTTTTATCAAGCTCAATGGAAACTACCTTCTCCGCTGAATTGGCAAGTGCTGCCGTAAGCACACCAAAGCCCGGACCTATTTCTATAACTCCCTGTGCATTTTCGGTGGCTTCCATTGTCATCGCCAGGGGTACGGATTCATCGGTAATAAAATTCTGACCCATGCTTTTAGCAAAGGTAAAGCCGTATTTATTGCAAAGATATTTAATTATTTTTGGGTCGGTAAGATTATACATTACTTATCCTCCAGAAGCTCTTTAAAGCTTTTTATATACATGTCACACACTGCACGAAGCTCCTCCTGGCGGCTTTCGCTGCGTGCATCATAAACTCCGCATACGGTCATTCCTGCCGCCTTCGCCGACCTCGCCGCTGATATAACATCCTCAAAAACAATACATCTTTCGGGGGCAGTTCCTGCCTTTTGTGCCGCCAGAAGATATACCTTCGGCGAACCCTTGCCCACGCCTGCCTCGCAGGTGCTTGTAAAGGCATCAAACAAATCATAGATGCCATTGTTTTTTAATGCAGGCTTAAAGAAATATTCGGGCGAGCTGGTACACAGTACAATTTTCTTTCCCTTTGCTTTAAGGTGCTCCATATACTCTTTTACAAATGGCTTCAATGGGACATTGTGGGAATACTCGTGTATTGCCATGTCAGTCCATTCCTGCATAAGCTCCTCGGGCGTATCGGGAAGATTAAAGCGATTTTTTGTATAGTTGGCAATTTCGGAAAAGCTCATTGCCGCAATATCGTGAACATAATCCCCCGGAACTTTTATTCCACGCCTCTTTTCGAGAAAGTCGTAATCTATCCTTTCCCATATTCCCAATGAATCCATTATTGTACCGTCCATATCAAATATGGCGGTATCAAAGGCTTCTATATTCATTTTATTTTGAAAAACGCTCCAACAAGTCATTTTTTACCCTCCACAGCCTGGGAGATAAATCCACATAATATGAATGAGGATTTTCAAAACGCTTTACCTCATCCCATATGGTTTCTACCTGCTGCGCACAATACTCTCTGATTTCGGAAAGCTTAGGAAGCTGGGCCACCTGCTCTCCGTTTTTAAACACCTGCGTAAGAAGCTTTCTTGCAGTAAAGTTTGTAACCTTTTTCCTTTTCCACGTATGGACGGGGTCAAAGATTTCATAAGGCTGACTCTCGTCAATTTCCTCATCATGGAGAGTCATTACATCAGCAATCGCCTTGCCCGATTCATTATCATACAGACGGTAAACCTGCTTAAAATCAGGTGTTGTAATTTTTGCAGGGTTTTCACTGATTTTGATTTTCGGCACAACCTTGCCGTCCTCCTCAACGCCTACAAGCTTATATACGCCTCCAAAAACAGGCCAGCTTCTTGCGGTGATAAGCCTCTCTCCCACACCAAAGGAGTCAATTTGCGCTCCGTGGGAAAGCGTGTCCCTGATAATATATTCATCAAGAGAGTTTGACACTACTATACCGCAGTCACTAAAGCCCTCTTTGTCAAGCTCCTTGCGGATTTTCTTTGTAAGATAGGTAATATCTCCGCTGTCAATACGCACACCCTTGGGTCTGCAGCCTGCAGGCACCACTACCTCCTTAAATACGCGGATGGCATTGGGAAGTCCGCTTTTAAGCACGTTGTACGTATCAATAAGGAGAGTACAGCTATCTGGATAAACCTCTGCATACGCCTTAAACGCATCATATTCTGTGGGGAACATCTGCACCCAGCTATGTGCCATAGTACCCAAAGCGGGGATTTTATAAAGCTCATCACTAAGGGTGTTCGCCGTTCCGATACAGCCTGCAATATATGCCGCTCTGGCACCTAAAATCGCACTGCTTGCCCCGTGAGCACGTCGAGAACCGAATTCCATAACGGCTCTGCCCTGTGCCGCACGTACTATCCTGTTTGTCTTGGTGGCAATAAGCGTCTGATGGTTTACGAGCAGAAGAAGCATTGTTTCCACAAGCTGTGCCTGAATGGCAGGGCCTCGTACAATTACAAGCGGCTCATTGGGGAAAACAGGCGTTCCTTCCGGCATTGCCCACACATCACAGGAGAACTTGAAATTTTTAAGGTAATCAAGGAATTCCTCGCAGAAAAGTTTTCTTCCGCGAAGATACTCGATATCCTCCTCCTCAAATTTGAGGTTTGAAAGATACTCCACCACCTGCTCGGTACCTGCCATAATAGCAAAACCGCCGTCATCGGGAACAGAGCGGAAATAAAGGTCAAAATAACAGATTTTGTCCCCTGTGCCATTTTTAAAATATCCGTTTGCCATGGTAAATTCATAGAAGTCGGCAAGCATTGTATAGTTTTGTTCGTTTAACATTCGTAACCTCTCCTGTTTTTAAAACAGAGTTATTGACACTGTCAATAACTCTGTTCATCTTAATCAGCCGTTCTCTATTGCATCTTCCAGCCAGAATTCAGCAAGGTCGATTGCTTCAAACAGGCTTTCGCGGTTTGCCTTTTTAATAACCTTTTCTTTTCCGAATCCGTTATTCATGCAAAGGTCAATTCCTACGCTGTCGGCAACCTCCACGTCGCCCACCATTTTCTTTGACTTGATTGTAAAAATAATGATATACTTCTCACTCAAATCTCCGTAATAAATAGTATCACCACGGCGTACCATAGGTTTTCCTTTATAAGTAAAAACGCTTTCTGCAGCAGCCATAATATCACTCCTAACTTTTATATGTAGCTATTATACCATAGAAAAATCCATTAGTAAAGGATTTTTTAGATTTCCCGTCTGCCCTCAATTGCACGGGACAAAGTAACCTCATCTGCATATTCTATATCTCCGCCCACAGGGATTCCGTGCGCAATTCTTGTCACCGTAATTCCCATAGGCTTAAGGAGCCTTGCAATATACATGGCGGTAGCCTCTCCCTCAACAGTGGGATTGGTCGCCATTATTATTTCAGTCACTTCGGGCGTAAGCCTTGCTATAAGCTCCCTGATTTTAATATCGTCGGGGCCTATGCCGTCCATGGGGGAAATTGCCCCGTGAAGCACATGATAAAGCCCGTTATACTCCCTGGTTTTTTCCAGGGCGGTTACATCCTTGGGGCTTTCCATAACGCAAATCACACTCGTATCACGCTTAGATGAGGAACAAATATCACATTCCTCTTTATCTGTAAGATTCTGGCATTTTTTGCACAGATGAACCTTGGTTTTTGCGTTATTAATTGCACCAATGAACTTATCCACCTTTTCGCTCGGCATATTCATCACGTGAAAGGCAAGCCTTACCGCACTTTTATGCCCGATGCCGGGAAGCTTATTAAATTCTTCAATCAGTTCACTAAGAGAAACGGGATACATTAAATTCAACTCCTAAGAAGGAAACTATCAAGGGGGATTATTAAGGGGGTTCCCCTTAATGTAGAAATCGTCAAAAACGGGGGCGTGTACCTCGTTTTTGACTCCTTGCAAGGGCTGGCACGGTGAGTGCCGCGCGAGCGAAAGCCCTTTACTCGCAACGAAACATTTTCGGCAGAAACTTTTCGTTGCGAAAGGATGGCGTTGCCATCCGCTTAGAATAATCCGGGAATGTTAAGACCGCCGGTCAGTCCTTTAAGATTGTTTGTCGCCGCTTCGTCAGCCTTCCTTAAAACTTCGTTTACAGCAGATACAAGCATGTCTTCAAGCATTTCCACATCTTCGGGGTCTACCGCTTCGGGAGAAATCTTGATTTCAAGAAGCTCTTTTCTTCCGTTAGCCTTCACGCTTACAGCCCCGCCGCCTACGCTTGCCTCGAATTCCTGTTCATTAAGCTCCTCCTGAGCTTTCATCATTTCTTCCTGCATTTTCTGGGCTTGCTTTATCATATTATTCATGTTACCCATACCGCCCATACCCATATTTCTGGGGAAACCGCCTCTTGCCATATTAAAACATCCTTTCTTAGGCATAAAGGAATATGCCTTAGTCTATATTTGTTATCGATAGATTTATTATATCCTCCATGGGGTCGTGCTCCATGGTTTTCTTTCTTACGGATGAAAAATCACTCTGAACCCTTGTCACGGTGCCCGCATCAAGCCCTGTGTGAGCCTTTACTGCGGCGTTAATCTCATCTATGCCGTCCGATACCATTTCCTGCATCTGCCTTCCGCCGCTGTCGGGGAAAGTAAGGGCAAGCCTTCCGCCTTCTTCCCTGAGCTCCACATTTTCCAATGCCGTAAAGAGAAGTATACTGCCTGATAAGTCGTTCATTATCTCAGGCCAAGCACTTTGGATTTTAGAAAGAAATTCACTGGGGGGGAGCTTTACCTCGGGGAGCTTCTCCTCCTTATGTTTTTCCTTTGGAGCCTCCGCTGCCTCCCTGACTTTCATAGGAGCCTTTACCACGGATATATTACCGCTTTCTATCTTTCTTTCAAGCTCTGCTATTCTGCTTAAAAGTGCTTCATAGCTTGCATCGTTGTTTTTTGTACAAAGCTTAATCAGAGCCGCCTCAAAAACCACCCTGGGATTTGTCATAAATCGGGCTGTTGACACAGCCTCCGACAGGGATTTGATTGCATAAAGGAGCTTTTCCGTAGAATAAAATGGGGCACTTTCTTCGAGAATGCGATACTCATCCTCATCAAAATCACTTTTGCATTTTCCCGATACGGAAATTATGAGCATGTCCCTCATTGCACGAATAAGAGTTTCGATAAAGGGAGATAAATTCTTTCCCCTTGAACAAACATCGTCGATACACTCCACTACACGAGGCGTATCGCATTGTCCTACAGCCGTGCAAAGTTCTAACACGGAATCATTTTCCGCCCTGCCCAAAAAGTCAGCCACAAACCCTGTGTCCACCTCTTTGCCCGTGGCAATACACGGGTCAAGACAGCTTAGCGCGTCTCGGAGCGACCCGTCCGCATGGCGGGCAATCATCCGAAGCGCCTTTTCCTCTGCCATGATGCCCTCTGCATTACAGATATAGTCAAGTCTGCGGTAAATGTCTTCGGGCGTAATTCTCTTAAAATCAAACCGCTGACAACGGGAGGAAATTGTTTCCAAAACCTTGTTTGCCTCCGTTGTAGCAAGAACAAATTTAACGTGAGAGGGAGGTTCTTCAAGAAGCTTTAAAAGTGCATTGAACGCATCCTTACTAAGTGCATGAACCTCGTCGATAATATAGACCTTATGCCTTGTTACCGCGGCTGTATATGCCGCTTCCTCCCTTAGTGAACGGATATTATCAACACCGCTGTTACTTGCGGCGTCTATTTCAACTATATCCATTATACTGCCGTTTTCAATCCCCAAACAGGTAGCACATTTGTTGCAGGGATTGCCGTCAACAGGACTTTCACAGTTTACCGCCTTACTAAGTATTCTGGCAGTAGAAGTCTTACCCGTACCGCGGCTTCCGCAGAAAAGAAATGCATGACCGCAGACATTATTCTTTATTTCGTTTTTTATTGTTTGAGTAACGTGCTGCTGACCTACAACATCATCAAAGGTTTTCGGCCTCCACTTTCTGTAAAGTGCCTGATGCTCCATACTACCCTCCCCTTTCAAAACGGTATAATTTTAATAATAGCTGTCTTAAAACGAAGATAAGACAGCCACGCGTTGTTTATTTATAATATTTTGCCGTACACCCCGAAATCGACGTCCTTCCAAGAGCGGAAACATTCAGTTAGCTCAGACCAGGCACCCTCGCGGCACATACCGATGACTGCTTATTGCTGCTCGGTTCCCCGCCTGACAAGGTTCACAGGTCGATATTGCGCAAGACCCAATCGTCAACACCACTTAAATGCTCCGGGCCAAATGAAAAAAACGCCTCAATCGGGGACATAACCTCCGCTATAGCGGGTTGCGGATACAGGGCACCGCTACCTCCCCGGCCGGTACAGCTATATAATTATACCACGTAAAGAGAAAATTATCAATAGTTTTTTGTTGAAAACCATTGATAAAATTATAAAACCGAAAGAGGATTCAAAAGCCAAAGCTTTTTACATCCCCTTTCGGCTGTGTCGCAACAGCAGGAACATGTTCCTGCAAAATTATTTTACACCACTTTAGGTGTAAAATCAACACTTTTTTTAAATTTGTGTTAAACTTTCTTTGAGGTGATGTGGGAAAATGAAGCCATATACAAAAAGACTGAAATCACTAAGAGAAGATTTGGACCTTAGCCAAAAAGAAGTTGCCGCACAATTAAATACCACTCAACAGGTATATTCGAGATATGAAAATGGCACCAATGAAATTCCTGTACACCATATTGTAGCATTGGCACGTTTTTACAATGTTAGTTGCGATTATCTTTTGGGCGAAACCGATAGCAAGGAAAAAAAATAATTTACTAAAACAAAAAAGAAATCCGCAATATGCGGATTTCAACCATAATTTTGCACTTTGCATTTTGCATTGTGCATTTTTATTTCGCACTTTCTAACAGCTCTGTAAGCTCTTCCTTTGAATAATCATATATATTATCGCAGAAATGGCAGGTAATCTGTGCTTTGCCGTCTTCTTCGATGATTTTCGTCAATTCCTCCTGACCGATGCTTATAAGGGCACGGTCGGTGCGTTCGCGAGAGCAATCGCACTTATACTCGGTGGGAACATTGTCGAAAAATTCTATTTCATAATCGCTCAAAAGCTGCTTTACTATATCTTCGGGTTTCTTTCCTTCGCTAAGCATCTCGGTTACGGAAGATATTGAAGCCACAGTCTTTTCCACGTTATCAATATCCTCATCATACGCTCCCGGAAGCACCTGCAATATAAAGCCGCCTGCCGCCTTGATAGTATAATCCACATCAACAAGAACACCCAATGCCACTGCTGTGGGAATCTGCTCACTGGTAGCGTAGTATTTGGTCAAATCCTCGGCTATCTCGCCGTTAGCCAACGGTACCTGCCCTACATAGGGCTCTTTAAGGCCTAAGTCACGGATAATGCTTAAAAATCCGTCTCTGCCTACTGCGCCGCCCACATCAAGCTTACCTTTTTCGTTAAGGGGCAAATCCACGAGCGGATTATCTACATATCCTTTAACATTTGCCTTACCGTCGCCTACGGCAACCACTCTGCCGATAGGCCCGCCGCCTGATAGCTGAACGGTAATGCTATCATCACTGCTTTTGAGCATGCTGCCCATAATTGCCGCCGCCGTAAGCGCTCTTCCGAGAGCCGCCGCTGCTGTGGGAGACATTTTGTGAATTTCCTGTGCGCGGTTACAAAGCTCCGTCGTATCTGCCGCCACGACACGGATAGCACCATTTGAGGTTATTGCGTTCACTATATAATCAGCCATTTGATACACCTCCAATTACGGGTAAAACTAAACAAGGGTTACGCCGCTATGGCATAACCCTTGAAAATCGGCAAAACTAAAATTACTTAAGTTCAACCTTTGCGCCAACTTCTTCAAGCTGAGCCTTGATCTTTTCAGCATCGTCCTTAGAAGCTGCTTCCTTAAGAGTTGTGGGAGCACCGTCAACTGCTTCCTTAGCTTCCTTAAGGCCAAGACCTGTGATTTCACGAACAACCTTGATAACCTTAATCTTTTCAGCACCTGCATCTGCAAGTACAACGTCGAATTCAGTCTTTTCAGCTGCTGCTGCACCTGCATCGCCTGCTGCTGCTACCATAGCAACGGGAGCTGCTGCGCTTACACCGAATTCTTCCTCCATAGCCTTTACAAGCTCAGCTACTTCGAGGAGCTTGAGTTCTTTAATTTCAGCAATAATTGTTTCAATCTTACTCATTTTTACTTACCTCCTATAATAAGTTAAATAATTTTTATTCTTCTGTGGGAGCTGCTTCTGTAGCTGCTTCCTCTGTTGCAGGAGCTTCTGTAGCTTCTGCTACTGCTTCTGCGGGAGCTTCCTGAGTTTCCTCAGCGGGAGCTTCTTCCTTTTCTACCTTGATGTCAGCGGGCTCTACGCCGTTATCAACCAATGCCTGCAATGTACGTGCAAGATTGCTGATAGGAGCGTTGAGGCTGCCGAGCAACTTGGCAAGAAGAGTTTCACGGTTGGGTGTAGCTGCGAGCTTTTTAACTTCGTCAAGCTGGAGCACCTTACCATCCAAGAAACCTGCCTTGATTTCGAGCTGTTCGTGTGTCTTTGCAAAATCTGCAATAACCTTAGCGGGAGTAACCTCGTCTGTCATGCTGATAGCGAGTGATGTAGGTCCGTTAAGGATAGGATCGAGCTCGTCAAAGCCAACTTCCTTCGCTGCAAAGCGTGTAAGAGTATTCTTAATAACCTTGTACTCTACGCCTGCTTCACGAAGCTTGTTACGAAGCTGAGTATCCTCTTCAACAGTAAGTCCGCAGTAATCAACGAAAACGCCGGAAACTGCTGTCTTGAACTGTTCTGTCATAGCGGCTACTATCTGCTTCTTTTCTTCGAGAACTTTCTGACTAGGCATATTTTCACCTCACAAATAATAATGAAAAAGGGATTCTTCGCCCATAGACGCAAAGAATCCCGAAATTTTTTAGGAATACTTCCTCGGCAGGACTTACCTTTATGCCTGCTGTCTATGGAACCAACGGTGCTATTATACACCGCTTGTTAACTTTTGTCAAGCACTAATTTTAATTAGTTTTAAAATTAGTTGAGCTTTGAAGCATTAATCTTGATGCCGGGGCCCATTGTGCTTGCTACTGCAACGCTCTTAACATACTGACCCTTAGCTGTTGCAGGCTTCGCCTTGAGAATAGCTGCCATAAGAACATCGAAGTTCTCCTGAAGCTTTTCTGCGCCGAAAGAAGCCTTACCGATGGGGCAGTGAATGATATTTGTCTTATCAAGACGGTATTCAATCTTACCTGCTTTAACATCGTTTACAGCCTTAGCAACATCCATGCTTACTGTACCTGCCTTGGGGTTGGGCATAAGGCCCTTGGGTCCAAGGATTCTTGCGATACGACCGATTACACCCATCATATCAGGTGTAGCGATTACAACGTCGAAATCGAGCCAGTTTTCTTTCTGAATCTTTTCAACGTATTCTTCAGCGCCTACATATTCAGCGCCTGCTGCCTGAGCCTCGTTTGCTTTTTCGCCCTTAGCGAAAACAAGAACTCTAACCTTCTTACCTGTACCGTTGGGAAGAACTACAGCACCTCTAACCTGCTGATCTGCGTGACGTGAGTCAACGCCGAGCTTTGCATGGAATTCGATTGTTTCATCGAACTTAGCACTGGCGGTCTTAACAACAAGGGCAAGAGCTTCGGCAGGATCATACTGCTTGCCGGCTTCAATAAGCTGTGCACCGGCTACATATTTCTTACCATGTTTCATTACTGTTAACCTCCTTGTGGTTCATCGGGAATTACCCCTCCCACATTACTCTTAGATTATTCTTCTACTGTTACGCCCATGCTTCTTGCTGTACCTGCGATCATGCTCATAGCAGCTTCTAAGCTTGCAGCATTAAGATCGGGCTTTTTAAGTTCCGCAATCTGCTGAAGATCTGCTTTTGAAAGCTGAGCAACCTTCGTCTTGTTAGGTACACCACTACCGCTCTCGATCTTGCATGCCTTCTTAATGAGGACTGCAGCCGGGGGAGTCTTAGTGATGAAGCTGAAGGATCTGTCCGCATAAACGGTAATTACAACGGGGATGATTAATCCTGCGTCTTTAGCTGTTCTCTCGTTGAATTCTTTTGTGAACTGCACGATATTAACACCGTGCTGACCGAGAGCCGGACCTACCGGAGGAGCCGGTGTAGCCTTACCTGCGGGGATTTGCAACTTGATATAACCTGCGATTTTCTGAGCCATGGTTTGCACCTCCTTGAAAAAAATGTGGTGATAACGAACGCTCTTTGAGCGTCCTCCCATCTATAACAAGCCCTAAGGCTTATTACCGATAATTACTCCAGCGGTTCAATCTGGTAGAAATCAAACTCTACCTGCATTTCTCTGCCGCCGAACATTGTAACCATAACGCTAACCTTACGTTTTTCGTTATTGATTTCCAATACTTCGCCCATAAAGCCTTCCATACTGCCGTCTGTGATACGAACTGTATCGCCTACGTCTATGCCAAGGTCAACTACTGCGGTTTCAACACCGAGACGCTCAACCTCTGCTTCTGAAAGGGGAACAGGCTTACTTCCGGGGCCCACAAATCCCGTACAACCACGGGTATTGCGTACCACGTACCAACTTTCGTCGGTCATTTTCATTTTTATAAATACATATCCGGGATAAATCTTCCTGGTGACGGTTTTCTTTTCGCCCTTATCGTTTTCCTCTATCGCTTCCTCAACGGGAATGCACACATCGCCGATAAGTTCACCCAGGCCACGGTTTTCAACAGTTTTTTCAATACTGTCTTTTACCTTGTTTTCGTATCCTGAATAAGTATGAGCAACATACCACTTAAATTCAGCACTCATAATACACCGGGCAATGCGCCCTTCCTCCTTCTTAATTATTTAGCGAGAACAAACTTAGCCAAATAAGCGAAGAGTGTATCAAGACCGAAAATAATAAGTCCGATAATAACCAAAGCTGCAATTACAAGCACTGTATTATTTACAAGCTGCTTCTTTGTAGGCCAAACAACTTTCTTGAATTCAGCCTTTGTGGACTTAAGTGATTTGCCGATTCTGCGGAAAAATCCTTCCTTTTTTACATTTTCACTCATTAAGTTCACCTTCTATTACTTAGATTCTTTATGCGCGGTGTGCTTGCGGCAGAAAGGACAATACTTGTTCATTTCGAGTCTGTCGGGGTTGTTCTTCTTATTCTTTACAGTATTGTAATTACGCTGCTTGCACTCTGTGCATGCCAAAGTTATTTTAACTCTCATAATTGCGCCTCCAATGTAAGATTTACCTCGATTTTTATGCACGTAAAAAAAGCCCTGCATAGCGAGGTAAGAATAATATACCACAATGCGTTTTTTTTGTCAACATATTTTTTGGCGAATTTTTTATTTTTTTACGATGTTACTATATATAAGGTAGAAATTCTTTTGCATACACAAAATAGGCGGGCTAATAACTGTTCCCACCAAACAAAAAACACACTCAACAGAGTGTGTTTTTTGTTTGGTGGGAACAATAGGGCTCGAACCTATGACCCTCTGCTTGTAAGGCAGATGCTCTCCCAGCTGAGCTATGCTCCCATATTAATGGTGACCCGTACGAGATTTGAACTCGTGTTACCGCCGTGAAAGGGCGGTGTCTTAACCGCTTGACCAACGGGCCAAAGTGGTAGCGGCGAGTGGGCTCGAACCACCGACCTAACGGGTATGAACCGTTTGCTCTAGCCAACTGAGCTACACCGCCACATATCGAGGCTCTCGCCTGACACATTGGCTATTATAATACAGCATCAGGCAAAAGTCAAGTATTTTTTTCACTTTTTTTGAAATTTTTCACAAAGGAAATCTATTGCCTCTATATAGCCGTCGAAGCCCTTTCCCGTGATTGTTTTTTTTGCAACCTGCGACACATAGGAAATCTGTCTGAAAGGCTCTCTTTCCTCCACTGCACTTATATGCACCTCAACTGTGGGAAGGTGAACCGCCTTTAAGGCATCAAGTATCGCCACGCTTGTGTGCGTGTACGCGGCAGGGTTAATTACAATTCCGTCAACGTTTTGATATGCCGCCTGAATCCTGTCAACAATATCGCCCTCATGGTTTGATTGATAGAACTCTACCTCCACACCTTTTTCCTTGGCATGGGCAGAAATCATATCCACCAAATCACTGTAGGTTAACTTTCCGTAAATATCAGGCTCACGTATTCCCAGCATATTGAGATTGGGTCCGTTAATAACAAGTATTTTCATTTCTTGCTCCTTTTATTATAAATTTTTCAAAATCAGCTCTGCCGTTTTTTCGCTGTGTTTTTGGGACGGTACTGAAAAATGACTGAATTTTTTATAAAGCGGATATCTTATTTCATACATGTTAAGAAGCCTTTCTTCTCCGCCCTGTGACAGCGGTCTGCCCCTTGTTGCAAGCTTCTTAATCTCCCTTTCAATAAATACAACGGTAGCGTTCTGGTGAATAATGTCGTAGTTACACTCCCTTGTTACCACACCGCCGCCTGTTGCAATAACGCACCCGCTCTTTTTGCAAAGCTCACGGAGAACCCCACTTTCAATCTGCCTGAAATGCTCCTCCCCGTACTTTTCGATAAGCTGTGCAGGCGTTTCGCCCCGCTTTGCGATTTCCTCATCACAGTCAAAAAATTCTCTGCCCGTTCTCATTGCAAGCTCTTTGCCCACTGTAGATTTTCCGCATCCGGGCATACCGATAAGGACGATGTTTTTTGTTTCATTTTCAATAGCGGTACGTATCTGCGAAATTTTCGCATCGTCAATGTCCCTGCCTGTAAAAATTTCACACCCTCGCTTTGCCTGTGCCACAAGCATGCCAAGACCATTGGCTGTTTTAATGCCTCTCTTTTGTGCATCTAATAAAAGCTGTGTTTTTGACGGGTTATAGATGAGGTCAAGCACGGCTTCGCATTTTGTAAACTTATTTATATCCACAACGGATATTCCCGTATCGGGATACATGCCCACGGGGGTTGCATTAACCACAATATGGGCGTCATAGTACTTTTCCACTTCTCCTGCCCGAAGCTCGGCGGAATTTACCACACGCACGCTTTTTGCTCCCATATCGGCCAAAACGCATACCACTGTTTTCGACGCACCACCGTTTCCAAGCACCACCACGTCTTTATCCTTAATCTCTGCACCGGATTCCTTTATTTCATAACAAAATCCGTAATAATCTGTGTTATGTCCGTAGAGCTTTCCGTCCTTATTCACAATGGTATTTACTGCACCGATTTTCTGTGCCTCGGGAGAAATACCGTCTAAGTACTTCATTACAGCTTGCTTATATGGTATTGTCACATTAAGACCGTCAAATTCCTTTTTTGTAAAAAACTCCTGAAGCTCGTTTTCCTCAAGCTCCTTGTATTCATAGGAATAGTCGGAAAGCTCATTATGTATCGGTTTTGAAAATGAATGACCGAGTTTTTTTGCAATAAGATATATGTTCATTATAATCAAGCCTCTCTATAGCTTCCGAGGTACTTTATATTCTGTTCACCCAGCGAATATTCAAGCAGATCAATAATTGCAGGGAGCTTTTCCGAATACACCGACACATCTATATCGAAGTAGAACATAAATTCAAAGTCGCTTTCGGGAATGGGGCGGCTTTCAAGCTTAATTATATTAATACCCAACGCATAAAAATTTGCAATTACGCTGTAGAGTGCACCTGCACGGTGAGGGGTCTTTATAAGAAGGCTTGTTCTGTCTGCTCCCGGGAAAATCTGAAGATTTTTTGAGAAGCAAATGAAGCGGGTGTAGTTATTTTTTGTGTTCTGCACATAAGGCACTACAATTTCAAGGCTGTACTGTGAGGCACATAGCTCCGAGGAAATCGCCGCAACGTCACTGCGGTCGGATTCAGAAACCATTTTTGCGGCAACCGCCGTATTTGCACATTCGGTTATCTTCACATCTTTTCCGAGCGAGGAAAGGAAATCGCTTGACTGACTGATTGCCTGAGGATGAGAAAATATTTCCTTAATATCACTCAGCTTTGTTCCTTTTTTCGCAAGCAGGTTATGCTGAATCTGCATTTTTGTACTGCGAACAATGCTGAACTTATGCTCGCTCATAAGATTATATATCTGCGTAACGGAGCCTGCACTGCTGTTTTCAAGAGGCACTACTCCGTAGGCACAAAGCCCACTTTCCACCGCCTGAAATACGCTTTCAAACGATTGGCAGTACATTATGGAGGGCTTTTCAAAGAGCTTCTGACACGCCGCTGAGGAATGTGCCCCCTCAACTCCCTGACATGCCACAACTGCCTTTTCGGGGAAAAGTGCGGGCGTTTCTTCCACTGCTTTTACTATTGCGGCTGAAAGCCCCGATTTATGTGCTAAGGATTTGCTCTGATAATTACGGCTCAGTTCCAAAATAGAGCTGTAAAGCCTTCTTGCATAATCTCCGAACTCGTCGCCCGCGTTTTCTTCCACTTTTTCAAGAAGCTGACGCTCCCTCTCGGAATCGTACACGGCTTTGCCCGTTGCACGTTTATATTCGGCAACGTCCTTCGCCACATTCATACGTCTTACAAAAAGTGCCACAAGCTCCTTATCTATAGAATCTATTTCTTTTCTGCATTCTTGAAGATCCATAAGTTTTCTTCCTTTCTATAAAAGCGTATCCGCAACAGCTATTGCTGCCGCTGCTTCCACGCACACAGCCGCACGCTGCACAATACACGGGTCATGTCTGCCTTTTATAACAAGAGCCACGCTTTCCATTTTTGAAAGCGACACGCTTCTTTGCTCTTTTCCTATAGACGGTGTGGGCTTAAAAGCAACGCGGAATATAATGGGCATTCCGCTTGATATTCCTCCCAGTATGCCACCGTGATTATTTGTTTCGGTAACAATTTTTCCGTCTTTTATAATAAAGGCATCGTTATTTTCGCTTCCGCGGAGGGCTCCTGCCTCAAACCCTCTGCCGAACTCAATCCCCTTTACGGCAGGAATCGCAAATACCTTTGAAGAAATCACGCTTTCCCAGCCGCCGAAAAATGTGTTTCCCACTCCTGCAGGGATTCCTATAATTGCACATTCCACGCTTCCTCCGATGCTGTCGGTATCATTTTTGGCATCGAGAATTTCTTTCTTCATTTCTTCGCCTTTTATATCATTTATCACGGGGAAAGCCTTGTCCCCTACAAAATCCTTTTCGCTTACATTTACGCTGTCAAAAAGGTCGTCCTTAACCTTTCCTATAGAGGCAATATGTGCACCGATATGAACGCCTTTTTCTTCTAAAAGCTGTTTAAATATTCCCCCTGCGATGCACAGCGGGGCCGTAAGCCTGCCCGAAAACTGACCTCCGCCCGAAATATCACGGTCGTCTCCGAATTTGCTCCATGCGGCAAAATCAGCATGCCCGGGGCGGGGAATATCCTTAAGATTTTCGTAGTCCCCCGAACGCATATTGGTATTCTCTATGATGGCACAAAGAGGTGCACCGTTGGTCTTTCCGTTTGCGATGCCCGACACAAATTTAACCTTGTCCCCCTCTTTCCTCGTGGTTGAAAAGGCGTCTTTTCCGGGGGCTCGGCGTGCCATAAATGCGGCGAGCTTATCCTCGTCAATCTTAAATCCCGACGGAAGATTATCAATTACAACACCCATCTTTTCACTGTGGGACTGACCGAATATTGATATTCTGAATTTTTCACCCGTTACAAAGCTCATCACACTTACCTCCGAGCATAATAAATTTTTCGTAAAAGTCACCGTAGGATTTTCCTACCGCCTCTGCCGTATCTATTGTTACACTGCCTTCGCACACAAGGGAGGCGATGGCACCGCTCATTGCAATGCGGTGGTCGTTAAAGCTTGAAATTTCGCCGCCTTTAAGCTGTGATGCAGTGACATAAATCGTGTTTTCATCAAAGGTGATTTTACCGCCCAAGTCTGAAATTAATTTTGCGGTGGATTCTACGCGGTCACTTTCCTTGGCACGCAGTCTTGCAACATTCTTAAAAACCGTTGTTCCCTCTGCCTGCGTTGCCGCCACGCACAAAATGGGAACTATGTCTGGAATATCGCTACAGTCAATCACAGTCGCTTTCAGCTTGGAATTGTAGACCGTTACCCTATCTCCCTCACGCTCTACCTTAGCTCCCATATTGCGAAGAATTTCAATTATTTTTCCGTCCCCCTGTAGGGTATCCTCCCTGAGTCCCGTACAGGTAACAGCGTCCTCGCTTCCGATTGCCCCTGCAACTAACCAGAAAGCGGCGTTTGAATAATCTCCCTCTATATGGGTTTCTTCGGGAGAGATATATTTTTGCCCATCGGGCACTATATATCCCGACTGTGTCTTTATCACGTTTATTCCGAATTTTCTCTGTATGTCGGCTGTTATATCTATGTAGGGAGCACTTTTAAGGGGTGTTGTCGTCCTGATTTCTCCGCCGCCCAAAACGCCGAGAGCCAATAAAAGCCCCGTTATGAACTGACTGCTTATATCTCCCGGGATTTCGTACACTCCGCCTGTCAGCTTTCCCTCAATTTTACAGGGAAGAAAGCTTCCCTCATATTTTGGGATAACTCCGTGCTTCTCCATTGCAGTACATAAAGGAAGCAGCGGTCTTTCTCCCAATCTTTTCGCACCTGTAAGGGTGCATTTTTTACCCAGAGCCGCCGCAAAGGGGAGCATGAAACGCAGGGTGGAGCCGCTTTCGTTGCAGTCGAGAATACATTCTCTGTCCTGACCTTTTTCTATGGGATAAATGGTAATTCCGCCGTCAAATTCTTCAAATTTTGCACCCAATGCCTTAAGGCAATCAATTGTTGCACGGGTGTCCTTTGAATAAGAACTGCAAATGATTTTTGTGGGATTGTCTGCCGCCGCCGCACAGATAAGTGTTCTGTGCATACAGGATTTTGACGGAGGGGCACAGACAGTGCCATTTAGTTTTGACGGTGAAAGAATTACTTTCATTTCACTCCATTCCTTCCTTTAATACCAACAGAAATTCGTCCATTGTGATTTTTTCCGAGTGGCATTCGCCCAAAGAATCGGGGACAATCAAATCCACAAAGCTTCCGCTTGCCTTTTTATCGTTCTTCGCCCTTTCCCACAGGGTTTCGGGTGAATATGGGCAAGAGGTTTTGAGATTAAATTTATCCAGCATTTGTTTAAGTATATCACAAGTTCCCTTTTTGCACAAGCCGCGTTTTTCCCAAGCCTTGGCAATAATATACATTCCCACGGCAACGCATCTCCCATGAGAAAGATTAAAATCAGCCTCTGCCTCAATAGCGTGCCCTGCGGTATGTCCGAAATTGAGAATTTTTCTGATTCCGCCCTCAAACTCGTCCTCTGCCACTATATCACGCTTGATTTCTATACAGCGTGTAATTATTTCTTCCAAATTTTCATGGACATCCTCCAAAAGAAGCTTATCTATGCCCTTTCCCCGAATCATGGCGTATTTTATAATTTCCGCCATTCCGTCTGAAAAATAATCTTCGGGCAGGGTAGAAAGCACTTTGGGGTCAAAAATTACCGCCCTTGGCTGATAAAACGCCCCTGCCAGATTTTTTCCTGAGTCAAGGTCAATGCCCGTCTTTCCGCCCACAGAGGAATCCACACAGGCAAGAAGCGATGTGGGAATCTGCACAAAATTAATACCACGCATATATGTAGCGGCACAAAACCCCGTTAAATCCCCTGTCACACCGCCGCCCAGTGCAAAAAGAGTGTCCTTTCTTGAAACCTTATTTTCTGCAAGAAAGTTCAGAATCTCAATAAAGTTTTGCGCATTTTTCGATTTTTCTCCTGCGGAAAACACATATTCCATTACGGAAAATCCGCTTTTTTCAAGAGAGGTCTTTACCCTTTCCAAGTATAAAGGGGCAACATTGGAATCGGAAATAATGCACGCCTTTCCCGAAAGGTTTATCTCCTTTGCAATTTCTCCCACGTGGTCTATTATACCTTTTTCAATTATAACATCATAGGTTTTTGATGCATTAACCGTAATTTTTCTCATAATCAACCAATACTTTCCTTTATTTTTGTACCCTCGGAAAGAAGCTCCTCCAAGGTCTCCATGTCGCCGTTTTTGATTGCCTCGCTGTACTTTTTAAGCTCCGCCGTAAGGTTATCTATTTCAAAAATAATGTTTTCCTTGTTCTCCATAAAAAGCTCTGCCCACATACGGGGATTGAGCTTTGCAACCCTTGTAAGGTCGCGATAGCTTCCTGCCGAAAAGCCCTTATGCACACGTGCGTTGGGGCTTTTTACATAAGCATTGGAAACAACATGGGCAAGCTGTGACGTATAGGCAATAATTCTGTCGTGTTCCTCTGCAGAGCTTATGGTAACGCTCTTAAAGCCTATATTCACCAAAAGGTTTTTCACCTCTTGAAGCTTGTCAATGGTTTCGTTCTTTTGGGGAACGAGAATCATTGATGCATTCTGAAAGAGGGAGGCACGTGAATATTTGAATCCCGAAAAATGCGTCCCTGCCATGGGATGACCGCCCATAAAGCAGAAGCCGTGCTTTTGTGCCATATCAAAGCCAACCTTGCAAATACCTTTTTTCGTGCCGCCGCAGTCAATGACGGTTGCATTCTTTGAAATAAGGGGAGCATATTCTTCAAGGAATTTTTCCGTGGCTTTCGGGTAAAGTGCTACGAAAACATAATCACATTCCCCTATATTTTCCTTTGTCATTTCAAAGTGGATTGCACCCTCAAGCCTTGCCCGAGCCATGGTTTCCTTATCACGGTCAAAGCCGTAAACCGTGGTGTTTTCAATATTCATAAATGCCCTTACGAGAGAGCCGCCTATAAGTCCAAGTCCCACTACTGCTATTTTCATTATACATCACCTTTTATCGCCTGTAAAACATTTTTTACCGCCTGCGCCGTTTCCTTAAACTGTGCGGGGGTAAGCGACTGTGCCCCGTCGCAGAGTGCTTTTTGCGGATTATTATGCACCTCTATCATAAGACCGTCGGCACCTGCCGCCGTGGCAGAAAGAGCAAGGGGCTTAACAAGCCTTGCTATTCCGCAAGCATGGCTGGGATCTGCAATTACGGGGAGATGGCTCAGCTCGTGGAGCATAGGTATTGCAGAAACATCAAATGTGTTTCTCGTTGCCGTTTCATATGTTCTGATACCTCTTTCGCAAAGGATAATATTTTCATTACCCTCGCTCATTACATATTCGGCACTCATGAGAAGCTCTTTGAGAGTATTTGCAAGCCCTCTTTTTATGAGGATAGGCTTTTTCGTCTTTCCAAGCTCCTTCAAAAGCTCGAAGTTCTGCATATTTCTTGCACCCACCTGAATTACATCAACATCTTCAAAAAGAGGAAGATGCTCCGCACTCATAATTTCCGTCACAATGGGAAGCCCCGTTTCCTTTTTCGCTTCTATGAGAAGCTTAAGTCCGTCAGCCCTCATTCCCTGGAAATCGTAGGGGGATGTTCTGGGCTTGAATGCACCTCCGCGGAGGAAATCCGCACCTGCTTCCTTAACCGCCTTTGCAACCTCTATAATCTGTTCCTCGCTTTCAATGGAGCAGGGGCCTGCAATTATTCCGAAATGCCCGCCTCCGATTTTGGTGCCGTTACAATCGATGTAGGTGTTTTCGGGGTGGAATTTTCTGTTGGCATTTTTGAATGGCTCTGTCACCCTCGTTACCTGTGATACAATATCAAGCCCCTCAAGAAGCTCCGTATCAATTCGGCTTGTATCGCCGATAAGTCCCAGTACTGTCTGATATTCACCCGAAGAAATATGCACCCTTACATTCTGGCTTTCAATCCAGTTTATTAAATTGTCGAACTGTTCTTTTGCCGCACCGTTGTTAACAACTACAATCATTTTAATCACCTTTCATATAACAAAATAGCTCTGCAGTGACTGTCACTGCAGAGCCTTAAACAACACACTCAAATTATTTGCAGCACAAATCACTTTTACTTTTTATCATGGTAAAGTAAAAGTAATAATATGAAGCTGCAAATACAAACAAGTTCATGTGTTTTCTCCTTTAAAAATTTCTTGACTTTATATTAGCACTCTAAAGCGCTAAATGTCAACCACTTTTTTAGAAATTTATCAATTAAGCCGGAAATTATGAAATTTCGTCCTTTTTTTAGGTCAAAAAATGTGAAATTATTCCTTAGGTCTGGAACTAAGCGTGAGGCTTAATGTCTTCTCCTTATATTCTCCTCCCGAGGGAATCTGCACCTTAATTTCAACCTTTTCCCCTGCTTTATAATATCTTAGCCTTTCTTGAAGCTGGCTCATGGAGGAGATTGTATATCCGTCAAACTCCGTTATTATATATCCGCGTTTAATGCCTGCCTTCTGTGCCGCAAGATTATCCATTACGGAATCCACAAAAACGCCTGCCGGCATTGAGTACACGCTTACTGCCTCTTCGCTGACATCTGCCCCTGTAATTCCCAAAAAGCCCTGCTTTGATTCGTCAACGGGATTTCGTGTCTTTTTAAGAACAAGCTCGTCAATTATATCCTCAACATCGGAAATGGGAATGGCATATCCCATGCCCTCTACTCCCGAAACGGCTATTTTAACAGAGTTGATTCCGATAAGCCTGCCCTCCATATCAAGGAGCGCACCGCCGCTGTTTCCCGAGTTTATTGCCGCATCGGTCTGTATGAAGGAATTTGTCACCGTACTTGCCCCATCTGCACCACGCATTGTTATTTTTCTGTTCACGGCACTTACAATGCCCGACGTCACGCTCTGTCCGTAGCCTAAGGAATTACCTATTGCAACGACACCGTCACCCGGCATGAGGCTCTTGGAATCTCCGATTGTGGCTATCTTTATTTCAGAAAGAATATCCTTCCTTATATCCTTGAGCGGAACTGCTATTACTGCCAGATCCTTATAGGAATTATACCCCTTTACGGTTGCGGTGGGGATATATTCCTTGTTTGCAATGCTGTTTTTATCCGTATCGCTCTGTGCCTCTTTTTCCAGCTTGCTTTCAACACTGCTGAATACAACGCTAAGCTCCTTTGAGTTTGCAACCACGTGGTAGTTGGTAACAATAAGAAGCTCCGTATCGTTCTGCCCGATGATGATACCGCTGCCGCTGGAGGTGCTTTCCTGCTGGTATGAGCCGAAGAATGTCATTACATCTTCCACCCCTCGGTTTGTAATGGCTACAACGGAGGGCATGCATTCCTCTGCGATTTTAGCCGTCTGGCTTTTTCCCGATGCTTCGGATTCTTCATCTTGGCTTAAAACCACCTTCTTCGTTGCCCCTATATTTACGTCGGGGTTTATGAAGCGAGACACAAGTGAATTTACTCCGCAAAATGCCGCCCCTGCAATACAGCCTGCCGTAAGTGCCATAAGTATAAGCTTGCCCCAGCCTATCCTCTTTTTCTTCTCCACCTTATGGGTAACGGTAAATCCCGGGAAAGAGGAAAATGGGATTTCCCCCGTCTGTGATTTATCCTCCTCCGCGAAAGAAGCTTCCTCCGAGGATATATCCTGCGTTTCGGAAAAATTCAACTCCGTGTCTTTTTCAGAATCTTCGTTATTAAGTATATTATCGAATTCGTTATTCATAAAAACGCCTCCTGACAATAGGATATTTTTTCGTCTGCCTTTTATTATATGCTAATTATATCACAAGGAAACGCCTTATACAATTATTATTTTAAATGTACACAAATTTTTAACTTTTGATTTGGTCTAACTTAAAATAGACTTTATAATTAAATATTGGAAATATATTCCTCCGCATAGTGGGCGGCGGTTGCACCGTCCCCCACGGCTGTCACAATCTGCCTTACGGGCTTTGTCCTCACATCGCCTACGGCAAACACACCGGGAATATTGGTTTTTGTAGTTTCATCGGCAATAATATATCCGTATTCGTCTGTATCAACCTGCCCTTTGAAAAGAGAAGCATTTGGTACTCTGCCAATACTGATAAAGACGCCGTCCACGGGAATTTCCCTTTCTTCTCCCGAAACCGTGTTTTTCACTTTGATTCCTGTCACGGTATTTTCAGAAAGAATTTCGCTGACAGTAGTGTTTAGTATAAATTCCACATTTTCCGCTTTCATCAGGGGATTGTGATAAGCCCTTTCCGCACGCAAGGCATCACGGCGATGTACCAAAACAACCTTTTGGCATATTTTAGAGAGCAGCAGGGCATCTGCAGCCGCACTGTTTCCTCCGCCTACAACGGCAACAGTTTTTCCGCGGTAAAACATTCCGTCACAAGAGGCGCAGTAGGCAACGCCTTTTCCTATAAGCTTTTCCTCATCGGGAAGCCCTAAATGCCTGTGGTCTGCACCTGTGGCAATTATTACGCTTTTTGCAAAAAACTCTCCGTCGGAAGTCGTAACTTTTTTCATTTCACCGCTAAGCTCTGCCCCGATTACTTCGCTTCTCAATGTTTTCGTGCCGAATTTTTCCGCACCCTGTTGCATTTTAAACCCAAGCTCAAAGCCGTCTACTCCGCCCTCGAAGCCGGGGTAGTTTTCTATTTGGGAGGTTTGCGTCATCTGTCCGCCGGCAGAGAATTTTTCAATCACCAAAACACGAAATCCTGCTCTGGAGCAGTAAATTGCCGAGGTATAGCCCCCGGGGCCTCCACCGATTATTATTACATCGTATATATTCTCCATAGTATTCTTCCTTTACAAAAGAGAATTAAAGAAGCTCTAAAATCTGGTTTTTGGGAAGTGCACCCACGCTCTGATTTGTAACCTTTCCGTCTTTGATTACAAAAAGCGAAGGAATACTCATTACTCCAAACTGCGATGCAAGCTCTGCTTCTTCATCCACATTGATTTTGCAAACCTTGATTTCGGGATGCTCATCTGCTATTTCGTCCACAATGGGGGAAACCATTCTGCACGGTCCGCACCAGCTTGCCCAAAAGTCAACAAGAACCGTGCGGTCGCTTTCCATTATTTCCTTTTGGAAATTTTCTTTGTTTACTGTTATTACTGACATATATTTCTCCTCCAATGTTTTTCTTTATTATGCCATGTTTTCCAAAAAACCTTGCACTGTAGTGCAAGGTTTTTTCTTTTATATTTTAAACATCTCAAGTCCCGGAATAACTCCTGCCAACGCATCAAGCACGGAAGATACCAATATAAGCACAATGCAAATAGGTGCCACATATTTGATAATCACGGTAAACAGCTTTTTCTTTTTGAATCTGCCTGTAAGCTCTACTTCTTCAATAGCCGCATCTGGCTTTATTACATATCCTACAAATATACATGTAAGCAGTGCAACAATGGGCATCATAACGCTGTTTGTAATGAAATCAAAGAAATCAAGAAACGCCATTCCGATGAGTGTGACCCCGCTTAAAGCACCATATCCCAAGCATGAGGGAATACCTAAAAGCAGTGACAGGAAGATTACAGCCACGCATGCTGATTTTCTGCCCATTTTGAACTTATCCCTCACAATTGATACAACGGTTTCCATGAGAGATATGGAGGACGTCAACGCCGCAAAGAAAACCATTACGAAAAACGCCAATCCTATAAATCTTCCTATATCCCCCATTTTTTCAAACACGCCGGGAAGCTCAATAAACATAAGTCCCGGTCCCTTATTTACATTGGGAACAGTGCCCGCAGGTGCATTAAAGAATATAGCGGGAATAATCATAAGACCTGCCAAAAACGCTATGCCAGTATCAAAATATTCTATCTGTTTTACGGAGGCTTCAATACTTACCTCCTTTTTCATGTAAGAGCCGTAGGTAATCATTATACCCATAGCAAGGGACATTGAGTAGAAAAGCTGCCCCATAGCCGCAAGGACTGTTTTAACAGAAAACTCTGAAAAATTAGGAAGAAGATAATATTTTACTCCCTCCATTGCTCTGTCCTGACAAAGCACAAAGCCTGCAATGAAGATAGTAAGCACCACAAGAATGGGCATCATAATCTTACTTACTTTCTCAACGCCCTTTTCAACGCCGCACCATACAATAAGTGCTGTAAGCCCGATAAAGATGAAAAACCAACCCAAAGGCTCACCTATTCCTCCTATAAGCCCATTAAAATAACCTTCATAATTACTGTCTGCAACCTTTGATATAGCTCCTGTACCGAAAGCATACATATACTTCATTACCCAGCCGCCTATTACAGAGTAATACGGAAGAATAATTGCAGGGATAAGTGCCGCAAGATAGCCCAGGAAAGAAAACTTCTTGTTGAGCTTGCTGAATGCACCCACAACACTAAGACCTGTTTTTCTGCCGATTGCGATTTCAGCCGTCATCAGTGCAAAACCGAAAGTTATTGCCAGCACAATATATGTAAGCAGGAAAATACCACCGCCGTATTTTGCGGCAAGGTACGGAAATCTCCATATATTACCAAGACCAACCGCACTTCCTGCCGCGGCAAGGACAAAGCCTATTTTTCCGCTAAAGCTGCTTCTTTTTTCGTTCATCATGTAGGAAATCCTCCTTATATTATTGTCTCATATATTTTACCATATTTCTGCAATATGTCAAGATTCAACCAAAATACTTTCTGTCAAGGCTGCGGTAGCCAATTGCCTCCGCAATATCCATTTCGTTGATTTTCTCTCTTCCGTCACAGTCAGCAATGGTGCGTGCCACTTTTAAAATACGGGTATATGCTCTTGCAGTAAGCCCCAAAGAGTCAAATGCGTTTTTCAGCATCTTACTTTCGCTTTCTCCGATAACGCAGTATTTTTCAACAAGTGCCCCCGAAAGCTGTGCATTGGTGGTAATTGCTTCATGTTTATAGCGTTCCTTCTGAATTTCACGTGCCGCATTTACCCTTTTTTTGATGTCGGCAGAGCTTTCTCCCTTCATTGCTTTAAGGTCATTATATTTTACGGGGGCTGCCTCAAGCTGAATGTCAATTCTATCAAGCATTGGACCGCTTATTTTCCCTAAATATTTTCTTACTTCCGTTTCGCTGCATTTGCATCGTGTGGTTCCGTCACCATAATATCCGCATTTACACGGATTTAAGGCAACCACCAGCATGGCATTACAGGGGTATGTATACGATGCCGCGGCACGGGTAACGGTGATTTTCTTATCCTCAAGAGGCTGACGCATGGATTCTATAACATCCTTGCGGTATTCAGGAAACTCATCAAGGAACAGCACTCCGTTATGTGCAAGAGAGATTTCCCCCGGCTTTGCCTTTGCGCCGCCGCCTACGATACTTACGGCACTTGCACTATGATGAGGCGTTCTGAAAGGTCTTCTTGCGATTAGCTTTGTATCCCCCTCCAAAGCTCCTGCCACGGAATAAATTTTTGTGACATCTATTGCTTCCTCCAAAGTCATATCGGGGAGAATCGTGGGAATCCTTTGTGCAAGCATGGACTTGCCGCTTCCGGGAGTACCGATAAGAAGAAGATTATGCCCACCACTGACACAAAGCTCTATCCCCCTTCGGAGTGCTATCTGCCCTCTTACATCGGAAAAATCAATATCATAATGTGCCGCCTCGGCAAAAAGCCCTTCAACATCACATACTGTAGGCTCTATTTCCTTTTCTCCCATAAGATGAGAAAAAACATCAGCAAGGCACTCTGCTCCCAAAATTTCAACTCCGCGGGCAAGTGCCGCTTCCTTTGCGTTGTCCTTAGGGACAAAAACCTTTTTGATACCGTTTTCCTTTGCATATGACACAAGAGCCAGCACGCCGCTTATACCACGAAGTTCCCCCGAAAGCCCAAGCTCCCCTATAAACATATATTCGGAAAGGTCGGTTTTCATCTGCCCTGTTCCTGCCATAATGGAAATGGCAATGGGAAGGTCGAACTGTGTTCCCTCTTTTTTTAAATCCGCAGGAGCAAGATTTATAACGGCACGCTTTGCAGGAAATTCAAAACCGCTGTTTTTAAGTGCCGCACGCACTCTTTCCTTTGCTTCCTTAACCGTTGTATCGGGAAGTCCCACAACATCAAAAGCAGGCAGACCGTTTGAAAAGTCCGCCTCCACAATCACGCTCTTCCCCTCAAGACCGCATACTACGCCCGTGTTGACTTTAACTATCATATAAAACATCCTTGCTGTCTGTAAAATATTGCCTTTATTATACCACTAAGATGCTCCAAAGTCAAATCCTGCAAAAATTTTCTTGACTTCCTTTGATTAAAATAGTATAATGTTTGAGTATCATTAAGAATATTTCGGGGTGTAGCGCAGTTTGGTAGCGTGCTTCGTTCGGGACGAAGAGGCCGCGGGTTCAAGTCCCGCCACTCCGACCAAAAGTAGAAAGACTTCACGCAAGTGAAGTCTTTTACTTTTGGCATAAAATTAAAAGGGACTTGAACCCTAAGAGGGCAAAAAGCGCGAAAAAAGTTGCCGGTGGCAAGTTTTTTAGCTTTTTGATGCGTAGACGGGTACCGAAATGCGAAGCATTTGGGTCGGCAAGCAGGCAAGACGCCTTCGGCGGCTGTGTCCCGCCACTCCGACCAAAAAAAGAGAGAAAGGATTCCGCGAAAGTGGAGTCCTTTTTCTCTTTTTGCTTTCGGCGGCACTTGAACCCTAAGAGTGCCAAAAAAGCTTCCGGAAATTCCGGAAGCTTTTTTGCACTAATTTTTATATTATAACTGAGGACCTGCCTGAACAAGTGCCTTACCTGCATCGTTGCCTGTATATTTTGCAAAGTTCTTTACAAAACGAGCAGCAAGGTCTTTTGCCTTTTCGTCCCATGCTGATGCATCGCTGTATGTATCACGGGGATCAAGGATTCCTGTGTCAACACCGGGAAGCGCTGTGGGAACTGCAAGGTTGAAGTAAGGAATTTCCTTAGTTTCTGCCTTGAGGATAGAACCATCGAGAATAGCATCGATAATTCCGCGTGTATCCTTAATGGAGATACGCTTGCCTGTTCCGTTCCAACCTGTGTTTACAAGGTATGCCTTTGCACCGCTCTTTTCCATTTTCTTAACAAGCTCTTCTGCATACTTTGTGGGATGAAGCTCCAAGAATGCCTGACCGAAGCAAGCTGAGAATGTGGGAGTAGGCTCTGTGATTCCACGCTCTGTTCCTGCAAGCTTTGAAGTGAAGCCTGAAAGGAAGTAGTACTGAGCCTGCTCGGGAGTAAGAATTGAAACGGGAGGAAGTACGCCGAAAGCATCTGCAGAAAGGAAGATTACATTCTTCGCATCGGGAGCTGTAGATACGGGGCGAACAATCTTTTCAATATGGTCAATGGGATAAGATACACGAGTATTTTCTGTAACAGAATCGTCTGCAAAATCACAAACGCCGTTTTCGTTAACAGTTACGTTTTCAAGGAGAGCGTTACGCTTAATAGCCTTGTAAATGTCAGGCTCAGATTCCTTGTCAAGGTTAATAACCTTTGCATAGCAACCGCCTTCAAAGTTGAATACACCCTTATCGTCCCAGCCGTGTTCGTCGTCACCGATGAGAAGTCTCTTGGGATCTGTGGAAAGAGTTGTCTTACCTGTACCTGAAAGACCGAAGAAAAGTGCTGTGTTCTCACCGTTCATATCGGTGTTTGCACTACAGTGCATAGAAGCCATGCCGTTGAGAGGAAGGTAATAGTTCATCATAGAGAACATACCCTTTTTCATTTCACCGCCGTACCAGGTATTGAGAATAACCTGCTCACGAGAAGTGATATTGAATGCTACTGCTGTTTCGCTGTTAAGACCAAGCTCTTTGAAGTTCTCAACCTTAGCCTTTGATGCATTGTAGCATACAAAATCAGGCTCAAAGTTTTCAAGCTCCTCTGCTGTGGGGTTAATAAACATGTTCTTAACGAAATGAGCCTGCCAAGCAACCTCCATGATGAAACGGATTGCCATACGGGAATCTTCGTTTGCACCGCAGAATACGTCTACAACATAAAGCTTCTTATCTGAAAGCTCTTTGATTGCAAGCTTTTTAAGCTCTGCCCAAGCCTGCTCGCTGCAGGGATGGTTATCATTCTTAAATTCGTCTGAAGTCCACCAAACTGTGTCCTTTGAATTTTCATCCATTACGATGAACTTATCCTGAGGAGAACGACCTGTGTAAATACCTGTCATAACGTTTACTGCACCAAGCTCAGTTTCCTGACCTTTTTCAAAGCCTTCAAGGGAAGGATCTGTTTCAGCAGCAAAAAGCTCCTCGTAGGAAGGATTATGGATAATCTCCTTCACTCCTGTGATACCGTACTTAGTTAAATCTACCTTTGCCATACCATCAAACCTCTTTTCTTAAATATGTATGCGTTAATTTTCACAAAGATGCGAAAATTTCCCGATTTTACATCTTTTCACATTATAGCATATAAAAAAACAAAATGCAAGAGTAAAATAGAAAAAATCGTTATTTAAATAACGATTTTTGCATACAAAAAGAAGTGACCCTTGATTGCATTTCTTTACACACAACCAAGGGTCACTTCTGCTCACTCTTAATATCTAACATCTTTTGTTATCCTCTCTTTCTTCGTCTGCCGCTCAATGCACAATCACATTTTTAAAACTTAATCATGAATCTTTCTATTCTCTAAGGAGAAAACCTGTGCTTTATATGTACTTTTGCTTTGAGGGGCGAATTTTGTACTTTTTAATTGAAGTTCTTATTTGATTTGAACCTTTTCCTGCTTGTTCCTTTCTTCCAAACAATCTATATTAAACGTATCACCGTCGTGTTTTAATTATTTACCAATCACTTACAAGGTTCAAATCCTAACTTACCGCTTCTTTTAAAAAGTGTTAGATCTTACTTTCTCATTGGAGTGTACCTCTCTTTCCTTGATTTAAGTGTAGCACAGAAAAAAGCCGTTTTCAATTGACAAATTCCAAAAATATGAAAATTAGTTTTTGTGTAATAGGGAGAATTTTTTCCAATGTTTTAAAATAGTATTTACAACGCACGTGCTTTATTATATAATGAATGTGTTGGGGTTGTGACAAAATGAGGTTTTTTGCCACAACTTTTTTCATTATCCGAAGGAGGATTTCATATGAATTTAGTACTTATTACCGCTCTCGGCGTAGGCGGTGCAACTGTTTTCGGTGCGTTAATCGGCTTTTTGTTTAAAAACATATCTCATAAATTTTCCGATATTGTCCTTGCCTTTGCGGCAGGTGTGATGCTTTCGGCGGCAGTGCTTGGACTGATTCTTCCGTCGGTTGAATACGGCGGTAAATACGGAATAATAATTACAGTTGCAGGGATTTTCACAGGTGCATTGTGCCTGAATCTTATAGACAAGCTGGTTCCGCATCTGCATAAAATGGCAGGAGGCGACATTGAATCCCATAATGAAACACATTTAAGCAAGGTTCTGCTTTTTGTTATGGCTATTGCTATTCATAACCTACCTGAGGGTATTGCGGCAGGTGTGGGCTTCGGCAGTGGCAACAATGCACAGGCACTTTTAATTGCGGGCGGTATCGCCCTTCAGAATATTCCTGAGGGAATGGTTATCATTGCTCCCATGCTTTCGGCAGGTGTCAGTGCAAAAAGGACCTTTGTCATCGCAATGCTGACAGGACTTGTGGAGGTTATAGGTACTTTCATCGGATTTTATGCAGTGAATATTGCAAAGGTCATTCTTCCCTTTGCACTTGCATTTGCAGGCGGTACAATGCTCTATGTAGTAAGCGATGAAATGATTCCCGAAACCCACGCACACGGAAGCGAGCGAGGGGCTACATATTCCCTCTTGGTAGGCTTTTGTGTAATGCTGATAAGTGATATACTGTTAGGATAGCAGACGAAAAAAACAAGACGAGGTGTAAAAAAGTTTAGCTTTTTTACACCTCATTTTGTTTGAAATTAAAGAGTATTTATTTCTTTCTTATATATCATTCTCATATAAATAACCGAAAGCGTGATGGATGCAATCTCCGCTATGGGGAAGGACAGCCACATATATGTTATATCCCGCGTTGTTAATGCCAGAAGGAAAGCTACGGGTATAAGAACCACAAGCTGACGGCAAACTGACACGATCAAACTGAGTCCACCTTTTCCCAATGCCTGAAATACCGAGCCTGCCACAATGCAGTAGCCTGCCAAAAGGAAGCTTATTGAAATTGAACGCATCATGGGAATCCCTATTGCGAGGATATTTTTCATATCGCTCTCACCTGTGTCAAACAGCATAAGGAGCTTTTCGGGTATAAGCTGAAACAGAGAAAAGCCAATAACCATAATTGCGCAGGCGTAAATAATTGAAAGCTTAATTGTTTTCTTGATTCTTTCCTTGTTTTTTGCTCCGTAATTATATGCAACGATTGGTACCATGCCGTTATTAAGACCAAATATGGGCATAAACACAAAGCTCTGAAGCTTAAAATATATTCCGAAAACCGCTTGTCCCGTTGCCGCAGTTGCCACACCGAAAATACGCATAATCTGATTCATGCAGACTGTCATAACCGAACCGATTGACGCCATGCAAATTGAAGGTACGCCCACGGAATAAATGCGTTTAATTATTTCTTTATCAGGCTTTATGATGTCTGCCTTTGATATGGTAATATCCCTGTTATATCTTCGGTTAATTACAATTGCCAGGAAAAGAGCCACTATCTGACCTGTTACCGTTGCAATTGCCGCACCCAAAACGCCCATTTTCGGAAAGCCCAAATATCCGTAAATCATAATAGGGTCAAGAATAATGTTAATAACAGCACCCGAAAGCTGAACAATCATACTCAGCATTGTTTTGCCTGTTGACTGCAAAAGCTTTTCATACATTGTCTGTCCGAAAAGACCTATTGAAAAAAGCATACATATGGTAAGATAGTCGCTTCCCTGCTGTGCCACGACAGGGCTTGCTCCGAACGAATTAAAATAGGGCTTTGAAAAAAGCACACCTAAGAGCATTATTACCACTGTGCTTACAACGCATAAAAAGATACCGTTTGCCGCTACCTTATTGGCTTTTGAAAAATTCTTTTCTCCCAGGCTTCTTGATAAAAGTGCATTTGTGCCGACTCCTGTTCCGACGCCGATTGCTATCATCAGATTCTGCACAGGGAATGCCAGTGACAAAGCCGTCAGTGCATCCTGCCCCAGTCCCGATACAAACATGGTATCAACCACATTGTAAAGAGCCTGTGTAAGCATGGAAATCATCATGGGGATTGCCATTGAAAGAAGCAAAGAATTTATATTCTTTGTTCCCATTTTATTTTCTCTTATGTTTTGCTCCATTATATCACCTTAAATTTCAATTTTTCCTTCGTCTATATCCCAGATAAGCTTTGCTATTGCGTCCTCATTATTGCTGACAGTAATTATGTCCGCAACGCTTTTTGCCGCCTCGCTGGCATTTGCCACGGCAAGTCCTAACCCACTTGAAGAAATCATGGAGGCATCATTATCATTGTCACCTATAGCCACGGTTCTTTTCATGTCAATGCCAAGGATGTCTGCAAGCTTTATTACAAGGTTGCCCTTGCTCATTCCTTTAGGAAGTATTTCGTAATATTCGGGGTGGGAACGAATAAAATCAAAATTCTCCGCCAGAGGGTGGGCATTTAGCATATCACGAAGCCTAAACAGCTCCTCTTCCTTATCATGAGCAAAAAGCACCTTTGCGATTGTTTCCTCTACATCGTAGTAATGGCATCTTAAATCCCGAAATCCCGCGACATCCCGATGCCTTATCAGAGATTCATTCATTTTGCAGAAATAACTGTTCTCAAAGCCGCAGATTTGTATTGACATTCCGGGGAGATTTTTGTCAATATACTCAACCATTTGGAGGGCTTCACGGTCAAGAGATTGTGTCCAGATATATTCTTTTTTTGCCATATCGTATATGCCTCCGCCGTTAAAGCAGCCTATGGGGGCATTTGGCAAAACCTCATTATATATATCACCCACAATTACGGGCGGTCTTCCCGTAATAAAGGTAAATAGTCCTCCGTTTTTCTTGAAATATTCAATTGCTTCCTTGTTTTTATCGGAAATGGTTTTATCATCCCGTAAAAGCGTATCGTCAAGGTCAGTAGTAATAAGTATTCCTTCAAATTTATTCATTTGCAAACCTCCTTTGTATCACAAGAAGTTATTGTAGCATAATAAGAAATATTTTGCAAGAGGGAAAAAAGTGAAATGCTTTGTTGCCGCATAATAAAAGCACCACCGATAACGATAGTGCTTAATTATTGAATTGTGTATATAATTAGTTTAGTGAAAACCAAACTCCGCCCTGACCGTTATAGTCAAGACCGTATGCTATTTTGGGATTGGCATCGTCTTTTCTGACTAAAAAGGTAACCCATCCTTCAGCATTACCTCCTGCATATATTTTTCCTTCAAAAGCAGGTGCAGGTTCAACAACAGAACAAGAAGTCATTTCTTCATTGTTGCTGCTGAATGCAGTAAATTTATACCTATTAAGTTCGTATGCTCCGTCATTCTCTATATACTGCGCCGTAACTGCTATTTTTGCCAAAACATATTCATATCCTTCTTCTGCTTCTTCATTGAACATATTGGTTTCTTTTATCATTTTCCAAGCGGCATCTCCCCGAACAGTTTCAATCACACGCATTGTAATAGTGTGGTCATTATCAAGCCATTCGCTTGTACTTGTATATGTCTGCACTGTATTTAAAGGTGCAGGATTTTGTCTTGAATATGTATTTGCATCAGCAACGGGAGCGGAATTTCCCACCTCGGCCCGGTTAAGCTCTGCATTCCATTCAACGGGAACACCTAACGCATCACCCATTGCACGAAGGGGAAGATATGTTCTGCCCTCTACAACAAGTGCAGGCGGGTCTGATACAAATTCCTTACCGTTTACCATTACCTTAAACGTAGCAGGCTGTGCAACGTATGTAACCGCATAACCTACTGCACCGAAAATCATTGCACCAATGAGAAAACCAATAATAAATTTTTTCACGTAAAACATCTCCTTAATGTAAAATTATATGCACACTTCTCTGTATATATGCCTAAATTCACCTCCTGTGACAGAATTAAAAAAGCGTGCGACCGAAGCCACACGCCGAAAAACGCATCGCTCCAGCCGCCAAGCCATTTGTAAACTCCTATAACAAGTGTAACAAAACAGAGCATGCATTTTTACCGTAATAAAATGCACACTTGCTATAGAAATTATTCAAATGACCTTGGCAATTTAATAATACCACAGGAAAAGATATTTTACAACAATTTTTTGTATAAGAAAAGCACGTCAAACAGCGACGTGCTTTAGACGTGGTTATTTGGCAGGCGTAGCATCCTCCTGCATCTCAAGTGTAATATTTTGCTGCCACAAAATGCGAAATAAAATTTGCCCGTTCACATGCCGCAAGGCATATTTCATACACGAAGTGTATTTCACAGCGAAGCTATTTCACTTGCCGCAGGCAAATTTCACTGACCAATAAAAAAAGGAAGCTTATAAGCTTCCTTTTTTTGTTGGTCTGAGTGGGGAGACTTGAACTCCCGGCCTCTTGAACCCCATTCAAGCACGCTACCAAACTGCGCTACACCCAGATATGCTACTCGACTATTATAACCAAAGAAAGCTTAGTTGTCAAGTAAAAAATTTAAATTTTTTTAAAAAGAGCATAAAATGCTGAAAACCGAGCCATTAAAGCCGTTAATAGACTTTATTAGCCCGGTTTGTTTGTCAGTTTTTAATTTCTGCCTGCTCCTGCGAAGCAGGTATCATGTGCAGTTCCTCCTCATAAATGATGGGGTCTGAGTAGCTGAGAACCTCTTTTTTACTGGAAGCCTGGCCTACAGTTATCTCATCTCCTGCCTTAAGCACTACATCTTTTGCCATAAGACTGTACTGACTGAGCATCACGGTATCTTGCTTTTCGCCGTTTACAAAAATTTTACTCTTTGTAGTAAAGCCTTCTCCCTGGACATACACAATGTTTTCCATGACTTTAAGTCCCGACACGGTAATGGGAAGCGTTCCCATTCTCATTTCTACGGGTAAATATGGTTTCTCTCCGCCAAACTGGAAATTGTCTCCGTAAAGCATGTCATACGCCAGATACTTAATCTGTCTTTGAAATTCCTTTTCTGAAAGTGAGGAGTTTTCACTGCTTTTAAGCTGATGAAGCTTTACCATGTTCCCGTTGTTATAGCCGAGCTGCTGCATTATCTGTCCCTGAAGCTCGTAGGTTCGAAGGTCACGGTCTTGCTTCTCCAGGCCAAAGTTATTCCATGTTACATATTCTGTCTTGTAGATGTGACCCGACTGAAGATCCTCGGGCTGTATATTAAGAGCAGGAAGATGGTCGCCGTATGCTATCAACATTGTGGGCTTTCCACGCTCTTCAAGTGCTGCAATGAGGTTGCCCAGGAACATATCCATCTCATAGAGCTGGTTTATATAATATTCCAGAGAACACATTTCTTCCTCTGTAAAGCTCTTGCTCTCGATTTCTATTACCGTATCTACGCCCTCAATAGGCTCTGTAGGATATGCACCATGCCCCTGCACGGAAACTGTCCACACAAATCGGGGTTTGTCGGCAGTAATTCCATTTTCCTCGTCCGTATAGGTAAGGGCAGTCATAATCTCCTTTGTAAGAACCGCATCCTTACACCAATCGTAATAGGTTGTGTCGTAATCATACATGTATTCCTTAGACTGGAAACTGTCAAATCCCATATTGGGATACACCTTGTCTCTGTCGTAGAAATTACCTGTATGGTTATGAATTGCATGGGCACTGTAACCAAGCTCTTTAAGGTTGTACGCCATAGTTTCACAAGTTTCTTCCAAAAGTATCGTCTTATAAGGATATTCGCCTGCACCGAAGTAGTCAAGGTTCATGCCTGTCAAAACCTCAAACTCCGTGTTTGCAGTGCCACCGCCAAAGGAGGGAACCTCCAGACGCCCCGTTGAATAATTTTCCCGAAGATACGAGAAAATGGGTGCAGGGTCGTCGGAAAAAGTCATATCCTTAAAATTCTTTGCATCAATAAAGGATTCAAGCTGAATCAGCACTACGTCAGGCTTTATCATTTCCTCTGTCCCATTAGTTTCGGGAAGCTCTGACAAAATTTCCTCCACGCTCTTTTGGCTGTAGTCATCGGGTTTATCGATGCCGTTATCAATAATACTGCTGGTAAAGCAGTATACAAAGCCGTAATTATCATAGGCACCCACAAGATTACCAAAGTCCGTGCTTAAAATTTTGAACTGATGTGCAATCCCTGTCATAACCATGACGGCCGCCAGACTGCCTGCTATTGCGGCGGTATTTTTTCCGTAGTGCATCTTCCCTGTAACCTTGGGACCAAGGAGCCACAGGGAAATGATAGAAACAATAAACAGCCCTACTCCCACATACAGCATAATACGCTGAACAGGACTAAGATACATAAGTATCAAACTGAATCTTGCAATCTGAAAATCTATTGCTCCCAGCGGCGTTACCCTATAGGTAAGAATAACGCTGTTAATGAAGCCGCAGATAATCCAGGGCATGGAAAAAAGAACCGTTCCGAACAGACGTCTTCTGAAAAGAAGTGCGAACGAAAGAGTGAACATTATTATAAGGGAATTATAAATAAATACCAAGGGATGCCCCATGATATGTTCAAAGCCTTCCACCACGCTATGCCTGCTCAAGCTTTCAATTGTAAAGTTTTCAAGCACACTGAGCACAAGGAAAAAAATCAGCGGATGCTCTCTGAGTGCTTTCCCCAGAAACAAAAAGAATCTTTTTAACGGGGAAACCGCCTTTTCCTGATTTTGATTAGATTTTTTCAAAAAAACACCTTCTTAAAAAGACATATCCTTGTCGGGTGCCGCACATCCGCTAAGAATTAAAACTGCCACAGCTACAACAACAATGACTAAAATAACCGCAATTTTCCAAGCTTTTCCCTTTTTTGAGGAGCTTTCGGGAGCATTTTTACTAAGAGGTGTTCCGCAGCCGCTGCACTCCTTATTGTTATCAGAATTGATTTTACCGCATTTGGGACAAAACATAAAAAAACCGCCTTTCTGTATGTTATTTATATGTATTATACTCCCTTTGGCAAATTTGTCAAGAGAGTGATTATTTTGTTTTTCTGTATACGCAGAAGGAAAATTTTGTTCCCTCGTATTCCATTAAATCGCTTTCGCTGTAAAGTGTCCAGACCTTGTCCTCATCTATATTGAAAAGGAAAGTGTCACAGGGGCGAACTTCCCTGACCTTTGTAACAATGGCTTCATCGCAATCGCCTCTGAACATTTCGTAAATCTGCCCGCCGCCTATTACAAAAACATCATCCGTGGGAAAATCTTTAACGTAATTAAGGATTTCCTCCTTGGAATTAAAAACAACGGCGTCCTCGCGGACAAAGTTCTTATCACGTGTTAAAACAACATTTGTTCTGTTTTTAAGGGGCTTTCCGCCGGGAAAGGAGTCAAGAGTGCCTCTACCCATAATTACTACTTTCCCCAGTGTGGTTTCACGAAAGAATTTCATGTCGGGAGGAAGCGAAAAAAGCAGATTGTTATCTTTTCCTATTCCCCAGTTTTCCGAAACGCAAACTATCATTTTCATAATACATACCTCTTTATATAGCAACGGGGATTTTTTTACCCAGCGTGTGGAAATTATAATTCTCAAACCTAAAGCTGTCTACGCCGAATTTGTAAAAATCATCAATTGATTTATCCATTACAAACTCGGGTGCATCGTAAGGAGTTTTAGAAAGGATTTCTTCCACAAGAGGAATATGCCTGTCATAAATATGTGCATCGGCAATTACATGAACAAGCTCCCCTGCTTTAAGTCCGCTTACCTGTGCCATCATATGCACCAGGACGGCATACTGGCATACATTCCAGTTATTAGCTGTAAGCATATCCTGTGAACGCTGGTTTAAAATTGCGTTTAATGTATCGCCGCTTACGTTAAAGGTTACAGAATAAGCACAAGGATAAAGTCCCATTTCGTGAAGGTCATTATGATTGTATATATTAGTCATAATTCTTCTGCTCTGGGGGTTATTCTTAAGGTCAAACAAAACTCTGTCCACCTGGTCGAACTCGCCTTCCTTATACTTATGCTTTACCCCAAGCTGATACCCGTATGCCTTTCCTATGGAGCCGCTTTCATCAGCCCACGAATCCCATATATGGCTGGAAAGGTCTTTAATATTATTGCTCTTTTTCTGCCATATCCATAAAAGCTCGTCTACGGCAGCACTAAGATTTGTTTTTCTAAGGGTGATAACGGGAAATTCCTCCTGAAGATTGTATCTGTTTACAATACAGAACTTTTTAACCGTATGTGCCTTGGCTCCGTCCTCCCATACGGGACGCACGTCCAGAAGCTCATCGGAATATCCGTGATTTAGTATATCCTCACAATTTTGTTTAAATACGATATCAGCATAGCTCATGGTTTTTACCTCGCTTTCACTCTGTAATTTTACCATTTTTGTACATATAAGTCAAGTTTATTGGTTGATTATTAATTTTTCCTTAAAACAGTTGAAGATATTTTCTTTATATGCTACAATAAGATGTAATAATTTTTTCGGAGGAAATACCAATGAATTTTAAAAAGATATTATCTTCTGCTCTTTCGGTAGCTTTCTTATCGGGAGCATGTTTTACAAATTCCTTTGCATATAACGTGGGCGATGTTATCGGAAAGGTGCTTTCTACAGACATTGTCACATATATAGACGGCATCCGTGTGCCGTCCTTCAATATCGCAGGCAGAACTGCCGTAGTTGCAGAAAATCTTAATGCCTGCGGCGTTGGATATTATGTGAGCTACAGTGAGGAGGACAGGGCTTTGTCAATCTCTCCCAAGGGGGGTAAAGACAATCAGCGTGACTTTTTCCATTTTGATGCCGATACCTCATCAAAGCCTGTGGGAACTCCCATTATGAACGTTTTGTACTCTGACATCAAAACCTATGTCGGCACACAGGTGGTTGAAAGCTTTAACATAGGGGGATTCACCTGTATTTACACGGATGAGCTGGCAAAGCACACAGGCACTTACTCCTGGGATGAATCCGGACGCACCGTAAACATTTATACGGAGGGGAAAAAGATTTTACCCACTGCGGTTAAAACAACGTCAGCAAGAACTCTTGGTGCCGACGAGTCCGTAATTACAAAAAGCGAGACCTTTGCAAGATGGGCGTCCCCCCAAAAAAGCCACCTTACATTCACAGGGGACGGCGAATATATGGCGGTGGAAATTTCGGAGCATATAAATATTGAAACCTACGACGAAAGCTTTAATCTTAAAAATTCCTTTGCCATACAAAAGGAACTTCCTCTGTTTGGAGGGCTGTATTTCGGAAAGGATTTTAATTACATCGCTTTCGGGCAGGAAAATCTAATGTGCGATAATTCAAGAGAGGTAATAAGAATCGTTATTTACGACAAAAATTTCGTGAAAATCAGCGAGGTTTCAGTCAGCAACTGCAAAACCTCCGTCCCCTTTGATGCATCTTCGGGAGAGATGTATGAGGACGAGAGATACCTCGTTTTGCACACATCACGCACCCAATACCCTGATGAAAACGGGAGTGCTCCCCAGACACAGCTTACCGTTGTTATAGATAAGCATACTTGGCAGGTAAGCAATATGCTGGGAAAATTCCAGTACAATCATACAAGCCATGCCTTTCGGGAGCTTGTGAGAATTGATGATGGCAGGCTTATTACCGCAAACTATTCCGATGCGGCACCGATTCGGGGGGCATTTTTGCAGGAGCTTGATTTTGAAGGAAAAATTATTCATACACAGTCAATATTTAATGTAGGCGGCCCCCTGGGTGCAAACTGCACAGGTGCAATGATCGGAAATTTAGAGGTTTCCCCCACAGGCTACCTTGTCCCCATCAGCACAATAGACCACAGCCTTCCTACAGGCTACAGCAATGTAAACATAGACGGTATCGACCGAGAAAACCGTGATATATATCTTCTGTGGACGGATAAAAACACCTGGGAGCAAAAACACACCTGCCTCGCACGATACACGGGAGTGGCTCTTACGGGCAGTGTGCCTTATATAGTGAAGCTTAGTGACGGCAATTTTATAGTGCTGTGGCAGCAGTTCTCCGATTACAGCGAGGAAAGCGAAAAAATGTGCTTTGCCTTTATTGATAAAGACGGAAATCAAATCGGGAAAACCCTTTCCACCACGGGAATGCTCTCCGAAAGCTGTAAGCCCATCGAAAAAGACGGCAAGGTGGTATGGTATGTAAATACTGACACAGGCAGAGATTTTTACAGCCTCGTATCGGATGCAAACGCTTATGAGACTTTCGAGGAGGAGATTGTTATTCCCACTATTCCCTCTGAAAAAGCGGACGTTCTTCCCGACACCGAAGAAAACAAAAAAGAAGATAATGATAAACCTGTTATTGTAGACGGTATTTAAAAGCAGGGCGGCAGAATAAATATTCTGCCGCTTTTTTATTGCAATAAGTCTGTAAGACAAAAAATTATCTTTTTGCATATAATAGGCATAAAGGAGTCGAATCCAATATGCCTTAAACTTGTTAAATTTGTATTCTTTTTATTTGTCGTCCTCGAAAGGCGACAGCCTATCTTCGTCCTCCGCACAAAAATCATATCAAATTTTCCTGCGTTTAAGGTCGAAGAGTTTAAAAACAAGAAATTTTGCTATAAGACAAAGAAAATTCAAGAATAATACTGTCGTATATTTGAAGGATTTTCTGCAGTATTATGCGAAATTTCTGTTTTTAAACCATATCGGATTCGGCTACTTTATGCCTAGCAAGGAGATGATGTATAATGAACGAAACACCAAGTTTTTTCCTCGGTGCAAATTCGGCAAAGGGCTTTGTTTCCTATTTTGACGGATTGCAGGAAAAATCAAGTAGCTTACAGCTTCTGATATTAAAAGGAGGTCCCGGAAGCGGAAAATCCTCCCTTATGAAAAGAGTCCTTAAGCATGCTGCTTACAAAGGAAACTTTGTGGAAATAATCCCCTGTGCCTCTGACCCTGAGTCCCTTGATGCCGTCATAGATTATACGGCAGGGTTTGCGATTATGGACGGAACATCGCCCCACACTCTTGACCCCCGTATTCCCGGTGCACGAGGGCACATTATGTATACGGGAGATATGTGGGACACGGGTAAGCTTTCCGAAAACACCGATAATATAGAAAAGCTTACGGAGACAATCGGGGATTGTCACAAGGGCGCTTGCTCATACATCAGGGCGGCGGCGGCACTGCTTGATGAAAACAGCTATCTTTCTGGAAAATGCGTTGATAAACACGCCGCATCCAAAACCTCCGAGGAAATAGTATCTATGCTTAAAGGCGGAAAAGAATTTAAGGAAAAAAGGCGGCTTTTAAGTGCAGTAACCACAGGTGAGATTAAGGCATTTTACAATACTCCGCACCTGTACTCTGACAAAACATATGTAATCCATGATAATTACGGCGGATTTGCAGACTATATCTTTAAAACAGTGTATGAATGTTCTGTTTTGAAAAATGAGGAAATTATTCTCTGTCCCTGCTCCTTAAATCCCGAAAAAATTGACCACATTATTTTCCCTAAAAGCCGTATTGCCCTGCTCAGATCAAACGATTTTCTGAAATTTGACGGTGATGAAAAAATAGATGCATCAAAATTCTACTCCTTCATCCCGATGGCCCGGAGTATGGAAAAACGGCTGAAAAAGGCGGCAGAGCTTCTTTCGGAGGGCGGTAAGCTTATATCCGATGCAAAATTTCTTCACGATGAGCTGGAGGCTTTTTACGTGTCGGCAATGAACTTTAAAATGGCTGACGGCTTTTTTGACGAGATAAAAGAACGCTTTTATAAATAGCATTAAGACTGTGCAAGAAACAACAAAATGTGTAAGTTCTGTTAATTTTTCACTAAAACCATTGACTTTTTTAGCTACACATTGTAAAATATAGAAGATTAAATACTATTGAATTAAATACTTCGGAGGGATAAAATGAAAACACAGCTTAGCAAGCAAGAAAAAGAAAGACTCAGTAATAAGACTGTACTTTTCACAACGTGCGTACTTTTATATGGGTTGTTACTTTTATTTATAAAACAGATGATGTCAAATTCGGCAACCGTTTTGGGAGCATTGAGCCTTATCGGTATCGTTCGCTGGACCTCTTTAGGCGGGGCAATGGTGTGTGCTATATGGAGTGCATATAAGGAAAAGAAGGGCTTCTACCTTTACTGTGCGATGTGCCTTTATGTTTTCCTTTCTTCATTCACCATTCAGTTCATCAATCCGATAAAGTCGTTTCCTTTAAATTATCTTGCACTTGGCTGTGCATTCATTCTTGCACAGGCTTACTACTATTTAAAGGTAGCAGGTAAACTGAGACGCGGAAGCATCATCGGAAAGCTTTTTATCGGCGTATGTGTTTTGGCTGCCGCTATGGTAGCACTGGCATTTTACATTGCTCGTTAAATAAAAAGCTGCAGCAAAATGTATAAACATTTTGCTGCAGCTTTTTTATATTCATCTTCAAAAACAAAAAACAGGGTGTTCTGCGAACACTCTGTTTTCTATTCTGTCTTAAACTTATTTAACGATGTTCTTAAGAGCCTGGCCTGCCTTGAAAGCGGGAACCTTAGAAGCAGCAACCTGAACCTTAGCCTTTGTCTGGGGGTTGATGCACTCACGAGCTGCTCTTTCTCTAACTTCGAATGTACCGAAGCCAACAAGCTGAATCTTTTCACCCTTCTTAAGAGCGTCTTCTACAGCACCAACGAAAGCGTTGAGAGCCTTTTCAGCATCCTTCTTAGAAAGTTCTGCCTTTGCAGCGATAGCAGCAACAAGTTCTGTCTTATTCATGATTTTTCCTCCTTAAAGTTTTTTCTAATATAAATTCGCGATTAAACTCGCGATTTATCGTCCTTTATATAATATCACAAGATTTTTCCATATTCAAGTGTTTTCTTGAATATTCTTGAAATTTTTGATAAAATTTTTCGTAAAATTCCCTAATTCTTCCTCGGGGTCAATCCCATTTTTATACGCAATGGCACATATTTCAAATAATTTACTGCCTATTTCGTCTTTTTCGGCATATTCTCTGTCCTCTACGCTGTAAAGATTGCCCTTGACTGCCTTGCCGATAATTTTTGTGGTTTTCGTAAGGGCAGGAAGGGATTTTGTTACCGATTGCATAGCTTCATAAACAGTTTTCTGTCCCCTCTGGGCTTTTTTTATTTCCTCCCAGTTGGAAAGCACCTCATCGCTGTCCTTTACCTTAATGTCGCCAAATACATGGGGGTGGCGCTGTATCATTTTCCTTGATACCGCATCGGTAACATCGTCAATGGTAAACGTGCCCTCCTCTTTTCCTATCTGAGCGTGCATAACCACCTGCAAAAGCACGTCCCCCAATTCGTCCGCTATTTTCATGGGGTCTCCCTCATCTATGGCATCGCACGCCTCATAAGCCTCCTCCAAAAGACACTTTGTAAGGCTTTTATGAGTCTGCTCCCTGTCCCACGGGCATCCGCCGGGAGCACGAAGCTTTTCTATAATGTCGCAAAACTCATAAAATTTTATTTTTTCTTCCATGTTAAAACTCCTCTCTCGTGATCAATCCCCATGCAATAGTAAGAACTCCGTAAACTGCTGCCGCAAATACCATTGCAAAAAGCAGAGTAATCGCTCCCTGATGAATGGAATATATAAGCCGTGCTGCCAAGCATGAAATTCCTGCACTTATCAAAAGCTTTATTGTAACGGGAATTGCCCCCTTGATACTTGTTTTCTTGCCAAGCATAAAAGAATTTATAACCATGGCAGGTAAAAACGCCAGAATGGTCGCAAGAGGTGCACCCTCCACCCCTATTTTTGCTACAAAAACAAAGTTAAGTATAACCTTAAGTATTATTGAGCATACCGTTACAATTATCGGCTGCCATACCTTTCCCAAGGTCTGAAGCATTGCCGTGGTGGTCTGTACAAAGGGCATAATAACAATCATTCCCCCTGCCAGAGCCAAAAGCCCATAGTGAGAAGATGATTTATAAAGAAGAGTCAGAATTTCTCCCGAAAACAAAGCCATTCCCAAGGCGCATGGAAACGCCGCTAAGAAAATAAGCTTTATTGCACGAACGGTATTTTCACTTAATTTTTCAGCATTTGCTTTTACAGATGCAATGGCAGGGACCGCACTTGCCGTAAATGCCGTTATTATGGTTGCAGGCAGGTTGTACACAGTATTGGCACGAGTAAGATAGCCAAACATTTTAAGTCTCTCAGTTTCCGAAAAACCTCCCTCTGCCAAAAGCCTCGGAACCGTAAGGGTATCTGCCAGCATAACCGCAGTAAATCCAAATGCTCCCAATGTAACGGGAATTGAAATTTTAAGAACCGACATAGCCATTTTCATGTTGGCTCTGCCCTTGGGTCCCTTTGCCTTTCTGAAGCTGATTTCAAGAACTGCTGCCGAGGCAAAAGCACCCAATGTTACACCTGCTATTGCTCCTGCCGCCCCATACGCTATTCCCGAGCGATAGGTAAGTGCACATATTCCTATTCCCAAAGCCACTTTTACAAGGCTCTCAAAAAGCTGGCTCAGTGCGGAAGGTGTCATAAGGCTTTTTCCCTGAAAATATCCACGCCTTGAGCTTATTATGCCCATAACCAAAAGAGCAGGCGAAAGAATCCTGAGGGACTTTGCTGCCACGGGATTTGAGCCACCCGAAAGAAGCTTTGCAAGCGGTGAAGCAAAAAGGAACAATCCTGCCGCCGATACTATGGAAAACACCGTCACCAGCATAAAGGTGGATTTGGCAAGGGATGATGCCTCCTCCTCGCTCCCACTTTCTGCAATCAGCCCTGACAGTGCAATGGGAATACCTGTGACACAAATTGCCAGAAACACATTATAAATAGAGTAGGCACTCTGATATACACCTATTCCGTCCTCATGGAGGAAAAAGCGGTCAAGGGGAATTTTCAGTGCCGCACTCATTATTTTACATATAATTGAGGCGGCGGCAAGTACCGCCGCCCCGTATACAAAGCTCTGCTTTTTCATTTGGGAATCAGCCCCCTGTTAATCATCAGTCCTCGTAAAGGTCTTCAAATTCTTCGTCTTTTTCATCTACGTTATATTCTTTGCTGTTTTTCTTCTCTGAATCCTCTTTCACACCGTCAATAAGATACTTCTGAATAATTCTTCGTGTCATAAACATCTGTGCAAGGGTAACCACCGAGAAGAACACCAGCATAATTATTATAAAGGTAAACATAAGCATGGCAGGAGGCACGCTCACTGCGAGGGTACACATAAAATAAAGAAGCATCACGCTGATAAAGGCTACCCCTATATTTGTGGGAAGCTTTACAATTGTAAGGATTGCACTGTTTTTATAAATCTCCTTAAGAGTAAGCTTAAAGCCCACCATAAGCTGATATGTGTACATCTGCATCATAAGAAATGCCAGCGACCCCGTAAAAATAACCACACTCAGAACCTGCATGTCGGGCATAAGGTACTTATAGAAAAGAAAGCTTCCCGTTGCAAACACTGTGTATGCCATATTTATAAGATATATACCGAGAGCTTGTTTCCAGTTTTCTTTCATTCCGCGGACAAAGTCTGCCCATACCCACGCATGCTTATCGTTTATATATTTACGCAAAACTAAGTTAAAGCCTGCCGTTGCGGGACCTGCTCCGCAAAATTGTATTATAATTGCCATAAGCATCGGGGTAAGCCGTATTGCCGCCGTAACAGCCTCCGTATTTTCGGGACTTATTCCTGCAAGCTGCATAAAAAAGACAAGTGCGTACTGCACAAACTTATAGCTTATAAAAATTGCAGGAATTGAAACAATCATATATATGAGATTAAGCAGTACAAGCTTCCAGAAACGCCTGAAATAAATATCCAGAAAAAGCATAAAGCCTTTTCTTTTATTTACCTGCTCACGACTTACGCCTTTTCCCTCTTTTGTAACGTCAAATAATTTTGCCATTACATTTCCTCCTTAGTCAAATAACATTCATCTGTATATCGCAGACTTGTTTTCTGTGATAAGAGCACTCTCCGCTTTCATAGCCGTCCATATATTTATTCATGGCGGCAATTACAACCTCGGGCTTAAGATTATTTCGGCTTCCTGCCGAAAGGGTCATTTCTATTTTTCCCAAGGTAACCTTTATATCCTTTATGTCGGGACGTATATCACATTCTTTTATTCCGCTTTTTGTTTTCTTTTCAATAAAGATTTCTTTCATTGATAAAAAAGCGGCTATTCCCGAAGGTGTTTTTTCGGGGAACACATTATATACCGCAATATCAAGCTTTTTCATATTGCTCTTTCCCAAATGTGCAGAAAGGATTCTTATTCCATCGGGTAAAACCTTGTTAAGCCTTTCTTTAAGCTCTTCGGGAGGCATTTCTTCCGAAAGGACAATCTCAATTATTTCACACTCACTTGTATATCCCACGGAAAGCGGCAGTGCAAAGCCTAAAAGCGGATGGGGATTAAACCCCTCGGAATATGCCACGGGAATATGTGCCCTGCGGATTGCTCTGCCGAATACTCTTACAAAATCCAGATGTGAAACGTACTTTACCCTTTCGTCTCTTTCATAACGAAGATAATAATTACTGTTCAAAGCACACACATCCTTTCTTCGTTTTGCAAAGTGATGCCGCCCCGCAGCCTGAGCATTTTTCACGGCAGTTGGGTGTTGTTGCCGCTTTTTTTGCTTTTTCGTTTTCATTTTTCATGAAATCGCGTGATACCCCGATATCCACAAAATCCCAGGGTAAAATCTCGTCATAATCTCTTGCACGGGCATAAAATGCCATATCAATTCCGCAATCGGAAAAAGCCTTTTTCCATTTTTCAAGGTCGAAGCACTCATTCCAGCCGTCTAATTTACAGCCTAATTCGTGAGCACGCAAAAGCACTGCCGAAAGCTTTCTGTCACCACGGGCAAAAACGCCTTCAAGCACGCTTATATCATTCTGATGATAGTTATATTTGACCTTACGGCTTCTGATTTCGTTTTTAAGGAAAAGCTGTTTTTCGTAAAGCTCGTCCATACTGTCCTGCCTTGCCCACTGGAAAGGCGTATGGGGCTTGGGAACAAAGCTTGCCACGCTGAGCGTTACATTAACGCCTCGGCGTTTATTTGTCTTTTCGCTTTCATAGAAGCAGTCCACAACCTTATGTGCAAGGTCGGCAATTCCTGCAATATCTGAATATTCCTCGTAAGGAAGCCCTATCATGAAATAAAGCTTTACACCATTCCAGCCGCCCTCAAAGGCAAGGGTAGCCGACTTTATAAGGTCTTCCTCCGATACGTTTTTATTTATAACGTCACGCATTCTCTGACTTCCCGCTTCGGGAGCAAAGGTAAGCCCGCTTTTCCTGACCTTCTGCACTCTCTCCATAAGGTCAAGGCTGAAATTATCCACACGAAGGGACGGAAGCGAAAGGCTGACCTTTTCCTTTTCCGTAACCTCCAAAAGCTTGTCCGTAAGCGACTCAAGCTGTGTATAATCGCTGGTGGAAAGGGAGGAAAGTCCCATTTCCTCATAGCCTGTGGATTCGATAAGAGTACAGGCATCCTTAAGGAGCGTGTCGGCACTCTTTTCCCTGACTGGGCGGTAAATCATTCCCGCCTGGCAGAATCTGCATCCGCGTATACAGCCTCGGAACACCTCGATATTGCTTCTGTCGTGAACAATATCGCAGAAAGGCACAATGAATTTATCGGGATAGCTTACAGCGTCAAGGTCTGATATAATACGCTTTCTGACCTTTTTGGGTGCTTCGGGGCAGTTGGGGGTCATACTTTTTATTGTCCCGTCGCCGTTATATTCCACATCGTAGAGCGAGGGAACATAGATGCCCTCAATCTTTGCAATCTTGCGAAGATAGTCCTCTCTCGTGCCGCCCTCTTCTTTCCACTCTTTGAAAGCCTCCATCAATTCCCCGATAACTTCCTCTCCCTCACCCATTGTGAAGAAATCAAAAAAGTCCGCAATAGGTTCGGGGTTATACGCACAAGGACCGCCGCCGTTTACAAAGGGGTCATCCTCACTACGGTCTTTGGAAAGAAGCGGGATGCCCGCAAGGGAAAGCATATTCAGAATGTTGGAGTAGCACATTTCATACTGGAGAGTAATCCCCAGAAAATCAAATTCCTTTACGGGGGTAAGAGTTTCATTTGTGAAAAGAGGCACGTCCTTTTTTCTCATTTCTTCTTCCATATCAATCCAGGGGGCAAATACCCTCTCGCAGTAGGTATCCTCCCTCTGATTTAAGACATGGTAAAGGATTTTCATACCAAGATGGCTCATCCCCACCTCGTAGGTATCGGGAAAAGCAAAAGCGTACCTTATTTGCACGTCTTCGGGATTTTTTATTACACTGTTAAGCTCGCCTCCGCAATAATGGGTGGCTTTCTGCACTTTTCTTAAGAGTGCATCGGGATTTTTAATAATACTCATAACTTTCTCCTAAGGAATAAGCTCCTTTGCAGTTTCCGAAAGAAGCTCTGTCACCTTTTTAAAATCTGTAGTTTGTGTCCATACACGGCTTATTCGCGGTGTTATATTCGGGGTTAAAAAGTTAACCCCCGCTATCACAATTAAAATTACGGCTGCCACAGCTGCTCTGTACGCCGTCAGGATTAAAAAATATCTTAGCTTGTCATTCATTTTCACTCACCTCACTACAAGGTATGTGAAAATCTCATTTAAAATACTGATAAAGATAACATTTAAGCATTCCGTTATACAGCTTGCGTTTTTTGTCGGCACTTCTTCCGTAACATTCCTCAAATTTCTCGTGGGAGGTCAGGATGTATTTGCCGATATTGGGGAAATCTGAAAAATGCCTGCCGATTTTCCTATAAAGGGATTCACAGCTTGTATTATCCATCAGTCTTTCACCGTAGGGAGGGTTTGAAACAAGAACACCCTTTTCCGAAAAAAGCGGTGCTTTTGCCGCATCGCATACGGAAAAATGAATATATTTATCGACGCCTGCACGCTTTGCATTCTCCTTTGCAAGAGCGACCGCCTGCGGGTCAATATCACTTGCGTAAATACACGGCTCGATTTCGTTATCAATAAGGCTTATTGCCTCCTCGCGGATTTCATCATAGAGGCCTCGGCCCATTATTCTCCATTTTTCGCTGACAAATCTTCTCTTAAGTCCGGGAGCTATCTTTTTTGCGTAAAGGACCGCCTCAATGGGGATTGTGCCGCTGCCGCAAAACGGGTCTGCAAAGGGGCGGTCTCCCCTCCACCTTGTAATATCAATCATCGAGAAAGCCAGCGTTTCACGCATGGGTGCCGCAACGCCCTGTGCTCTGTAGCCGCGTTTATAAAGCGGCTCGCCCGTTGTGTCAAGGTAGATTGTTGCCTCGTCACGCATCAGTGAAAAGGAAATACGCATCATGGGGCCTGTTTCCTCAAAATTCTCAATTCCATATTTCCCTCCAAGCCTTTTTACAACGGCTTTTTTCACAATGCTTGTGCAAGCGGGAACGCTTGAAAGCACGCTTTTAAGACTGCTTCCCTTAACAGGAAATGCACAGTCCGCCTGAATGAAGTTTTCCCATTCTATGTTGTACACACCCTGAAACAATTCCTCAAAGGTTGTTGCACGGAACTGTGCCATTTTAATAAGCACACGCTGACCCGAGCGGATATTTACATTTGCCAGGGCAATTGCCTCCAAATCTCCCTCAAAGGTGATTCTGCCATCGGTTACCTCGGTGGTTTCATAGCCGAGAGAGCGTATTTCGTGAGCAAGAGTTGCCTCTGTGCCGAAAAATGTGGGAATTGTAAGAAGTAATCTGTCCGCCATGGATTGTCCTCCGAAAATGGTATTTCATCTTATTATACATTAGAAAAGTGCATTTTACAAGAATTTTATTGCCCTTTTACACAAAATGGATTATAATATATACTACAGAGGTGACAGAGATTGCATATCGAACACAATTCAGGTAATTTAATATACAGAAATCCATTCGGGGCATGCAGGGTAAATACCTGTATTACGCTCCGTCTTTGCGTGGAATCTTTTTCAGAGCCGGAAAAGGTCGTACTTATTATCGGAGAAAATGAAATCCCTATGAATTACGCCTTTGAGCTGTCGGGCAGACGGATGTACGAGTGCAGTGTAGAGATGCCCTCCGAGGAGGGGCTTGTTTTCTATTATTTCTATGTGTGTGCCGATGGTGCTACAATGTATTACGGAAACAATTCCCTGCACTTAGGTGGCGAGGGCGAGTGCTTTTATAACGTTCCCGAAAGCCTCTATCAGATAACGGTTTACTCTAAGAATTACACCACTCCCGACTGGATGAAAAACGCCGTGGTTTATCAGATTTTCCCTGACCGCTTTAACAGAGGAAAGGAAACCCCCTTTCACGGAATAAGGCGGCAGTGGGGCGATGAGCCTTTTTACCGCCCCGAGCAGTTCGGAGGGGAATACCTTTCCAATGACTTTTTCGGAGGAAATTTTGACGGCATCAGGCAAAAGCTCCCCTACCTTGAGGGTTTGGGCGTAACGGCACTTTATTTAAATCCCATATCAAAGGCTTTTTCAAATCACCGCTACGACACGGGCGATTATGAAACTCCCGATGAGCTTTTGGGAAGTACAGAGGACTTTGAAAATCTGGCAAACGAAGCGAAAAAGTACGGCATACGCATTATTCTTGACGGAGTATTCAGCCATACAGGGGCTGACAGCAAATATTTTAACAAATATAATAATTACGACTCCGAGGGTGCTTTTCAGAGCAAAAATTCTCCCTTTTACAGCTGGTACAATTTCACGCATTACCCCGATAAATACGAGTCCTGGTGGGGCTTTGAAACATTGCCCAACGTAAATGAGACGGACGAAAATTTTATAGATTACATTGCGTCGGGAAAGGACAGCGTTATTAAAAAATGGCTTCGTCGGGGTGCGGAGGGCTTCAGGCTTGATGTGGCTGACGAGCTTCCCGACGAATTTATCAAAAAGCTCCGCAGTGCCTTAAAAGAGGAAAATCCCGATTCTCTCCTTATCGGCGAGGTATGGGAGGATGCCAGCAATAAGGTAAGCTACGGAGCAAAACGTGAGTTTTTATGGGGAAAAGAGCTTGACAGCGTAATGAACTATGTTTTCCGCGAAGCCGTTCTTTCCTACCTTACAGGCTGTGACGGAAAGCTCTTTTCAATGCGTATTCATTCACTGCTTGAAAACTATCCTAAAGAATCCCTCTATTCGGCAATGAATCTTATTTCCTCCCACGACGTACCGCGTGCAATGACGGTGCTTGCAGATACCCCCGATTTCCGCACGCTTTCACGTATAGAGCAGCATGACTACGTAATTTCCGATGAAAAAAAAGAGCTTGCAAAAAGACGAATGGTTCTTGCTACGGCACTGCAGATGACGCTTCCCGGAGCACCCACAATATATTACGGCGATGAAATGGAAATGATGGGCTTTGCAGACCCCTTTAACCGTGCCCCCATGGACTGGAGTCACGGAGAGAGCGAGGTTTTCCGTCAGATAAAAATGTTTGCGAATTTGAGGAAAGAAAAGGCGGCATTGCGTACGGGCTTTTATACTCTCATTTCTGCAGAGGACGGCGTAGTTTGCTATATGCGAAGTCTTGAAAACGGCACCGATGCCTTCGGCAAAAAAACGCAGGGCGAGGATATTATCGTAATAATAAACCCCAATGATTGCCACAGGTATATAAACATTAACCTCAGCCGATTTGGGGTGACAGAAATAAAAGACACGCTGACGCACGACACCGTTTCCCCAACAGGCACACTTTCCATGGAGCTTGCTCCCTATTCTTACAGACTTCTTACCCCCGAAAGGAAGAAAAATCAATGTACAAAAATACAATCCACACAGCAGAAATAACAGCATTCGGTGCAGACGGAGAGGGCATTGCAAAGCCTGAGGGATTTACCGTCTTTGTCCCCTCCGCCGTAAAAGGTGATACGGCAGAAATTCTGATCGTGAAAGAAAAAAAGAATTTTGGCTACGGAAAGCTTTTGAGCGTGATAACACCTTCCCCCCTCCGCACCCAGCCACAGTGCGATGTGTTCGGAAAATGCGGCGGTTGCAGTATGCAGAGCGTTGCTTACGAGGCACAGCTTGAATATAAAAAGAACAAGGTCCAGGATGCCTTAAGGCGTATCGGAGGATTCCATGATGCTGTAGTTTCCTCCGCTGTGGGAAGCGAGCCGTGCTATCATTACAGAAATAAGGCACAGTTTCCCGTGGTTTTGACGGACGAGGGCGTTAAGGCAGGATTTTATGCCCCTCACAGCCACAGGGTAGTCGTGCCGAAAGAGTGCAGCTTGCAGGACGAGCGTACAAACCGCGTTGCAGAGGCGGTTTGTGCCTGGGCTACCGAGAACAATATTTCCGTGTATGACGAAAAAAGCGGAAGCGGAAACCTGCGCAGAATTTGTATGCGGACGGGAAAGGACGAAGCGGTTTTGGTGCTTGTTGCGAAAAAGAATCTTCCCTGCACCGAAAGCCTTATTGACAGAATAACGGAGGAATTTCCTTTTGTAAAAGGTATTGTAATAAACATAAACCCCGACCGCACAAATAATGTGTACGGCGAAAGGGACAAGGTAATATACGGCGTGCCCTATATTTATGACAATATCGGTGACATAAAGTATAAGGTGCATTATAAAAGCTTTTATCAGGTGAATCCTTACACCACAAGGCTTCTTTACGAAAAGGCACTGTCTCTTGCAAATCTCGATAAAACACAGACCGTGTTTGACCTTTACTGCGGGACGGGAAGCATCAGTCTTTTCCTTGCAAAAGAGGCGAAAAGGGTAATAGGAATTGAAATCGTGGAGGATGCGGTTAAAAACGCAGTGGGGAACGCAAAGCTCAACGGCATTGACAATGCGGAGTTTTTTTGCGGCGAGGCGGAAAATGTTGCACCAAAGCTTATAAAAGAGGGCGAAAAAGCTGACGTGGTAGTCCTTGACCCTCCCCGAAAGGGCTGTGATGAGAAGCTTCTTTCGGCAATAGCCTGTATGATGCCCGAAAGAATTGTCTATGTTTCCTGTGACTGTGCCACTATGGCACGAGATGCAAAATATTTGTGCGAAAACGGATATACTTTAAAGGAAGCTCATGCTTTTGACCAGTTCCCGATGACTTCTCACGTTGAAGCTGTTTCACTGCTTCAACGTGAGAACTAAGTTTGCCTGACGGCTCAATATGTGACTTTAAAGAAATTATTTGACAAAAGAACTTTCCTGTGATAAACTAAGACACAATGAAAGGGAGTAGCGGCGGATTTATCCGTTACAACGGCGTCAGTACGGTAATTTTATTACCCGCTTTTGTATGAAACAGCGAGACTTTTATTGCATTTTTGTGCAATAAAAGTCTCTTTTTTTGTTTTAAAACCCTCCGTTTCCCATTATAATATTAGCGAGGTGCGTTATGGATTATTTAATTAACTTAATTTTTCTTCTGTGTGGATTTTTCTTCCTTGTAAAGGGTGCTGACCTTTTCGTGGACGGAAGCAGCTCCGTTGCAAAAATCTTCAAGATTCCTTCGGTTATAATCGGTCTTACCATTGTTTCTATCGGAACAAGCCTTCCCGAAGCGGCGGTTAGTATCACTTCATCACTTCAGGGAAGCTTCGACCTTTCCATTGCGAATGTAATCGGCTCTAACATTTTCAATCTGCTTGTGGTTGTAGGTGCATCTGCACTTATCTGCCCCTTCGTTGTTGACAAAATGATAATGAAAAGGGACTTTCCCATTTGCATAGGGCTGACAATACTTCTTGCAATTATGCTTCTTGACAATACACTTTCACGACTTGAAGCAGGGATTTTGTTCGTTTTCTTTGTAGCTTACATTATTCTTTTGGTGGTATCGGCACTTAAAGACCGTCGGGATTCAGAGTCAGAAGATAAGCCTATGCCTATGGGAAAGAGCCTTATATTTATACTCCTCGGAGGTATCGGCATTATCCTGGGAGGAACTTTTACGGTTGACAGTGCAAAATTCTTCGCAAAAGAATTTGGTATGAGCGAAATGCTTATCGGCCTTACCGTTGTTGCCGTGGGAACATCTCTCCCCGAACTTGTGACGAGTATTGTAGCCGCTAAAAAAGGCGAAAGTGAAATTGCGCTGGGTAATGTTGTAGGCTCGTGCATATTTAACATCATGTTTATCTTGGGTATGAGCGGTCTTGTGCATCCCCTTTTCTGCGGAAAGGAAGCTCTTATTGATACAGCTATTCTTATAGGGGTTAATATTCTTATGTATATTGCCTGTGTTACAAGTAAAAAGGCATCACGCCCCGAGGGAGCAGTTTGCGTGGCACTTTATGTGATATATGTTGCATATACTGTATTACGGGCATTTAATATGCTTGGGTTTTAACTATAAATCTGATTGACATTTTTTCAAGGTTATGGTAAAATCAACACATAAAAGGGAGTAGCTAACGCATCAGTGATGCGGTACAACGGCGTCAGTACGATGATTTTGTCATCCGCTTTTGTATACCTTTCGGTACTGCGAGACTTTTATTGCATTTTTGTGCGATAGAAGTCTTTTTTTGTGCAAAAGGGGGTGCAAAAAAGCGAAAAAGGCTTCACCACACAAAGTTTTTATCAAAATAAAATTTTTTGAGGTGAATTTTATGGATTACGTACTGAATTTGTTTTTACTTGTTTTAGGTTTTTTCTTTTTGATTAAAGGAGCTGACCTTTTCGTGGACGGAAGCAGCTCCGTTGCAAAAATCTTCAAGATTCCTTCGGTTATAATCGGTCTTACCATTGTTTCCATCGGAACAAGCCTTCCCGAAGCGGCGGTTAGTATTTCCGCATCGTTTAAAGGGGCTTATGACCTTTCCATTGCCAATGTTGTGGGAAGTAATATTTTTAATCTTCTCGGCGTTGTAGGCGTTTCTGCAATTATCTGCCCCTTTGTGATTGATAAAGTGATTATGAAAAGGGACTTTCCTATCAGTATTCTTTCTACACTGCTTCTTGCACTAATGCTTATAGACACTACCCTTTCTCTTGTTGAGGCTATTATCTTATTTGTGCTTTTTGTAGGCTATATTCTGCTTCTTGTACGCTCCGCACTTAAAAACAGAAGCGAAGACGGCGAAGAATATAAAACCCTTTCTCTTCCCAAAAGCCTTTTATTTATTGCAATCGGTATTGCGGCAATTGTATCAGGCGGCACAATCACGGTAAATGCGGCAACCTTCTTTGCCGAGGCTTTAGGTATGAGCGAGCTTTTAATCGGGCTTACAATCGTTGCCGTGGGAACGAGCCTTCCCGAGCTTGTAACAAGCGTGGTAGCGGCTAAAAAGGGCGAAAGTGAAATTGCCTTAGGTAACGTTATCGGCTCCAATATATTTAACATTCTCTTTATCCTGGGTATGAGCGGCATCGTACATCCTCTGAACTGTGAGGTAGGCGCTCTTATTGATACAATTCTTCTTATCGGTATGAGCCTTCTGATGTTCGCTGTGTGCAAAACAAAGAGCAAGGTTTCCCGTGTTGAGGGATATATAAGCGTTATTATTTATGTGGTTTATGTAGTATATATAATTCTCAGGGCATACTCTATTTTATAAAAATTTCGGAGGTAGTTTATGGTTTCGTGGATTCTGAATCGGTTTATTCCCAAAGATACCGATGTCCGTAAAGCACGCAGTATATACGGCTACGTGTGCGGCGGCATGGGAATATTTCTGAATATGGTGCTTTTTGCCCTGAAGCTTGCTGTGGGTATAATAAGCTCCTCCATTTCCATAACTGCCGATGCATTCAACAATCTGACCGACGCAGGCTCTTCAATAATAAGCCTGTTCGGATTTATCCTTTCATCGCAAAAGCCCGACCGTGAGCATCCTTTCGGGCACGGCAGAATTGAATATGTTGCGGGGATAGCCGTTTCTTTTGCCATAATTTTAGTAGGCGCCGAGCTTCTTAAAAGCTCCATCGACAAAATTATAAATCCGGGTGAATTTATTTTCAACAAAGCCCTGGTAGTAGTGTTAATTATCTCCATTGCGGTTAAACTGTATATGGCATACTACAACAGAAAATACGGCAAAAAAATTGATTCCCCCTCCATGAAAGCCGTTGCCACAGACTCACTCACCGATGCCATTGCCACGGGTGCGATTCTTGTTTCTTCTTTTGTTATGCATTACGGCGGAATATATATTGACGGATACGTGGGCACATTGGTTTCCCTTATGATTATAAAGACGGGCATCAGTTCCGTTATGGAGGCTTCCTCCCCGCTTTTAGGCGGTGCTCCTGATGCTGATTTTGTAAAAAAAGTAGAAGCAATTGTCAGGGAAAACCCCGAAACTCTGGGGATTCACGACCTTGTGGTGCACAATTACGGTCCTGATAAAATTTTTGTATCTCTCCATATGGAGGTTGACGGAAGCAAAGAGATTTTTGCCCTGCACGATGCGGCAGACACAGTTGAGAGGCGAATTTCCGACGAGCTTGGTTGTGAGGCAATTATTCACATGGACCCCATTGATGTAAATAACCCCGTTTTAAAGGAGATTTACTCGGTACTCTCGGAAAAGCTTTCAGAGATTTGCCCCGAGGGGAATGTGCACGATTTAAGGATTGTCCCCGGTCCCACTCATACAAACGTAATTTTTGATTTGATTCTTCCCCCACACATTTACCCTGAAAGGGATAAAATATCGTCAGAGCTTGAAGAATGTATCAAAAGCGTGAACGAAAATTATTATGCCGTGATTACCGCAGAGGTATCATATTTGGGGTAGCCGAAAGAGAGTAATCCGAACCCGCTTCAAACGGCGAAATTTCGGCATCTTTCGGCTTGTCATCTTTGCAAGGCACAAAGCCTTGCTGCATCTTCCGCACCAAAATCTACTCAAAATTTCATCCGTTTGGAGTCGAAGAATTTTCAGAGAGCGGATTTTTGGTTGCGCAAGGCAAAAACGCAGGGAATACTTTGTGTATTTCCGAGTATTTTAACACGGCGAAAGCGGAAATCCGCCTCTGAAAATCGAGTTTGGATTATTCCCTTTCGGCTAGGAAGGAAAACTGCTATGAAACTTACATTTAACAAAGAAGCTTTTACCGAGGATTTAAAAACGCTTGTTTCCATTAACAGCATTAACGGAAACTGCGGAGAAAAAAGCGAAAACGCCCCTTTGGGAAAAGGCATAAATGAAGCTATAGAAGCCTTTCTTGAAATAGGAAAACGCTTTGGCTTCAAAACAAAGAACTTAGGCGGCTATTGCGGATGGATTGAAATGGGCGAAGGCGAAAAAATGCTTGGAATCATAGCCCATACAGACACTGTGGAAACGGGTGACGGCTGGAGCTATCCTGCTCTTGAATGTACCGAAACCGAGGACGGATATTACGGCAGAGGCGTTATTGATGACAAGGGGCCGGCTCTCCTTGCACTCTACGCTATGAAAGCTATCTGTGACAGTGGTATTGAGCTTGATAAGAGAGTTCGCCTTATAATAGGCGGCGATGAGGAATCGGGCGGTTGCAAATGTATAGCACGCTATAAAGAAACCGAGGAAATTCCCGAAATTTCCTTCTCCCCCGATGCGGACTATCCCGTGGTTTTCGGAGAAAAGGGACTTCTCAGGGTGAAGATTTCGGGAAAAGAAACCGCTGCCCCCTCCGATTTTAAATTTGAGGGCGGCACAGTTGTAAATATAGTTCCCGACGAGGCAAGGGCGTTTATAAACGGAGAGGAATACTTTGAAAAGGGCATTGCGGCACACGGAAGCCTCCCCGAAAAAGGTGAAAATGCTATATTAAAGCTTGCCGAAAAGATTGTTCCCATGGTAAAGGACAGTGCTTTTGCTCGCCTTATGAGCCTTACCACAGCACAGTCCATGAATATTGATATAAAGGACGAAATTACTTCGCTGAGCATTAACCCCTCGGTAATTTATGCTGACAGTCAAAAATGTACTCTTTCCTACGATATACGCTATCCCATTACGGCAGACGGAGAAATGGTGATCGAAAATATTAAAAAAGCGGCGGAGGAAAAGGAGCTTTCGGCAGAGGTTTATTTCCATGAAAAGCCCCTCTACGTTCCCACCGACTCACATTTGGTATCTACGCTTTGGGGTATTTATAAAGAGCATACGGGTGATGATACAAAGCCCATGGCAATCGGCGGCGGAACCTATGCAAAATCCTTTAAAAACTGCGTTGCCTTCGGTGTAATGTTCCCCGACCAACCCTCCACCATGCACGCTCCCGATGAATTCTGGAGCCATAAAGACGTGGCAACGAATTTTGATATTTTAACAGATGCAATTGTAAAGTTATAAAAGTGTAAAAAAGTCAAAGAAAAGCTTGTTTTTTCTTTGACTTTTTTAATTAAATATTATATAATAAAGTGTACTCTTATATTAGATTGGATGATTGTTGTTGACAGAGAGAAATATACACATCTCGCCTGAGCAAATAGATGAGCAAAGGCAGATTATGGCATCAATTAAAAACTCAATAAAAGGACAAGCTATGTTTGCATTGGTTGAAACCTACGGCTGTCAGCAAAACGTTAATGATTCACAGCGTATTGAGGGAATGCTCCTTCAGATGGGCTATACCTTAACCGACGAGAGGGAAAAGGCTGACGTTATAATTTTCAACACCTGTGCAATCCGTGAAAACGCACACGAGCGTGTATTCGGAAACTTAGGCGCGCTCAAGCATTTAAAGGCGAAAAAGCCCTCGCTTATAATCGGCATATGCGGTTGTATGGCTCAGCAGGAGCATATTGCAAAGCGTATTAAGTCAAAGTACCGCCATGTGGGGCTGATTTTCGGCACTCACGCACTCTGGAAATTCCCCTCCCTTTTGCTTGATGCTTTGGAGCAGAATGAGAGAGTGATTGATATTTCGGTGGGCGAAAACATTGCCGAGGGGCTTCCCGTAAATTACGACGGCGGGGCAAGGGCGTTTGTTTCCGTAATGTATGGTTGTAACAATTTCTGCTCCTACTGCATAGTCCCCTATGTGAGAGGCAGGGAAAGAAGCCGCCTTGAAGATGATATTTTGGAGGAAATTTCCTCACTTGCAAAAACAGGGGTTAAGGAAGTAATGCTACTCGGGCAGAACGTAAATTCCTACGGCAAAGACAGGGGCGAAAAGGATGCCTTTGCACATCTTCTTAAAAAGGTGTGCAAAATCGACGGAATCGAAAGAATCCGCTTTATGTCCAGCCACCCCAAGGATATTTCGGAAAAGCTTCTTCAGGCCATGGCGGAGGAAGAAAAAATCTGCAATCAGCTTCATCTCCCCCTACAATCGGGAAGCAGTAAGGTTCTCTCGGATATGAACCGCCACTATGACAGGGAAAGGTATCTCTCTATCGTAAAAAAGGCAAAGGAGCTTATGCCCGATATTTGCCTCACTACGGATATTATCGTGGGCTTCCCTACGGAGACACAGGAGGATTTTGAGGACACGCTTTCTATTCTTCAGGAGGTCGGATACGATTCCCTTTTCTCCTTTATCTACTCTCCCAGAGTAGGTACAAAGGCGGCAGAGTGGGAAAATGTTTCCACCGAGGAAGAAATCGACCTGCGTTTTAAAAAGCTTCTTGAAAAACAGAACGAAATAAGTTATAAAAAGAATCTTCGCCACGAGGGAAAGATTGAAAAGGTGCTTGTTTCGGGAAAAAGCAAAACCGACGGCGAAATGCTGAGCGGAAGAAACTACGCTAACAAAATTGTCAATTTCCGCGGTGATGAGTCTTTAACGGGGAAAATTATTGACGTAAAAATAACAAAGGCACAAACGTGGATACTCTACGGAGAATTGGTTTAAAACTTGGCGGAAGCCGATAAAAATACAAATAAAAAAGGATGGTAAAACACAATGGCAGAAATTTTTGAAAAAGCAAGAGAGCTTGGAGAAGCAATTATCGAGAGCAAGGAATACAAAGAGCTTAAGGCTTGCGAGCAGGCACAGGAAAACGATGAGGTAGCTCTTACTCTTTTAAAGGAATACAGCGAGGTGCGTTCAAATCTTGCCGCTGAAATTCAGAAGGGCGACGTTTCCGAAGAAAGAATTGCCGAGATTCGCGAGGAGCTTGAAGAAGCATATTCCAAAATGACAACAAATGATACTATTACCGCATATATAAATGCACAGAGAACATTCCAGGCTATTATTGACCAGATGAACAGCATCATCTCCTTCCACATCACAGGTAAAATGCCCGGCGGCTGCAGCGGAAACTGTTCAAGTTGCGGCGGCGACTGCCACTAAACAACGATGACAAGGTCATCGTTTCGAAAAAGAAGTTTTGCAAGCAAAACATTCTCTTTCGAGAGAAGGGCTTTCGCTCGCGCGGCACTCACCGTGCCAGCCCTTTATAGGAGTCAAAACCGAGGTACACGCCCCCGGTTTTGACGGAATTTATTATAGTTTAACTCTTATAACAAAAGGGGTTGTATTTTAGTGGCTGAATTAACTCCAATGATGAAGCAATACATGGAAATAAAGCAGAAATGTCCCGACACAATTTTAATGTTTCGGTTGGGCGATTTCTATGAAATGTTTTTTGAAGATGCCATCGTAGCTTCAAAGGATTTGGAAATCACCCTTACAGGCCGTGACTGCGGTCAGGAGGAACGTGCACCCATGTGCGGTGTTCCTTTCCATGCCGCTGATACATATATTGCACGCCTTGTTGCAAAGGGACATAAAGTTGCCATATGCGAGCAGATGGAGGACCCTAAGGCAGTAAAGGGAATCGTTAAGCGTGATATAATAAGAATTGTTACCCCGGGTACGATTATTGATGATGCACTTCTTAATTCTCGCAAAACAAACTATATGGCGTCCGTATGCCGGATAGGTAACGATTGCTCTGTAACCTTTGTAGACGTTTCCACGGGTGAGCTTTTGGGAACTACTCTTTATGACGATGCCTCCTGCGACAAGCTTATAAATGAGCTTGCACGTTTTTCCCCCGTTGAAATTGCCTTGGGCGGCAATTCCTATCAGAACAAAAAAATTACCGAGTATATACAGAGCCGCAGCGATGCACTCACATTCACATATGAATACACCGATGTTGAAAAAGATGCTCGGGAGATTTTATTTTCTCAATTAAAAAACAGCAGTGATATTTCAGAAAACATGCTGAAAATTTCCACAGCGGCACTTATAAATTATATTCTCGAAACGCAGAAAGCGAAAATGTCACACATTCACACTATTAACATCTACACATCACAGGAATTTGTAGAGCTTGATGCGGCAACAGTGAGAAATTTAGAGCTTGTGGAAACAATGCGTGACAAGACTAAGAGAGGCTCCCTTTTCTGGGTGCTGGATAACACCAAAACCTCCATGGGTACAAGAATGCTCAAGCAGTGGATTTTGCGTCCCTTAGTTAATGCGGCATCGGTAACGAATCGCCTGTGCGGCGTTGAGGAGCTGGCAAATAACCTTTCCCTGCGTGAGGATTTGGAAGACGCCCTTACGGGTGTAAACGATATTGAACGCCTTATGAGCAAGGTATCAATAGGTACGGCAAATGCCCGTGATATGCTGGCACTTTGTGCGTCATTTGCAAAGCTTCCTTTCCTGTCAAAGATTCTTTGCAAAACGCGGAGCACCATTCTCAGCGTTCAGGCGGCAAATCTTGATACGCTGGAGGACGTATACGACCTTCTTGAAAGAGCAATCAACCCCGAAGCACCGATTTCACTTCGAGAGGGAAAGATAATCCGCGACGGATTCTTAGAAGAAATCGACCGCCTGCGTAGTATAACAAAGGGCGGAACCACCTTTATCGCCGAGCTTGAGGCAAGGGAAAGAGAAAGAACGGGAATTAAAAACCTTAAGGTTAAATTCAACAAGGTTTTCGGCTATTTCATAGAGGTTTCCTCCTCTCAGCTTTCAAAGGTTCCCGAGGACTATATGCGTAAGCAGACAATAACAAACGGCGAGCGTTTTATAACCGCAGAGCTTAAAGAAATTGAAAGCAGTGTCTTAGGGGCAAGCGAAAAGCTTGTGCAGCTTGAGTATGAAGAATTTCAGAAAATCCGCGAGGCAGTTTGCGAGCACATGGAGCGAATTGAAAAAACTGCACACGCAATCGCAGTTACCGATACAATTTATTCGCTGGCGGAGGCCGCTGTTAAAAACAAATATACAAAACCCGAGGTTAATCTTGGAGACAGGCTTGAAATCCGTGAGGGCAGGCATCCCGTTGTGGAAAAGGTGCTTTCCCACTCGCTTTTCGTTCCCAACGATACCTGTCTTGACTGTGCCGATAACCGCATGGCGGTAATTACAGGCCCTAATATGGCAGGTAAATCCACCTACATGCGTCAGACTGCAATCATTGCCCTTATGGCACAGATTGGTTCTTTCGTCCCTGCACAAAGCTGTGTTACGGGAATCATTGACAAAATCTTTACCAGAATAGGTGCTTCCGACGATTTGGCGTCGGGACAAAGTACCTTTATGCTGGAAATGAATGAGGTTAGCTATATACTCAAGAACGCAACAAAGAAAAGCCTTTGCATACTGGATGAAATCGGCAGAGGTACAAGCACCTTTGACGGGCTTTCCATTGCATGGGCGGTTATTGAGCATATTGCAAAGAAAATCGGTGCAAAAACTCTTTTTGCAACTCATTATCATGAGCTGACCGCTCTTGAGGGAAGCGTAGACGGAATTGTAAATTATAACACCGCCTGCAAAAAACGCGGTGATGACATCACCTTCCTCCGCAGAATCGTCCGCGGAGGCACGGATGACAGCTTCGGTATAGAGGTTGCCAAGCTTGCAGGAGTCCCCGAAAGCGTTATAAAAAGAGCAAAAGAAGTTCTTAAAACCGTTGAGGGCGAGTCACGGGGCAGTGCGACAGGCTCAAAAATCGTATCTGAAATGGAAACACAAAGCGATAATTCCATGCAGATAGGCTTTGATGATATGGGAAGCAATAAGCTTCGCGATGCACTCCGTGCAATTGATGTAACTACACTAACTCCCATCGAAGCAATGAACAAATTGTTTGAACTACAAAAACTTTTATAGATTCATTCTGCCCCACGAGGAGGTGTTAACCTGTGGGAAAAATAAATGTACTTGATAAATTCACTGCCGAGAAAATTGCGGCAGGTGAAGTTGTGGAGCGTCCTGCCAGCGTAATTAAAGAGCTTGTGGAAAACGCCATAGACGCAGGTGCAACCACCGTTACAATAGAAATAAAGGACGGAGGCACCTCCTATATACGTGTTGCCGATAACGGCTGTGGCATGGAAAAGGACGATGCAAGAGTCGCTTTCCTCCGCCACGCTACAAGTAAAATAAAAACCGACAAGGACCTTGAGAGTATATCAACCCTCGGTTTCAGGGGGGAGGCACTCTGCTCCATTGCCGCGGTCAGCAAAACAGAGCTTTTCACCAAACAACGTACCGATATTGAGGGAACACACGTTGTGGTTGAGGGCGGCGTGGAAAAGGTTTTCGAGGGGGCAGGCTGTCCCGACGGTACTACCATTGTTGTAAAAAATCTTTTCTACAATACCCCTGCACGAATGAAGTTCCTCAAAAAAGACAGCGTTGAGGCGGCGGCTGTTACCGATGTTTGCAACAAGCAGGCTCTAAGCCACCCGGAGGTTTCAATCCGCCTTATCCGTGACGGAAAGGACGTTCTTTTCTCCCCCGGAGATAATATTCTTAAAAACGCAGTTCACGCCGTATTCGGAAAGGACATTGCCAACGCTACCGCAGAGGTTGATTTTTCAAAAAACGGCATCCGCATCCACGGACTTACGGGGAAGAACAATCTTTCACGCCCCAACCGCCTGATGCAGATATTCTTTATAAACGGCAGATTTATAGTTAATAAAACGCTTCTTGCCGCAGTCAGCGAGGCTTATAAAAACGAGCTTATGACAGGGCGTTTCCCCGTTTGCGTGCTGAATGTGGAAATAGACCCCTCCCTTGTAGATGTTAATGTTCATCCGGGGAAAACAGAGGTTAAATTTGCAAGCGAGCAGGACATTTATGAATGTGCCTACTGGGCAGTTAAAAATGCTCTCGGCAAGGTTGCCGCTCCCAGAGAAGTAGGCATTGTTAAAAATAAGGATTCCTATAAAATGCCCTTTACAATTAAAAGTGCCGAGCAGATTTCCTTTAATCCGCCAAAGGCGGCAAAGCCTTCGGCATTTAAGCCCTATGTCCCTGATGCTCCTGTAGAGAAAAAGGCGGCAAAACCTCTTGAGATAAATCAAATCCGCGAGGAAGTAAAGCCCTACGAGGGAAAGCTTCCCGTAAGAGAAATTGAGGGAATGGATAAAATTTCTCCTAAAAAGGAAATTCCCGAGGCACCGCTTTTTGGGAATGAATCCGTTAAAACGGACTCCCCTGCCAAAAAGAGCCTCATAGCAGAGATTGACGAGATTAAAAAATCCGCGTCAAAGCAGGCTATTCCTGAAGCTACTTTGGAGGTTCGGATTATCGGACAGCTTTTTGACACCTATATTTTAGCTGAGGGTGACGGCGAATTTTTCCTTATGGACCAGCACGCCGCCCATGAACGCATCAGATATGAAGAAATCCGTCAAAGCGGATATAAAACAGATACACAGCTTCTTTTAATGCCCATCACGCTGACGCTGACGCCCGCTGAAAAAGCCCTGGCACTGGAAAGCAGCCAAGTGCTCCTTGATATGGGCTTTGAAATTGAGGATTTCGGCACGTCAAAGGTGATTCTTCGTTCACTACCTGCCGATTGCCCCTACGATGAGGGCGGAGACCTTTTCGTAGAGCTTCTGGAGGTTTTAGCGGGCGGTGAATCGGGTGAGGTTTTGGCAATGCTTGATAAGGCAGTCTACACCATTGCTTGCAGAAGTGCCATAAAAGCAAATCAGTCACTATCCCTCCCCGAGCTTGAAAAGCTTTATGCCGAGGCACAGGCGTTAGACTCGGTTACAACCTGCCCCCACGGCAGACCCATTAGCGTTAAGCTGACCAAATATCAGATAGAAAAGATGTTTGGAAGAATTGTCTGACGGGGGTGCTTCCAATGAATAATAAAATACCCCTTGTAATAATTGCAGGAGCTACGGCTTCGGGGAAAACCGCACTTGGAATAGAGCTTGCCAAGAGATTTTCCGGAGAGGTTATTTCCTGCGACAGTATGCAGATTTACAAAAATCTTGATATAGGCACGGCAAAGCCCACCAAAGAAGAAATGGAGGGTGTCGTTCACCATATGATAGATGTGGCTGACCCCACCGAGGCTTTCAGCGTGGAAAGATACTGTGCTATGGCACATGAAATCATACAGGATATTTATTCGCGAGGGCATCTTCCCATTATGGTGGGCGGAACGGGGCTTTATGCGGACAACACCGTGTATAACACCACGTTTTGTGCACCCAAGCGTGACGAGGCACTTTCAAGCGAGCTTTTGGAGTATGCAAAAGCCCACGGTAACGAAGCACTTTTTAAAATTCTTCAAGAAGAAGACCCCGAAAAGGCGGCTTCTCTCCACCCCAACGATATAAAAAGGGTAATCCGTGCGATTGAGACAAAACGCACCACGGGGAAAACCCGCGATGAGCTTGACAAGGTGAGCCGTCCCGATGAAAGCCCCTATGACTATATTTATATAGCCATTGACATGGATAGAAAGCTTCTTTATGAAAGAATTGAAAAACGTGTGGATATTATGCTTCGTGACGGACTTTTGGAGGAGGTACGCCGTTACATTCTCCCCCATCTTGACAAAATGTCTACAGCCGCCGCGGCAATAGGATATCGGGAGGCTGTATGGTACTTTAAAGGGCTTTGCACCTACGATGAAATGGTATCTCTTTTAAAAAGGAACACACGCAGGTACGCAAAAAGGCAGCTCACATGGTTTCGCAGAAACCCCGATATAAACCATTTAGCTTTTAATTCTCTGCCCGCCGTTGCGGCAGAGCTTATTAAAAATAAATTCAACATATGAAAGGACAAAACAAATGAAAACACAAGTGAATTTACAGGATGTATTTTTAAACCAGGTACGCAAGGAAAAACAGGCAATTACAATATTCCTGTTAAGCGGTTTTCAGATAAGAGGCCTTGTAACAGGCTTTGATAATTATACAGTCGTTCTGGACTGTGAAGGAAAGCAGGAGCTTATTTATAAGCATGCCATTTCCACAATTATCCCCACACACCCCGTAAACTTTATGGCGGCTCAAAACGCCCAGGAAGAAGCGGGCGAATAATATAATTTTTTGATTAAAGAGGAGGTGCGCCAATGAATAAAATATTGAAAAGATGCCTTATCGTGTCAATGCTTATTGCGTTTGTCAGTATGATAAATTATTGCAGCGCACCATATGATACGGAAACGGCAAAATCCGTTTCCATCCGCAAAACGGTAACGGGAAGCGGCTTTATTTTAAGAAAAGAGACCGTTATTTCTCAAAGTGCAAACGGCGTGTTTGAAGTAACGGCAAAGGACGGAGAACGAGTTTCCCGAGGAAGCAGTGTCGGCGTTGCAATCAGCGGTAATCTTAACGATGCTCTTGCAAACGAGCTTTCCGAGGTTTCCGCACGCATTGAGGAAATTGAGCAATCGGGAAGCTTTGCAGACATCTATTCCTCAGACGAGGCACGCATTTATACGGCACTTAAGGACTTTTCGTTAAACATAAGAAACGCTGTATATTCCGAGAATTATTCATCTGCCACAGATACCGCAAGGCAGCTTGCGGCACTGCTTGAAAAAAAATATTCCCCTGAAAACGGGCTTGCGGCAGATAAGCTTTTGCTTGATTTAAGAAAAAGAAAATATGATCTTGAACAGCAGCTTGGCGGAATCCGCGAGGATGTAAAAGCTCCCGCGTCGGGCATTTTCTTCCGAAATCTTGACGGGCTTGAGGACAGCGGAACGGAAGAAGATATATCCATGCTTTCAGCCTCGAAAATAAATGGTTTTTCAAAAAAGCTTGAAAACTACACCCCAAAAATAAAAGATGTAGCCAAAATAACCGATACCTATGTGTGGTATCTGGCAGCTTCGGTAGATGCAGAGGAGGCGGAGAAACTTACCGCGGGAAAATCCGTCACAATATCCATTGACGATTCTGCCCCTGCACAGGCAAGTGTTCTTGCCGTAAATCATAAAGAGGGCGAAGATGAAGCGGCAGTAATTATTAAATCCACACGCAACGTTACGGGTGTTTTTGAAAAGCGTACGGCGGAATTTGAAATCTGTTACGAAGAATACAGCGGCCTTTATGTTCCTGCCGCCGCAATCCGCGTGGTGGATAACGTTACGGGAGTATATGTTATCAGCAGAACAAAAACCGTGACCTTTAAATGTGTGGACATTCTGCACAAGGAAAAGGACTATTACATTGTAAGGAAAAATTACACCCCTCCCGAAAAAACGAAATATCCCCCCCTTAAGCTGTATGATGATATCTTAGTAAATCCCGAGGTGGTAAACTGATATGGCATTAAAAGACAATCTTAGAGAAATACACCAGAAAATTTCTGCCGCCGCCCAAAGAAGCGGCAGGGATGCAAATGAAATCACCCTTATCTGCGTAAGTAAAACCATCGATGCCGAAACAATTAACGAGGCATTTAATTTAGGCGAAAGAGTTTTCGGGGAAAACCGTGTGCAGGAGCTTACAGAGAAATATCCTTTGGTAAACAGCGATGCACATTGGCATCTTATCGGGCACTTGCAGACAAATAAGGTAAAGCAGGTAGTGGGAAAGGCAGAGCTTATTCACTCTGTTGACAGCCTGCATCTTGCAAAAGCCATAAATGCACAGGCTGAAAAACAGGGAATTTGCCAGAAAATTCTTCTGGAAGTAAATATTTCGGGAGAAGAAAGCAAATATGGTTTGACAACAGAAGAAATCCCTACTATAATTAAAGAGATAGCAAGCTTAAAAGGACTCTCTTTCAAAGGCTTTATGACAATGGCACCGCTATATGCCGAGGAAAAGGAAATCAGAGATATTTTTTCCAAGGCTAAAAAGCTTTTTGATGAGTACAAGCCCTATGGCAGTGAGGTTTTATCCATGGGAATGAGTCAGGATTTTGAAATTGCCGTGGAGGAAGGTGCAACCTGCGTAAGAGTAGGCAGGTCAATATTTAAAAAGCAGGCTGAGCCTGCACCCATGTCGCGTCCCAACTGAATTCAAAATTGAAAGCTGCTACACGCGATTAAATCACGCAATCTCCCATACAAAAAAAATAATTGGCTTTTAGCCATTTAAGGAGGAAATTAATATGTCAATCTTAACTAAATTCAACGAGCTTATTTTCGGACCGGAGGACGATGAGGAAATAGAATTCGCTTCCGAAAGCAACGAACCGGAGTTTGATTTCGATCAGCCCCCCGTTGTTCCCGCTGCGAAAAAGCCCAAGGTTGTAAACATTGCGGCAACAACCCAGCTTAAGGTTGTGGTTGTATCTATCGAGGAATTTGACGAAGCAAGAGAGGTTGCCGACCATCTTCGCAGCAAAAAGCCCGTTGTAATCAATCTTGAGAAGCTTGAAAAGGACGTTGCACGCAGAGTTATCGACTTTATCAGCGGAAGTGTTTACGCTTTGGGTGGCTCTATTCAGAAGGTTTCAGGCGGAATCTTCCTTATCGCTCCCTACAACGTAGATATTATGTCCGATGTCCGCGACGAGCTTAAAAACACGGGGATTTTTCCGTGGGAGGAATAACGGATAAAAAGAAATTTACCCATTCTCTCGATTCAAGACATACTCTTATGTTTGCCCATATTTACGATATGGCTTTGCAACAAGATAAATATTCGCGTGCTGTTTACGGAGATTTTTTGTCCGAAAACAGCACTGCGCTTGTTTTAGAAAGAGCGCACCTTCTCCCCTCTGCCCCCATTTTTTTCGGAGGTTTCGACGGAGCACAAAGGCAGATGATTGCCTTCCTACCCGAATATGAGGAGGCTTTTTTTCCTGTGTCCGCAATCAGAATAGACACTCCCAACATAAAAAGGCTTTCCCACCGTGATTTTTTGGGAAGCGTGTTGGGACTTGGGATAAAAAGGGAAAAGTGCGGAGATATTATAATAAATGAGGATTGTGCTTTTATCTTTATTGACAGCGACGTGGCGTCTTTCGTTTCAAACGAGCTTACAAAAGTAGGCAGAGAAGGGGTAAGGACTACGCTTATCCCCATATCCGAGGTCGTGGTCAAGGAAAAAGAATTTAAAAGCATTACGGGAACGGTGTCTTCCCTCAGGCTTGACAGTGTAGTTTCCCTTTTTACAGGCAAAGGAAGAAGTAAGGCGGCAGAGGCAGTTTCGGGCGGTCTTGTCTTTGTGAACGGAATCTGCATACAAAAAAGCGATGCCCACCTTGGTGACGGCGATGTTATTTCCGTCCGCGGCAAAGGAAAGGCAACGCTTAACATAGGCGGCAAATCAAAAAAAGACAGGATTTTTGTAACATTGGACACATGGGTCTGAAAGGAGCGGAGGCATGTATATTTATATAATCTTGGCATTTATTGCGGTTGCTCTTGACCAGATTACTAAAATCCTTATTACTTCAAATTTAAGGTTGTATGAAATCAGAGAGTTTATTCCCAATTTTTTAAGTCTTACATACATCCGCAACGAGGGTGCGGCATTTGGTATGCTTAAAGGTGCGCGTGTATTTTTTATCATTCTGACTGTTGCGGTAATTGCCGCACTTATTGTCTACATTAAAAAGTCGCGTCCCACCTCAAAGCTTGAAATGCTTTCCCTCAGCTTTATAGCAGGCGGCGCAATAGGGAACTTTATAGACAGAGTGTGGTTTGGCTATGTGCGTGATTTTATAATGACGGATTTTATGGACTTCCCCGTGTTTAACATTGCAGACTGCTTTGTCTGTATAGGTGCAGGTCTTTATATTCTTTATGCACTTTCGGACTTTTTTCCGAAAAAGCAAGAGGAGGAAGCCCATGAGTGAGGAAAGGCTTACCCTTATTTGTGAAAATGCCGCACGCTGTGACGTATATATTTCTGAAAACGCCGAGCTTTCAAGGAGCTTTTTAAAAAAGCTTTTTGATGCAGGAGAAATCTTTGTAAACGGCAAAGCCGTCCGTGCATCGTATAAGCTTAAATGCGGTGATGAAATAAGCTTTTCTCTGCCCGAGGCAAAGCCCCTCAATGTTACGGCTCAGAATATTCCCATAGACATTGTGTATGAGGACAGTGAGCTTCTTGTTATCAACAAGGCACGGGGCATGGTAGTTCACCCTGCGGCAGGAAATGAGGACGGAACACTGGTTAACGCACTGATGTATCACTGCGGTGATACTCTTTCGGGGATTAACGGCGTTATGCGGCCGGGAATCGTCCACAGAATAGATAAGGATACAACGGGACTTTTAGTGGTTGCGAAAAATGATAATGCCCACCAAAAGCTTACTGACCAGCTATCCGACCATACTCTTTCGAGAGTGTACTATGCCATAGTTCACGGCAATATAAAAGAAGATAATCTTACCATTGATGCTCCCATTGCCCGTGACAGTAATGACAGAAAAAAAATGACAATTGCGAAAAAAGATGGGCGTGATGCCCTTACACATATATCGGTGCTTGAAAGATTCGGCAAATATACGTTTATCAAGTGCCGTCTTAAAACAGGCCGCACACATCAGATCCGTGTGCATACAAAGTCCATTATGCACCCCATTTTGGGAGATAAAACCTATGGGCTTAAAAAAGAGGAGTTTTCCCTTGAGGGTCAGCTTCTTCATGCGGGGGAAATTGGTTTTATACACCCCGCTACGGGAGAAAAGGTCAGCTTTACTGCACCGCTTCCCGATGACTTCTCCCAGACCCTTGAAAAAATCAGAGCAAAATACAGCTCGGAAATATAAAGGATGATTAAAATGACGAAACAAAAGTTCTATATTACCACCCCAATATACTACCCCAGCGACAAGCTGCACATAGGACACAGCTACTGCACCGTTGCGGCAGATACAATTGCACGTTATAAACGTGCGCAGGGGTATGACGTTATGTTCCTTACGGGAACCGATGAACACGGTCAGAAAATTCAGCGTATCGCCGAAGAAAGAGGCGTTACTCCTCAGGAGTATGTGGATAACATCGTAAAAGGAATAAAAGAGCTTTGGAAATTGATGGATATATCCAATGACCGCTTTATCCGCACCACAGATGAAATGCACGTTAAGGCAGTTCAGAAAATTTTCAACAAGCTTTATGAAAAAGGCGATATTTATAAAAGCGAGTATGAGGGCTGGTATTGTACCCCCTGTGAATCCTTCTGGACGGAGCATCAGTTAGTAGACGGTAAATGCCCCGACTGCGGAAGGGCTGTTGAAAAAACAAAGGAAGAAAGCTACTTCTTCCGTCTTTCCAAATATCAGGATAAGCTTATCGACCTTATTAAGAACAATCCCGATTTTCTTCAGCCTGCAATCAGGCAGAATGAAATGCTTAATAACTTCCTCATTCCCGGACTTGAAGACCTTTGTGTTTCAAGAACAAGCTTTGACTGGGGTATCCCTGTAGAGTTTGACCCCAAGCACGTTGTATATGTATGGCTTGATGCCCTTACAAACTACATTAACGCTCTTGGTGCATTCTCCGATAATGAAGAAGATTTCAAAAAATACTGGCCTGCCGATGTGCATCTTGTAGGTAAGGAAATTGTACGTTTCCACTCCATCATCTGGCCTGCAATGCTTATGGCTCTTGACCTTCCCCTGCCCAAGCAGGTTTACGGTCACGGATGGCTTCTTTTAGACGGCGGTAAGATGAGTAAATCCAAGGGTAACGTGGTTGACCCCGTGAAGCTTGTGGAAAAATACGGCGTTGATGCAATCCGTTATTTCCTTATGAGAGAAATGCCCTTCGGTGCAGACGGCGTATTTAATAACGAGGCACTGATTAACCGCATTAATTCCGACCTTGCAAACGATTTGGGTAACCTTGTAAGCAGAACTGTAAGCATGGTGGAAAAATACTTCGGCGGAACAGTTTCTGATAAGAACGTTTCCGACACTATGGATAGCGAGCTTATCACTCTTGCAAAGGAAACCCCTGCAAAGGTTGAGGAGCTTATGGATTCTTACCAATTCTCCACAGCGCTTGCCGAAATCTGGAAGCTTATCAGCCGTACAAACAAATATATTGACGAAACCACTCCCTGGGCTCTTGCCAAGGATGAAGAAAAGAAAGACAGACTGGAAACAGTTATGTATAACCTTTGCGAAGCAATCAGAATCGCTTCTGAGCTTATCGCTCCCGTGATGACACGCACCACACCTGCAATCAAGGCACAAATCGGTGCCACAGTCGGCGGTTGGGACAGCGCCAAGACATGGGGCGTTCAGGAAAGCTTCACAGTAACACGCGGCGAAGTCCTCTTCCCCAGAATTGATGTGGAGGCAGAGCTTAAAGCAATTGAAGAGGAAGCCGCAAAGGCACAGCAAAGTGCAATTGAAAAGCCCGAAGCAAAGGAAGAAATAACCATTGACGACTTTATGAAAACCGAGCTTCGAGTGGCACAGGTAATCGAGTGCGAAAGAATTAAGAAAGCCAAAAAGCTTCTTAAGCTTCAGCTTGACCTCGGTTATGAAAAGAGGCAGGTTGTAAGCGGAATTGCACAGCATTATGCCCCCGAGGACCTTATCGGCAAAAAGGTTGTCATCGTGGCAAATCTTAAGCCCGTGAAGCTTTGCGGTGAGGACAGCTTCGGTATGATTCTTTGTGCTTCAAACGACAAGGGGCTTTCGATTATCTCCCCCGCGGATGATATGAAATTGGGAAGTGAAGTTTGCTGATGCTTTTTGATACACATGCACATTATGATGACAAGCAGTTCGACCCTGACAGGGAGGAACTGCTTTCCTCTATGAAAGAAAACGGTATAGGATTCATAGTAAATGCAGGATGCAGCATAGAGTCCACCAAAAGGGGGATTGCCCTTTCCGAAAAATATGACTTCATGTATGCCACGGCAGGAATCCATCCTAACTGCGGCAGCGATATGACCGAGCAGGGTTTTAATGAAATCAGAGAGCTTGCCAAGCACCCAAAGGTTAAAGCAATAGGCGAAATCGGTCTTGACTATTATTGGGACAAGGTTTCGGGAGAGCTTCAGAAAGAAGCCTTTGCACGCCAGATTCACATTGCACGGGAGCTTAATTTACCCTTTGTGATACACACCCGTGATGCCTGCAAGGACACCCTTGACATTTTAAAGAGCGAGTATAAGGGCACAGGAGCACTGATGCACTGCTTCAGCGAAAGTCGCGAAACGGCAAAAATAGTCCTTGATATGGGGATCAAAATTGCCATTGGAGGCACGGTAACATTTAACAACAATGTCCGCACCGTAGAAGCAGTAAAATATATTCCCCTTGAGGATTTAGTGCTTGAAACGGATGCTCCCTACCTTTCCCCAGTTCCCAATCGGGGCAAGCGTAACAGCAGCCTGAACATCCATTATACTGCGGAGAAAATTGCCGAAATAAAAGGCGTTTCCCCCCAGCTTGTAGAGGAAATCACCACTCTTAACGCCATGAAGTTTTACAGGATTGAGGGCTGTAAAACCTGACTTTAAAAGCGGAGAAATTTCCAAAAGTTGAATTATAGAAAGAAGCATGATAAAATCGGATGTGATTTTTCACATCCGATTTTATCATGCTTCTTTCTTGAACTTATTATATATGGGCAACGCTATAATTGTCAATACCATTGCAATAATACCAAGTACTACCCATAGCTTTGTGACGGCTATCCATCCGAAGTTGTCCGCAATAGCCGCAAAGCCGTAGCTCTGTGCGATAATAGCTATACTTGCCGCAGAATTTAACAGACCTGCCACGACACCGTCCTTGCCTACGGCGGCAAAGCTTGCATTGTAGTATGAAAGGAAAAGAAATCCCGCTGATGTACAAAAAGAGATAACGCTCATTGCCATAATAATAACCCATGCCGGAAGGCTCCCGACCATACACAAAATTACACACATCGGGATTATCAAAGAAAAAGTGGCAACTATTCCGACAACCTCATTTTTAATGATTTTCGGGTAAAAAATAAATTTCACTACCAAAGAACCGGCTATCCCTGAAAAAATTATAATAGTGCTGAGCATGTTTCCTATGGAGGCAGATATGCTTTCATAAGATTCCATAAGCATTGTAGGTGCTATTGTCTGTGTACCCTGCCCCAGCATACAACGGATAAACGAAACCACAACAAGCAAAATCAGCCCGCTTTTTACGGCAAGCTTTTTCATGCTGATGCTGCATTCACTTCTTTCCTTGATATTGTCAAGCTGCACCTCTTTGTCGGGAAGCATAAAGCGGTCAACCTTATTGCACACAATGCACATAGCTATGAGCAGCAACAATGAAATTACAGAAGATACTGCAAAATTCATCTGCCACGCAGGCAGTATTGCCGCAACCAAATACGACAAGAAAAGCCCAAAGGTAGCACTGAATGACATAAGAAAAATGAATCTTGGTTTTTCACTTCTGGGAAGCTGAGATGCCACAATCTTGAATACCGACGGCCATATAGCAAACTGTGTCGCAGCATTGAACATCCATGCCGCCAGCATCACAAAATAATTTTGATTAATAAAAATTACCAGGTTTGCAATCGTACTTCCCAAAAGACCGATTTTTATCATTTTTTCGGGGTTGTAGCGGTCTGCGAACATTCCTCCTAAAATCTGAAGCGGAGCATATACTATATGAAACGCCGCGGCAATAAAGCCCGTCTGAGATTTTGTCAGAACCCCCGCCTCAACAATAGGAGCCATAGCCGCACTGAAGCAGTATTTAGTCATATAAACAAGGGCATACATCATCCACAGGAAAACAAAGAAGTTCTTCCCGACTTTTTTGTTTTCCAGATGCATATGTACTCCGTCAATTTTCGGATCTGCATAGTTGCTCATAATTTTCTCCCTTTTACATAAACGTATCAAATGCGGAGCGTGAAATATCATTCCACGCTCCGCATTCGGTTTTTTATTCAAATAATGCATTAATTTCCTTTACAGTTCTTCTTACAAGAAGGTCTCCGCCCTCGTGTCCTACATTACCGCTGGTAATATATGCACTGTAGTGGCTTCCTCTCTCCGCCTTTTCAGTGGGAAGATAGCCACACGCTCCGCCTGTAAGCTGGAAAATAAAGGTCTGCTGCGCCTTACTTCTTGCCTTCATTCTGTTACCATAATACCGGTGAGTTTCTTATCTCTGTCAAAGAAATAGATAAGCTCGATACCGCTGTCGCTTCCGCCCTCAACCTCACTGAAGTTAGCGTGGTTGCTGTCGCCCCACATTTTTGCACTGCCGTCATCATAGCAAGCTCGGCGACAATGACCTACAACTGCTCTTCCGAAAGCATTTGCGTATTTTGCTTCCTTTGCCATAGCCCATGGCAGTGTGGTTATGAATACATCCTATAAAGATTTTTTCGGGAGCGATTTCTCCTCCCATCTGTGCAAATTTAGCCCTTGCACGCTCAATAAGTACACCTGTGGTGCTTGTAAGGTCGCAGGAGACGGCTATCATCTGCTCTGTGCCCGACTCGATTGCAAGTGCCGTTACTGTAATTTCCGTTTCTACCTTGTCGGAAATTCTTTCATAGAACTGACCTACAATGTTGACGGGTCTGTCCGGAACAATGGACTCCGCAGCCCAACCGACTAAAACTCAAGGATTGTCTTATCCCCGTATGCTTCTTCCCAGTCACGTTCAAAGGCACGTACCGCCACATCTGTCATGGGATTGACAATCAAGGATTTAAGGATTTTTGCACTGACTGTTACACTGTGACATCCTGACGAAGCACATTTATGTACCTGCTCTGCCGTTCTGAAGCTTGCCGCAAGAACCTTGCAGTTAAGATTATAAATCTCAAGCTGCCTTACAATTTCCTTTACCACTTCACAGCCGTCGGCAATAATATTGTCAAGACGGTTTACGTAGGGGGCTACGAAATCGGCACCTGCTTTAGCGGCAATAAGTGCCTGTGCAGGTGTGAAAATAGCCGTCATGGTAACACCTATTCCCATTTTCTTAAGAGCCATTGTTGCCTTAAGCCCTTCCTCGCAAATGGGAATTTTCACATAAAACACACCGCCAAGCTCCTCTTTAAGAAGCTTTGCCTCCTCAATGATGCCCTTGGCAGTTTTCTGCGTTGTCTGCACATGAAGCATCTTATCATCACCGATTATTTCTCTGATTTCCTTCACAAGGTTCCAGAAATCCGCATGTTCTCTGGAAATAATGGTGGGGTTTGTTGTAACGCCCGCTAAAGGATAAAATTCGTTACAGTGGCGGATATCTTCAATATCCGCCGTGTCTAAAATATATAACATTTTTGTCGCCTCTTATCTGATTATCTGGATACCGAGCATATCGCAAAGATTTGTGATAGCCTCTGTATTATCCCCGTAGGAAATGATGTAATGCTGACACATTACGTTCTGTGCAAAGCTTTCCACATCATCAAGAAGAATTTCAAGACCGGGAAGCTGAGGTGCAGGCTGTGTCCAGCCGGCTTCCTCCCACTTGCGGGGTGTGATGCCCTCGCCCACTACCATATGCATATAGTACATACCGTCGTCGTATGTAAGACGGCACATTGTAACCTTTCCGGGTTTAACTTTACTTACGTTAAGAATACCCTCGGAAAGCTCACCAAATGCCGCAGGCATAACTGTTACATTGCCATCAACCACTTCTGCAGGAACATAGTCGGGAACACCTGCCAGAACTCTGTCTGTAAAGAATTCATAAAATTCAAGGTAGAATGCACACTGTCCTGTTAAGTACTTCACCATAAGCTGTGTGATGTTACCGAGAGAGTCGTTTTCGGGAATTGTGCAAAGACCTGCCTCGTCAGCAAGAAGCATAAAGATAGGTGCAGGAGGGAAGCCCAGGAGCTTCTTCATGCCGTCAACGTCCTTAAGGGAAATTGCATCATATCCTCTTTCGTCACAGATGGACTTAACCGCAAGGTAGTAACCTGCCGCCTTTTTCATGCTTTCGGGATTTGCAGGCTTTACAAAGTTCCACTTTGACATACACTTATCAATAACTTCCTGAATTTCGCTATCTGTAAGCTTTTGATATCTCTGCTCGATTTCAAGCATTTCAAAGGTTTCGATTTCAGGACCGATTTCTCTCTTTAAAGAGGGTCCGTCCACCTGTGTACCATAAAGATTCATATCACGGTAGCCTGCCATACCGCTTCTTGCGTGGCGAAGCTTTGCTGCAGCAGACGCTGCAAGGGCATAGTTATAAACCGTCTTTGTCTTTGAGGGAAGCCCGATAATGTCATAAACATACTTAAAGGTATACCCCAAATCATAAAAAGTCTTTCTGATAGCTGTTGTACCTGCCTGGTCTGCGGTGGTAACAAGTCTGTCGCCCTCAACCCAGCCGCAAAGTCCCCAAAGCACCATGGGCTTATGACGGAAATGCTCCGTCACCTTTACTACTGCATGAGTGGGAATCCAGCCTGCGATGCAGACAACAAGCACATCAAAGCTCTTGTTTTCAAGTGCGGCAACGGCTTTTTTGATATCCTTTTCCTCGTAATCGTCTGTTACGGGGTAGACTTCAATAAGCTCCATGCCTTCTTTTTTGAGGCTTTCTGCTGCGTTTTTACATTTATCTACAATAATTTCATAAGGTGTATTTACTTCACCAAATCCGACAAATGCCGCTTTAACCATATTTATCTCTCCTTTACATTTAGTATAGAATCGTATTTTACGAAATTTGCATAAACAGCGCTGTAGTCATTTCCCTGCGGAGTATATACCTTATCCGTCTGAATCATGCTGCACGCTTCCTTAACGGATTCGAATATCCCTGCCCCTACACCTGCAAGAATTGCACCGCCAAGACACGCCGTTTCCTTATTTTTAAGAGTAACAAGGCGTTTTTTCGTGATGTCGGCTTTCATATTGCACCAAAGGGGGCTTTTTGCACCGCCGCCCATAACGCGGATTTCCTCCACATCGCAATTAAGGTAATCAAGATTTCCTTTTAACATACAGGCAACCGATTCCATAATACTGCGTGCAAAATGAGCGGGCGTATGCTCAGGGGTAAGCCCTGTAAAGCTTCCCCGTGCATCAGGGTTGTATTTGGGCATGGTAGAGCCGCAAAGATAAGGAAGGAAGGTTACCCCGTCACTTCCCACGGGAATTTTTTCTGCCATGCGGTTTATTTCATCGAATGAAGCATCCTTTAAAAACGCTTCCTTAAACCATTTCAGTGCCATTCCTGCGGTAGGGCTCCATGAAAGAAGTGCATAGCTTCCGTCATAGCTGTAATGGCAGGGAACAAAGCTGTCCTCCCTATATTCGGGGACAGTGTCCGTAGGCATATAAATTGCCATGGTTGTGCCCGTCATAACACTGCAAATACCCTTTTCTATAACGCCTGCACCGATTGCACCTGCCACCTGATCCATAGCGGAGGTGGCTACCTTGATATCCTCATACTTTCCTATGTACTCACCGCTGCCTAAAAGGGTGGGGAGCTGGGATTTATTCACTCCGATAAAATCAAGCATCTCATCCCAATAGCAGGATTTATTAATGTCGAAGTAAATGGTAGAGGACTGAAGTGTCATTTCTGTTACGAATTTGCCCGTAAGCTTGTAGAGAAGATAGTCCTCAAGGAGGAAAATTTTCTTCGTCCTTGCCCACACATCGCTCTCATGCTTTTTAACCCACAAAAGCTTGCTTGCAGGCCAGGTTGCCGTAATTTCGGGCTGCCCCGTAACCTCGTACACCTTTTTTCTGCCGAAATGTGCCTCAATTTCCCTTGCTTCCTCCTCGGCACGGTTGTCGAGCCACACAATGGCATCGCGGACGGGATTTCCGTCCTCATCGGTAAGGATAAGGGTTTCGCACTGTGTATCTATGGAAAGAGCATCTACAGTATTTTCCTTACGGATATTTTTGAGGGCGTTTTGAAGAAGCTCCCAATATTTTTCTGCTTCAAGCTCTACAATATTTCCGCTTGTTCTTACTGTATAATCCTCCGAATATGAGCAAAGCTCGTTTAATTTATCGTCAAACAAAACTGCCTTTACGGAGGTTGTTCCGAAATCAATTCCTAAAAGATTCATAATAGTTATCTCTTAAGCTGAAGGTCGTAATGAACATCATACGCCTTTTCTTCGTCTGTGTACTTACGCTTTGTATCGATAACTTCGCCGTTGTTCCACTTTCTGTCCTCAACAGCCTCAGTAGTACCCATAACTGTTACGTTTATCTGTCTTCTTCTTGCACGAACATGGTCCCAGTCAATGAAGTAAACATGTGCAAATTCGCCGCCGTCAAGAACGCCGTCTTTGATTGTCATAGCTTCGCTTCTGCCGAAGAACACACTGCGAAGATGTCCGTCTGTGTTCATGCTTGTGTAGTCACCGGGTTCATTTACGTATCTGCCGAACTGTGAGTGAATGGGACCGGGATGACGGTACTGATGCTCCTCTGCAAAGTCGGGAATCATCTTTCTCATAATATCGAGAAGGTCGTGCTGAAGATACTCAAGGTCGAAAGAGTCAATGTCATGAGAACATTCCTGAACCATAACTGAGCATGTTGTATGATGTGATGCGATTGTAACAGTACCGTTCTTAACGCCTGAAGCCGCTACGATTTCCATAACCTCTTTTGAAATGTCGTGGAATGTGGGTATCCAACCTCTTGACTGAACTTCCAATTCCTTTTGAAATACTTTAAATTCCATAATTAAATCCTCCTAAAAATTTTATATTGTTAATAAATTATTTGTTTAATCTTTCGCCTACTGCTCCGCCGGGATGAACAAGTGCAAACTGTTCATTCTTAAAATCGGTTTCTTCAATAAGCATAGTCTGCAACACGTGGAAAATTACCGCAAGTGATGTTGAAGAAGTTGTTCCCTGGCAGTTGTACTTGTCCGTTTCACGGTTTACATACTGCTTTAAAACTACATCCGCCGCCTCTGCCAAGGGTGATTCAAGGTTTTCCGTAACGGTAATTATCTTCACACCTTTTCTTTTACAGATGTCAACAAGCACCATAAGCTCCTTGGTCTTTCCGCCGCGTGATGCAAATACCATTACGTCACCTTCCTGCAAAAAGCCTGTTGCTCCGTGCGGACCCTCTGCGGGGGAAATAAATCTTGCAGGCTGCTCTATGCAGCACATAAGATGTGCAAAATGCTGACAGATGATTCCGCTGTGTCCGCATCCGCTTGACCCAATTCTGGGTGCATTTTTAAGAAGCTCTACCGCTTTGGCATATGCTTCCTCGTCAAAATAATTTGCCATTTCGGCTATACATTCACTTTCGGTTATGTAAGCCTGTTTTGCCATTTCAAGTGCTTCTTTTTTCATAGTTATGTATTCCTTTTCGTGTTTTATAGGTATTCTGCTTTTCAGCGACCGTTTAATTCATCCCAAGCTTTTCTAAGATTGAATAACATCTCCTCAACCATTTCATAGGGCCTGTCAGATTTCATGATACCACTTGTTGTACCTGTTGCCTGTGCGCCAAGCTTGATTGTATTATAAACGTCCTGACCGTTGGAAATACCTGCGCCCTGAAGCACCATAATGTCAGGGTTGATTTCATTAACAGTCTTGATTGTTTCGATAACGTAGTTGCTGTCGCTGGTCTGTCCTGTACCGATAAGGTCCGTAGGCTCTGCAACGATAAGGTTGGGACCCATCTTTGCAATCTTCTTAACATCTTCAACAGTATCAGCACAAACAATTGTGCCTAAACCAACCTCGTCGGCTCTTGCAATTGTCTTTTCAATTTCCTCCATGGTGAGGGGCTTTTCCGCATGGTTAAGCATAACGCCTACAGCACCTGCCGCCTTTACCGCTTCGGGAAGAACGCTACCTAAGCCCCGACCGGGTGTAAGGTAGTCCATATGCTGTGCAAACACCAAAATTCTTTCGGTGTTATCTGCAAGAAGCTTGATATCGGTATACTGAGGAGTAACGATTACGTCAACATCATACTTCTTTGCTGTTTCATCAATTACTTTTGCAAGGGCGAGCATCTTCTCGCCGTATAAAAACGCTTTGGGACCAACCTCGAAAAACGGAGGTTTTATATTGAGTCCTTTGTACATTTTCTTCACTCTCCTAAACCGTATTTTCAGAGATAATTCTCTTATTTTATATGATATAACACAGTAAAAAAATTGTCAATATAATCTTTCGGTTTTTTTGTGTTTTTTTCGTTTGCACAACGCATCTGAAAGTTCATATTATTTGACATAAAAATACAACTGTGATATAATAAGGAATTGAAAATTTAAAGTCGGAGGTATTTATATGGCTACCGATAACAGAAAACAGCAAATACTCGACCTTATAAAAACAAACGGCTCAGTAAAAGTTGCAGAGCTTAGCACTCTTTTAGATGTTTCCGAGGTTACAATCCGAAACTACCTTGCAGATATGGAGACCAAGGGGCTTTTATCCCGTGTTCACGGAGGTGCGGTCAGTTCCTACAAGCCCTATTACAGCATGAATATGACACAAAGGCTTGAAACCAATCAGACGGAGAAAGTTGAAATAGCACAAAAAATTGCTTCCATGATTGAGCCGAATGATACCATTATGCTTAATTCAGGCACTACAACGCTTTTAACCTTCAGAAAATTCCCCGTTGATTATAATCTTAATATTGTCACCAATTCCATTGCCATTGCTTTGGAGGCTTCAAGCAATCCAAACTACAATGTTGTCCTTATAGGCGGAAGCATCAACACGAAGTACCAGTTTTCCTACGGCAGCGATGCCATAGCACAGCTTAGAAATTACCATGCGGAAAAACTGATTTTATCGGTAGACGGTGTTGACTTAAAGAGGGGATTTACCACCTATTACGATAAGGAAGCCCCTATTGACAGAGCTATGATAGAGCAGAGCGACTACTGCATTATTGCGGCGGACAGCTCAAAATTCGGCAATAACGCATTTGCGAAAATTTCCGACCTTTCCGTTGCGGATTGTATCGTTACAAACGACAATGCCAAGGATGATATTCTGGCAGATTTCAGAAAAACAGGAATTAAAATAATTTAAAAAGGCTTAAAAACAAAGAAAAACCGTATTTTGGGTTAACTCCCAAAATACGGTTTTTAACTATAATACGCTTTTTAAAACTTATACACCCTGCTTTGCACGACGCAGCGCCTCTGCCTCTGTGCATCCGTTTTCCACGGTATGTCCGGGAAGCGGAACAAGCTTTTCGTGGATTGCATCAATAATCCAGCCTGCCTGGGGGAAGAAATATTCGTCAAATTCAAAGGGAGGTGTTATCCAGTTGCGTGCGCCGACTACTACGGGCGGTGCATCAAGGTCATCGAAGCAAAGCTCTGTGATATTCTTTGCAACGTCATTAAGGAATGAGCCTCTTGCACAAGCATCTGAAACAAGAATAACCCTGCCTGTCTTCTTCACTGATTCAATAATCTTGGTATAGTCAAGCGGTACAAGAGAGTGAATGTTGATAACATCTGCCTCCATACCATACTTTTCGCTAAGTGTCTTAGCGGCATCCATTGCACGATAAAGTGCCGCACCGATTGTAAGGATTGTAACGTCCTTACCGTCGCGAACCTTGTTTGTATCACCAAACTCGATTTCATAACGCTCTGCGGGTACACCGCCCTCGTGGAATTGCTCACCCACATCATAAATTCTCTGGCTTTCAAAGAATACAACGGGGTCTGTACCCTTAAGTGCTGCTTCCATAAGACCCTTTGCCTCCCAAGGTGTTGCAGGGAAGCAAACCTTAAGTCCGGGAATATGTGCACAAAGTGCTGTCCAGTCCTGACTATGCTGTGCACCGTACTTAGAGCCTACAGATACTCTGAGAACTACAGGCATCTTAAGTATACCTGCACTCATTGCCTGCCATTTACTCATCTGATTGAAGATTTCGTCACCTGCACAGCCGATAAAGTCAGCATACATAAGCTCAACAAGCGCACGTCCGCCCGAAAGAGCATAACCAACGGCTGTACCTACGATAGCAGCCTCGGCAATGGGTGAGTTAAAGAGACGGCAATGGGGGAATGCATCCATCATGCCGCGGTATACTGCAAACGCACCGCCCCAGTCACGGCAGTCCTCGCCGTATGCGATAAGTGTGGGGTCCTCGTAGAAACGGTCATATATAACCTCGCTCATTGCATCACGAAGGTTAAAGAGCTTCATTTTTGAAACGGGCTTTCCGTCAACGATGGGACAGCGTTCCTTTTCCTTAAGCTTCTTATATGCGGGAACTTCGTTAAGAGGCATATTTACTTCAGGCTCTCTGTCGTCAAACTTCTCAACCTTTTCGTTTGAGAACATCATACGCTCAACAACCATAGAATCCTTTTTGAAGTCCACATAGGGGCTTACCTCTACATCCGATGCAGCCTTACAAATCATTGTCATACGCTCTGCTGTCTTTGCAAGGATAGCTTCAAGGTCGCTATCGCCTGTAACACCTGCCTCAACAAGACCCTGACGGTATGTGATAATCGGGTCAATTGCCTGCCAAGCTTCAATTTCTTCCTTGGTACGATAAGCATTCTGGTCAGATACAGAATGTCCGCTGTAACGGTATGTAAGCGTATCAAGCATAACAGGACCTTCGCCCTTGCGGAGAATCTCAAGCTTACGCTCCATAGCATCAATAACTGCAAGAGGATTGAATCCGTTAATTCTTTCAGCGTGGAACTGAGTGGGGCTTACGCCTGAGCCGATACGTGCAAGCATATCATAACCCATTGTTTCACCTCTGGTCTGGTCACCCATACCATATGAGTTATTGAACACGTTGTAAAGAATGGGCATGCCACCCTTGTGGCTTTCCCAAAGTGTATGGAACTGGTCCATAGCGGCAAAGTTCATTGCCTCCCAAACAGGACCGCGTGCCATTGAGCCGTCACCGCTGTTACAAACAACAATACCCTGCTTTCCGTTGACCTTCTTGAAGAGTGCCGCACCTGTTGCAAATGCCGCAGAGCCGCCAACGATAGCATTGTTGGGATAAATACCAAAGGGCAGGAAGAAAGCGTGCATTGAGCCGCCCATACCCTTATGGAAGCCTGTTTCACGGGCAAATATTTCAGAAAGTGTTCCGTAAAGGATAAAGCGGATTGCAAGCTCCTTTACATCATCAACTTTTCCGAGCTTTTCTGTTGCACGAAGGGCACTTCCTCCGAGGAAGCCCTCCATGATTGTCATGAGTTCCTGCTCGCTTAATTTGTGGATGCAGGAAAGAGCCTTTGCAAGGATTTCACTGTGGCTACGATGTGAGCCGAATGAAAAGTCGTTCTGGTCAAGAAGATAAGCCTGACCAACTGCCGCTGCTTCCTGACCTACAGAAAGGTGAGCAGGACCGGGATATGTGGTTTCAATTCCGTTATACACACCCTGTGTCTTTATAAGGCTGAGCATTGACTCAAACTCACGAAGAACGGTGATGTCACGGTAAATACGAACAAGATCATCATCACTGAACTTGCCGCGTTCATCGGCAATTGTCTTGTTATACGCATTTACGGGAATGTCTTTAAAGGTGATTTTACCGGGGGCTAAGGTTTCCACCGGATCTACAAATAAACTTTTAGGCATGTTTTATTCCTCCTTACTTATATGTGAAAAATTGCTTCGCGAATAATTTCTGCAACCGTGGGATGCGGGAATACAAGCTTCTGAAGTCTGCTTGGTGTCATCTCCGTATCCACCATCATTGTAGCGGTCATAATGATTTCAGATGCATATGAGCCTACCATATGACAGCCCACAAGGCGTTTCTTATCTGTATCTACAACAAGCTTTATAAAGCCCTTTCCGCCCTCTGTTTCGGCAAGGTATCTGCCGGCGTATGACATAGGAAGCTTGACTTCCTTAACCTTCATACCCTTTTCCTCTGCTTCAGCCTTGCTGTAGCCTACGCTTGCAACCTCGGGGTCAGTATATATAACGGCAGGAATTACATCGTAACGCATTTCGTCATTCTTTCCAACCATATGATTTACTGCAACCTCTGCCTCTCTGTAGGCAGTATGTGCAAGCATCAGCTTGCCGTTACAGTCACCGATAGCATAAACGCCCGATACATTTGTACAAAGGTGGCGGTCTGTCTTTATTGCCGCACGGTCCATGTCAAGCTGCAAGGTTTCAAGCCCGATATTTGCGGTAGCGGGCTTACGTCCTGCCGAAAGAAGTACCTTGTCGCACTTTATCTCTTTCTTCTCGCCATTTTCTTCGTAAATAACGCTGTCTTTCTTAACCTCAAGCACCTTGCAGGAAAGCTTGAATACCATTCCTCTTTTTTCAAAAGCATCGGTAAGCACCTTGCAGATTTCAGCATCTGTCGCACCTGCAATCTTGGGCATCATTTCAATAACAGTTACCTTTGTACCCACACTTGCAAAGTAGTAAGCCATTTCAAGACCTATTACGCCGCCGCCGATAACAACCATTTCCTTGGGAAGAGTTTTTTCATCAAGCACCTCGCGGTTTGTAAGCACAAAGCCACTTTCAAGACCCTCTTTAAGACCGGGTACGGGAGGAACAACCGTCTCGGAGCCTGATGCAATTACAAGCTTCTTACCTGTATAAACCTCTCCGTCTGCCTCAACCAAAAATCCGTTCTCGCCCTTGCCTTTAACAACTCCATTGGCACTTATAACTGTAACCTTATTCGCTTTCATGGTAGCACCAACGCCCGAAACGAGAGTTTTAACTACCTTATCTTTTCTGTCAATAACCTTTGCGTGGTCATATTTTACACCCTCGGCAGTAACGCCGAATGCCTCGCTCTCTTTCGCGTGGCGATACATTTTAGATGAATTAAGAAGCGTCTTTGTGGGAATACAACCCTCGTTAAGGCACGTACCTCCGAGAGCCTTTTTTTCAAAGACAGCCGCTTTAAGTCCATTTTGAGAAGCCCTCTCGGCACAAAGATAACCGCCGGGGCCTCCGCCTAAAACCAATACGTCAAAAATTTCCATATCGTTTCTCCTTTATTTCGCTAAAAGCATGGTAAAGTTTTCAAGATTGTAGCCAAGCTCTTTCTGGAAGCGTGCCGCCGGTGTACCGTCCACAGCACGGTGGTCATATGTAAGGCTGAGTCCCATTGCGGGATAAATCTTGATTTCTCCGTCCTTACCCTTTTTAACACGGTCGATTGTTCCGCAAACACCCAATATTCCCGTCTGCGGAGGATTAATAACGGGTGTAAAGGACTCAACTCCCATATTTCCGAGATTTGAAACGGTAAAGGTACCGCCCGAAAGCTTGTCGGGGCTGATATTACCCTCACGGCAGGCAGCCGCCAGCTCCTTAACCTCTTTTGAGATTTCAAGCAGGCTCTTTTGGTCTGCATTAAAGATAGTGGGTACCATAAGACCTCTGGGAGTGTCTACCGCAACGCCAAGGTTAACGTGCTTAAAGAGTCTGATAGTATTATCATCAAGCATATGTGCATTCAAATCGGGATGATTCAAAAGAGTTCTTGAAACTGCATAAAGGACTATATCGCCCAGTGTGATACCGCTGCACTCACCCTCGGAGGCTTTAAGAAGCTTTCTGTATGCGAGTATTGCAGTAGCATCAAAGGATGTGTTATGCGTAAGCTGTGCCATTGTGGAAAGTGATGTGTGCATGGACTTACTGATAGCACGGCGGATACCGCTGAACTTCACATCCTCATACTCTGCCTCGGGAATAGCTGAAGCTACAGGAGCCGCTGCGGGAGCTTCCTTGACTGCCACGGGATTTTCCATAAGTGTTCTTACATCACGCTCTATTATTCTTCCGTTGGGGCCTGTAGGTGTTGCTAGTGTTGCATCAACCCCTGCACGCTCCGCAAGCTTTTTCGCTCTGGGAGAGATAGCAGTTTTTCCATCCGCACTCACGGTTGTTTCTACGGGTGCTGAAACTGCCTGTGCGGGTGTCTCCAATACAGGAGCTTCCTCTTGTACCGGTGCGGCTTCTCCTGCACCGCCCGGGCGAAGTGTACTGCAATCCTCACCCTCATTTCCTATTGCGCAAACATTCATAAGACACGGAACCTCGTCCCCGTCTCCGAAAAAGATTTCGAGCAATGTTCCCTCCTCGGTGGATTCACATTCAAATGTTGCCTTGTCTGTCTCATAGGTGAAGAGAATATCACCTATGTTTATTTTATCGCCTATGTTCTTCTCCCATTTACCGATAATACAGCTTTCAACAGTAATACCGGCTTTGGGCATAATTACAGCATTTGCCAAAACAAAAACCTCCCCATCTTGATATATTGTTAATTGTAACATGTTTTAACATTTTCGTCAATTCTTTTTTTGCACAAAAAAAGAAAGATAACCGAAAGTCGGTATCTTTCTCCGATAATGAAGAAGCTATTTTCTACAAAAGTGTAACCTTGTATTTTTCTGCCTGCCTCACATATTCCTCGGGCAAAGGCCTGTCACTTATTATATAGTCCACATCCTCCATGGTTGCAAAGGTGTAAGGCATCAGTCTTTTAAGCTTTTCCGCCCCGCACATCAAAACGCTGGTGCGAGCCTTTTCAATGACAAGCTTTTTAACGAGCATATCTGCCTCCGTACCGCAGGTAAAGCCCACATCGGCACTGCATCCCGATACGCCTATAAATGCAATATCTATGTTAATATTTCTAAGCATTTCCAAAGTATTTTGTCCACAGATTGACTGATTGTTACGGTTAAGCGTGCCTCCGCATACGGTGACGGCGGGGTTACTGAGTCGGCACAGCTCCAGGGCAATTCCCGGGCTTGTGGTAATAACACCCAGACTTATGTCGGGCAGGCTTTGTGCGACAAAGAGATTAGATGTGCCCGCATCTAAAAAAACACAGTTGTGCGTTTTAAGAAGTGTCAACGCCTTTTGCGCCATAGCGAGCTTTCCCTTGTTATTATCACGAAGCCTTACATTAAACTCCAGATCTCCCGGTCTGTGCACAGACCTTACACCTCCGCGGTGCTTCACCAGTACCCCCTGCTGTTCCAACACGCCAAGGTCACGATGCAGAGTCATCAGGGAAATATCGGGAAGAAGTGCCTGAAGCTCCTTTATTGTAGCAATATCTTTATTATCTATGTATTCCTTTATCCGTTCTCTGCGAATGCTGTTCATAACATCCTCCTGAAACACCCATACAAAATGTTTGTATGGGTAACATTTATAACATATTTTAACATAATTGTATCATTTTTTCAAGATGTTATTGACTATTTTCCGAAAATAATTTAGAATAGTAACCGGGTGATAATATGATAGAAAATATACAAATATACATATCCGATTCCTTTGACCCATACAGGAATTTGGCGACGGAGAAATACTTGTTTGACACTACGCCCGAAAATTGTTGCCGTCTTTACTTATGGCAGAATGAAAACACGGTGGTAATCGGCAGAAATCAGAATCCGTGGGCAGAATGTAACTGCCCCCTTTTGGAAAAAGAGGGCGGAAAAATTGCCAGGCGTCTTTCAGGCGGCGGTGCAGTTTTCCACGACGTGGGAAATCTTAATTTCACATTTTTATGCAGTGAAAAAAATTATGATTTGCCTCGGCAGATGCAGGTGATTCGTGAGGCATGCCGCCTTGCAGGGATTGAAACTGAGCTTAGCGGCAGAAATGATATTTTAGCAGATAATCGAAAGTTTTCGGGAAATGCTTTTTATAATTCCAAGGGCAACGCCTATCATCACGGAACGCTGATGGTTTGTGCCGACACCGAAAAAATGCAACGCTACCTTACTCCGTCTAAGGCAAAGCTTGAGGCGAAAGGAGTTAAATCGGTGCGTTCAAGGGTGGTGAATCTCTCCGAGCTTTCCCCATCACTTACCTGCGAGGAAATGAAAAAACATATGATTTGTGCCTTTGAAAAGGTTTATAATCTGAAAGCCGCATTATTAACTAAACTCAGCAGTCCTCAAATTGAGGAGCTCGCAGAAAAATATCAATCTGATGATTTTCTTTACGGAGGCAGTGCCCCCTTTTCCTTTTCCTGTGACAAGGGCTTTGACTGGGGACAGCTTCAGCTTCAATTGCAGGTTAAAAACGGAATTATTGAAGGAGTAAAAGCTTATACCGACTCTATGGACTTTACCCTTGCCGAAAAGCTTCAGTCGGCACTTCTTAACATTCGCTTTAATATTGAGGATATGGAAAAATCACTTCTTTCCTCATTGCCCCCCTCTCTTGCAAAGGATATATCGCTTCTTTTAAAAGAACAGGAGATATAAAAAAGCGTGACTAAATGTCACACTTCAACACCCCCTGTCCCCACTCTTGGGGCAGGTCGGTACGCTTGTTTGAAACAAGTAAAATTACTCACAAGGCGAGTAATTTCCTATGTTAGAACAAAGACAAGACCGGAAAAGAAATTTTCTCACCGTCTTGTCTTTGTTTTATTGTATGATTTATTTATACAAAATGTAACAAAAACTGCCCCGTCCCCATTGTCACGTGACATCCCCTTTATCACGAAAAGCATGATATTCAATTGTCACACGTGACCTTGCAGGAAATTTGGAGTTTTTCTTAAAATCACTTTTTCCGTTAATTTTAACGCTGATGATTTCTCCGTCTTTATTTAACCATCCTGTAACCAAATCTTTTTTGGGCAACAACACAATGTTTTCAAATCCGTATGCTTTAAGTTCAAAAAAAGCTGTGTCCTTGTCTTCCCCTATGTAATCATCGGCAGCCGTTGGTACTTTGTAATAAACCACGCCCGGATTTTCATCGGTTTCTTTAGGTGCTTTTGCTTTTTTAGTTACTTTAGTTTTTATCTGTTTTTTATCAACATAATTATTAACCGTATCAGCCGCTATGATAGCAATATTTTCTGCGGCTTTAATTGCTGATTTTTGTATTATGAATTTTAATATGCCCATTTTATTTTTGTCATTTACCTCACGCTTATTATTTCCACACCACGTTAAATTTCGTCCCAGATATTTCACCTATTTTTTCGATATAGTTCTTTATAGTTTCCTTAGCTATTCTCTCTGCCCTTTCAAATAAAACCACATCTTTTTTTACTGTTTTTTTCATCTCATCTTGAGCCTTATTAATTGCCCCTTGCTGATCCTCTGTTGTTATCTTATTCTTGTCCCACCAACTATCTTTGTTCGTTACATAGCTTGATTTATCAAAAGTCTCTTTAACAATTCGTATGTTCAAAAGCTCTGCTTTTGGCATAGTAATATATACAGTCTCATCATTTATTTCTATTTTCACTTTTTTTACATCAACACCAATATCTGCAACTCCATCATATTCAATCCAAAACTCTCGCTCCTTTTCCAGCACGTTGTACCATTTTTTACCGTCTTCTTTTTTTGATTTAGCCACATTGTTGTAATAAGCCTTTACTGTAGAAAGCTCACATAACATTCTTATTTGTTCGATTTTAATTTCGCTGTTTTGTTCTTTGCAGGAACAAAGTCCGCATGACATCATTAATATTAAACACAATGATATTATTTTCTTCATTCTTTCTCGCTCTCCTCTCTGAATTCAAAGGAATAACCCTCGGGGAGCTTTGACTCCAGAGGAATCGTTATAGCCTTCATACCATCAATTGCATTTTCATATGCCATTTTTTTAATTGTTTCATTTGTTTCTGCTTTCTTTTCAAGATCTTCATAGCTTTTTCTATATGCCTCTTGCAATGTTGTTTCGGTGTCATATTTTTCTTTTTTGAATATAAAATCAAAAGACTTATCATTTATGTTTACTGAATTAATCTTAATTTCGGGGATAATTATAACTATTTTTTTGTTTTTTTCGTCGACTTCAGTTGTAATTTTGTTAAAATCAAACCCTGCCTTAACCGTACCCTTATACGCAACATGGTATTTAGGCTTGTTTTTCTTATCCGAAACTGTGGTAATTGAATTATAGATGAATTCCACTGTGGAAAGCTGACTTTCTTCAATAACTTCCTTTAATGTAGATTCTGCAATCGTTGTTACCTTTCTCTCATTTGGTAAAAACCAATTTATCACAAAAGAAATAATAACCACAACAATAAGAACCGAAACTATAAGCTTTCTGCTTTCTCTGATAACAGAAACCACATTCTTTGTTTTTGACCCCTTTTCTCTTACTTCTTGTTCTTTTTCGATGTTCTTCTCTTTTGTTTTCATACGAAGACCTCCTAAAATAAAAAATGCGCCTACCGAAGCAGACGCATAAAAAACGCAAACTCCGATAGTCGCCAAACTAACTTAAATAGAAGTGGGATATTCACCAATTACTCTATCTAATGGAATTTGCATTTTTATCAAATTCATAAAGATAGAGTAACCTAAATTGGAGATATTATCTGTATAAAGACAAAAATACCCCTAAGTTTCCATTTATTAAGTTAGTTTGGCATATTTAGAATATCACATTTTTTATATTTTAGCAATATTTTTTTTAATTTGTTAAAACGAAGAATTTAAGAGCATAAAGCATCGGCTTTGCCGATATGAGGCACAAGCCTGCAAAATGAATTGAACAACAAAAAAAGACACACCATTTTTGATGTGTCTTTTCTAATATACAAGATTGCTTCAATCAATCATTTACAGGGCTTATATCTAAATTATACTTTATAAGGACATCTTCAATTAGCACTACCTTATATCCGTCTTCTGTTTCATCATTTAACATTATATCTTGAATTTCCTTTAAAGCACTCACAGCACTGTTTTCAACCTCTCTTGCAAAATTAGTATCTCCTACTGCACGCAACACGTATCTCCCTATTTCTTGACACAATAAGTTTCGGTATGTTTCTTCCATTTTATCACCCCATCGCAACTTTCACTTACATTTATTAGTAGTATTTTATACTACTTTATACTATTTGTCAATATCTCGTAGCATTTTAGTATATAATATCTTATGAGGTGATACATTTTGAAACCGTTAAAAGAAAAAATAAGCATAACTATTGATAGTGATATTTTAGAAAAATTACGAATCCTTGCAGAGAATGACGACCGTTCTTTGTCTCAATATATAAATATCATATTAAGGTCACATACAAACACAAAAAAGTAAAAAGTTACATCAATGAAGCATCGGCAAGGCGAATTGCCGGCAAGCCACCTGTTTTAGCTAAATTTTGAGCTAAAGCTCAAAGCGAAATTATCTCATTTCATTCGATAGCGAAATTGTTTCTTCGAAACAGCTAAATTAAATTCGCCTTAGCTGCCGTCAGGCAATTTAGCTACGAAGTAATTTAGCGTGCTATGCACATTTAGCTCGCCGCAGGCGAATTTAGCTGTAGGGCGTCTTCCCGAGAGGTTAACCAGCACTGCAGAGCAGCCTTGAAAACCTATTTCGAAGTGCGGTATATACGCAGGAAAATTTTCGTGTGGGCGATGCGTAAGGATGAAACAAGGTGGTAACCTTGTAAAGCCGGCAAATCGCATACACGGAAATTTAACAAGTATAGATTGTGCTTAGGAATGGGTTTTTAAGGCTTTTACCGTGGAGAAATGGGAACGGAGTGACCATTCCGAACAATGATACAATCTCATTTCATTTTTCCGCAAAACAAAAGAGTACCTACATACGTAAGTACTCTTCTTTTTTGTTCCGGCGACGACCTACTTTCCCGGGCAGCTTCCCGCCAAGTATCATCAGCACTGCAGAGCTTAACTACCGTGTTCGGAATGGGAACGGGTGTGACCTCTGCGTCATAGTCACCGAATATTTAGTTGAGGTATAATACCTCTTTGAGGTTGCTTTGCAATCTCAAAATTGAATAATGCTCACATGATTTAATAACTCACTCTCAAAAGAACTTTCGTTCTTCTGTTTTTAGATCAAGCCCTCGGTCTATTAGTATCGCTCAGCTCAATACATTACTGCACTTACACCTGCGACCTATCAACCATGTAGTCTACATGGGACCTTACTCCTTTCGGATGGGATATCTTATCTTGAGGTGGGCTTCACGCTTAGATGCCTTCAGCGTTTATCCCTTCCGTACATAACTACCCAGCTGTGCCGTTGGCACGACAACTGGTGCATCAGAGGTACGTCCATCCCGGTCCTCTCGTACTAAGGACAGCTCCTCTCAAATATCCTGCGCCCGCGACAGATAGGGACCGAACTGTCTCACGACGTTCTGAACCCAGCTCGCGTACCGCTTTAATGGGCGAACAGCCCAACCCTTGGAACCGACTACAGCTCCAGGATGCGATGAGCCGACATCGAGGTGCCAAACCTCCCCGTCGATGTGGACTCTTGGGGGAGATCAGCCTGTTATCCCCAGGGTAGCTTTTATCCGTTGAGCGACGGCAATTCCACTCTCAT
>JAZTXM010000013.1:0-159460 GCA_045636425.1 Clostridia bacterium | reverse complement strand
AAGCTAGATGCATCTAAATTGTATTGTACGTTCAGGCTGGATGCATCTAAATTGTATCGTATGAAAAAAGCGTTTTTTGCTCCCAACTTTATACGAACTTTCTTTAAAAATGGGCTGCATCTAAACCTTATGCCTCGCAATAGTGATAAAAGAATAGTATCCAGATTGTACAGTCTTTATATGATGACAATTTGGATTATATAATAAAATTTCATATTGATTTTAAGGCAATATTAACCTTTACTGAGGGGTTAGTATTGCCTTTTTTTTGTGGCTATTTGTCGTAATAGCAACTATATTATCTAACAACCATAGAAGATGGCTTTATATAGGTGAAAATAGTTTCATTCGCAGACACTATTCGACATAAGAAATTGACGAAAAATTGTAAAATAGTGATGTTAAAATCATAATATATTTTTTTAAGTAGAATATAATCAAATTATAGGAGAGAGAAAAGTGGAATTCATATACTTAAAACCATATAACATCGAAATAAATACTGTTTTTATATTCTTTATATCTTACCTGCGAAGTGTGCTTGTCATCTTAAAGGAAAAGACATATGAAATGTAAAGAAAACGCAACAGAACGACCATATTACATAGTAAATAAACGAAAAATTTATGTATCTTATGGAAGCAAGCCTCTTGTGGATTGTATGAAGCGTACAATAAATAAACTTGTCATTAATAATTAAATATCTTTACAAAAAGATGAGAGTCATATATAATGTTAATGTAAATCAAATATGTGGCTTTCATTTTTTCATAACGGAGGTTAATTATGAAAATATTAAGAGCCGCACTATATGGCAGATTGTCTAAAGAAGACAGGGATAAAATTCAAAAAGGAGATGATAGCGAAAGCATTGTTAATCAAAGATTATTGCTTACAAACTATGCTGTTGAACACGGCTTTGAAATTGTTGGTTGGTATTATGATGATGATTATAGCGGATTATATAATGATAGACCAGATTTTGAGCGACTTATTGATGATGCGCAACAAAAAAATTTGATGTTGTTATAGCAAAATCACAATCACGTTTTACAAGAAATATGGAACATATGGAAAAATATTTACATACAATGTTTCCCATTCTAGGTATTAGGTTTATAGGAATTGTTGACAATGCTGATACAGCCATTGCGTCTAACAAAAAGACAAGACAAATTAACGGTCTAATGAATGAATGGTACTGCGAAGAATTATCTGATAATATTAAGGCTGTTTTTAAAGCAAAAATGAAAGATGGACAATACGTAGCAGCTCATCCTCCGTATGGTTATATTAAGAATCCTGAGGATAAACATAAACTTATTGTGGATGAATATGCAGCAAGTATCGTAAAAAGAATTTTCCAAATGTATTTATCAGGCATGGGAAAAGGTGCAATAGGCGCTTGCTTAACAAAAGAAGGAATTCTTATACCAAGTGTATATAAACGAGAGGTCTTACACATGAATTTTCATAACGCGAATGAAGCAATATGTTCACCTCTATGGTCCTATCAAACAATACATCATATTATAAACGATGAAATGTATACAGGCACTCTTGTGCAAGCAAAATATATAACACCATCTTTTAAATCCAAAAAGAAAATTCTTCAACCTGAAAGCGAATGGATCAAAATACCAAATGCTCATGAAGCTATAATAGATCGTGAAACATGGGAAACAGCAAAAAAATTACAGAAGGAGCGAACCCGTTCTTTTGACAGCACAAAGAAAGTTGGTTTATTTGGTGGGCTCTTAAGATGTCCTGATTGTAATAAATCGCTAGTTAGAACATATCATAGAAGAACACATGAATTTGAAGGATATTGTTGTTCTACATATAAAAGATTCGGCAATACATTTTGTTCTCAACATGGGATTAAACATTCAGAGCTTGAAGTTATAGTTTTAGATTGCATAAAAAAAGAAGCAGAAAAGATTCTAACAACTTCTGAAATTGCAGAATTAAATAATTATTCACCGGAAGAAAATTCAAGAGAAAAAAGTTCACTACAGGAAACGATAAATATCATAAGCCAAAAAATTACAAAAATAGAGAAATACGAAAAGAAATCTTATGAAGATTATGCTGATGGTATTTTAGACAAGTTGGGATATGATTGACCATATTGTAGTTGGAAGACGGATAAAGGGAACCAAAAATTATCCTGTTGAAATATATTGGAACTTTTGATTCAAGCGTAACAAATTTAATGGAGAGTTTAAAACAGGGGAGATAGTAAATAATTGAACATAAAAGGATGATGTTTCTTTCGAGTCCAAGTCTAAAGTTGAAAACGATAACAACTCGCTTGGGGAAACATATCCAATAATAGTATATCATAGTATATTGATACCGTCAAATAAGTTTCGTCCATTCATCATCCATAAACCAGTTTTTAAACTCATCGGCGGAAATTTCACCATTTCTGTATGCGATGAGTTTTTCTTTGCCTTTAATTTTCCAGACGTCAAATTCAGGTTTGAGAATAGGATTGCGGAGAGAACGGGTGCTATAACGCTTGCGCGCAGCGTAGAATTCTATTTCAATATCCGGTTGTTTGCTTTTGTAAGTGTTTACTGCGCCAATTGTTACACATTTATATTTGAATCCGGGCATTATCCTGTCGCAATATAGTGAATCCGGTCTTCCTTTTGGAATAAATGGCTTATTACAGTTTTTGCATAATTTAATGGGTAAATCTTTTTCCAATGAAGTAACTAAATCATAATACATCAATTGCTCAGTTGAGCACTGTGAAATAGACATCACTATTCTTTCCTCACTTGTGGGCTGAGAGTAAAAGAATTTTGAATTAACAGAACTGCCTAAATCAACACTAAGGCATGTTGGGAATTTCATTCTTAATAATTGGATTTTTCTTTTTGTATCTAATCCGCTTAATCGGTCAAGGCCTTTAACCTCAGCAGGGGAGGTGCATATATCATAAATATCTCTGCTGATTGTATCAGTAAACGAGTTGAATTTGTCCAGCAAAAATCTTACTGCAATATTCCACAATTTCAGGCATTCTTTAAGTTGTATTTGCCCATCTTTTTGTATTTCTCTTAATTGTTCTGTTAACTTCAGCTTTTCCTGAGGCTTGAATGTATCTATAAAATCAATGAAATCACCCAAAGAGTAGTTTGGGTGCGTTTTTTTTATTGCAGTAAGGAGAGAGTGTGTGGCCTCGTGCAGATATATACAATAATCATCTATCTGAAATAATGCATTTTCATATTTTTTGAAATTCAATTCGTTTTTATCATCAAGATAGGATATGTATGTCTTAATTAAATCGTTATAATATTTTTCAACCTTTAATGTGTCCATAACAATAGCATTTATCAAATGATGACCAAGAGGAAACTCTGTTCCCAGATAATCGGGATGAATGAAATTGTCGCTGAATTTGCACTGTAACATATTTTCTTTTTTGTAGATAGTATCAAATATCTGCATTATATGGCCTCCTTGGGTGCAAAAGAAATTCTTTTAAAAATATTATACACAAACTATTGACAAAAGTCAAGACCTATGTTACTATGCAAATGTGCAAAAGAGAAGAAACAATAATTATGCTGCACCAAATAAAATCTTGAGGTGATATTTAATGAAAATAGAAGAATTAAAAAATTTCAAACATATACCTGAAGAAGAACTTGATAGGGACTCCTTGGTTGATATTTCAACCAAGGATATAAGATGTGATTTGCCTCCTAATGAAAGAATGGAGGAGGTTCTTGAAAAAATGAAGAATCCATTTGCTTTTAAGGTAGGGAAGTATGTAGTTAAAACAACATTTGACTATGAAGAAGGATGCACAATCGGTGATTGTGTAGATGCACTGTTGAGCTTGTAGCTTACATATTTAATAAAAAATAGCAGGAACGAAATTTTAGGTCTTGTAAATTAAACCTTTATATGTTATAATATATTCGAACCGCGAATATTTTCGCAAACTGAATATAAATACGAAATAACATATGAAAAACCATATGTGTTTTTGTATGCATAAATACTGGTTTCGTTCCATTTTTTAAAAGGAGCGAATTTTTTTATGCCTAAAAAAGAAAAAGTGTTCAGATGTGCAATGTATTTGCGATTATCAAAAGAAGACGATTCTATTGCAACTGCAAGCAACAGTATTGTTAATCAGGAAAAAATGATACAATTATATATCAACAACCACGATGATTTGGTTTTCAAGAAAAAGTATGTCGATGATGGAGTAAGCGGTTCCGGTTTTGACCGTCCCGGATTTAATCAAATGATGAGGGATGCTGATTCCGGGGAAATTGATTGTATTATTGTAAAGGACCTTTCGCGTTTCGGTAGAAATCACTACGAGTGCGACAGATATATGCAGATGGTATTTCCGCAAAAGGGAATAAGGTTTATAGCTATAACCGACAATTATGACAGTAATAATGATACAAGCGAAATGGATATGTTCATGATACCTATTAAAAATATTATAAACGATAATTATTGTCGTGATATATCGGTTAAAATCAGAGCACAGCTTGATACAAAGAGAAGGATGGGTGAATGTGTTAAAAACTTTGCTCCATATGGATACATAAAGGATCCTGAAGACAGACACAAATTGATTATTGATGAATATGCAGCATTTGTAGTAAAAGAAATATTTCATATGATGCTTAAGGGACACAGTGTTAACAGTATAGTTGATGAACTGAATGAAAGGGGGATTAAGTCTCCGGCAGAGTACAAAAAGAGTCAGAATAGCAAATACACAGCTACACTTCAACGTAATACAGTTGCTAAATGGTGTGCAACAGAAATAAGAAATATACTTTCGGATATGACTTATTGCGGCTCTCTGGTTCAGGGACGTACTACAAAGCCTACGTTTAAGTGCAAAAAGTCAAAGCCTGTTGATAAAGAAAACTGGGTTGTGGCAAATGATACACACGATGCAATTATTCCTTTATCTCATTTTAAGGCAGTGGAGAGATTACTTGAACTTGAAACACGTATTTCGCCATCACAGAAAACTGTTTATCCGCTTTCGGGAATGGTCAGGTGCGGAAAATGCGGCGGAAAAATGACGAGAAAGGTAAAAAGTACGAAGTCCGGGAAATATCCTTACCTTGTATGTTGTAATAAGGCTGACAAATCCTGTGATATGCCAATGATTCCTTATAGTGAGGCAGAAGAAGTTGTTTTAAAAGCATTGCAGTTTCATATAAGATGTATGATTGATGTGAATTATCGTCTGCAAAAGCACGGTAACACTTCAATTGCAGAAAGTATCAATAACATTTTGCTTATGGATATCAGCGAAAAGAGAAATGAAATTAAAGCGATTGAAAATTCCATTGTTTTTCTCTGTGAAAAGCATATAAGTGGTGTATTGAGAGATGAGGAATATATAAGACTACGTAAAGTTAAGACTAAGATGCTGGAAGATGCGGAGGCATCTCTGGAAATTTTACGAAAGAAGCACGAGACATCACAAAATGTTGTAGAACAAAATGATTCATGGGTAGATGTGTTCAGGCAATATCAGAATTTAGGTGCACTCAAACGGGAAGCTGTTGCTTTGTTTGTTAAAAATGTTGTGTTCGGTGCTGACAGGACGGTAGATATACGATTTGTTTATCAAACCGAACTGGATGAACTAAATAAAATCTCTGATAACATTAAATCGGAACAGTTTATATGTTCCGAGGCAGTGTAAGGGAGGGAACACAAAATGGCACGAAAAAGTAAAGAAACAATGTTGGCGGAAAAAACCAAGCAGGAGCAAATTACCACTACATACAGAACTGCGGCTTACATTCGATTATCCAATGAAGACTTCAGACATAAGGGAAATGTGAATACTCTTCGTGATCAGGAGCATTTTGTAACAAGCTATCAAACATAACTATTAGTAATTTCTTTGTGAATAGTAAACCTTTAATGGAAGGCGAGTATGAACTGAATACTAATGAATTTTGTCAAGATATCAAATTCACAACTGATATATGAGAAAGAGTTGAAAAATGATTGAATTAAAAAAAGCACTTACGTTCAGTTATGATGATGGCGTTACTCAAGATGAGAGACTCGTAAAAATTTTAAATAAATATGGACTTAAAGGGACGTTTAACTTAAATTCAGAGCTGCTTGGTAAACCGGGAGAACTCATTCGTAATGATGTTAGGGTTAACCACACAAAGATAAAGTGCGAAGATGTAAAACGTATATATGAAGGACATGAAGTGGCTGCTCACACACTAACTCATCCGACACTTCAAAACAAGAATGATGAAGAAATTATACGTCAAGTTGAAAAAGACAGAGAAAATCTCTTTAAACTTGTGGGGTATGATATTAAAGGCATGGCATATCCTAATTGTGCTCCTGATGAACGTGTTCTGGAAGTTGTGAAAGAAAAAACAGGTGTGAAGTATGCAAGAAACGTCCATGTTACATACAAGTATAATCCATCTGTTGATATGCTTAATTATCATGGAACTGTTTATCATCATCAGGATTGGGATTGCCTTTTTGAGATGGGCAAGAAGTTTTTGTGTGTTAATGCAGAAACACCGCAGATTATGTACGTATGGGGACATTCGTATGAATTTGATATTTATCCTGAACGATGGGAGCAGTTTGAAAAGTTCTGTGAAATGATGAGTAAACGAAATGATATTTTTTACGGAACAAATATTGAAGTGTTTGAAAAATTTGGACTTGTATGATAATGTTGTCGTACCACAAACACTTTTTAACCGTTGAAGAAAAGATAAGACGAAATGTAATTGAAAAGCCATATAGTATAGAAACAATAAACTTAATAAAACTAACAAGTAAGATTAAAACGGTAACTAGGAGTGGTTATATGATTAAAGGATTTAAAATGAAACTTTTTCCGGGAAAGGAAAAGGAGTACGAAAAAAGACACAATCTTTTATGGCCCGAAATGAAAGAAATGATTCATGAATATGGTGGGAAAAATTACACCATTTTTTTTGACAGAGAAACGCTCACTCTTTTTGGATATATAGAAATAGAAAGTGAAGAAAAATGGGAAAAAAGTGCAGACACGGAAATCTGCAAAAAATGGTGGGATTATATGGCTGACATCATGGAAACAAATCCCGATAATAGTCCGGTCAGCATTGAATTAAAGAATGTGTTTCATTTAGACTAAATCATGAAATCTATAGTGGTATTGGGATGATTATGTCTGCAAATCCTTAGATAAGAGGTTGGAAAGGTTTTTGTCAATGTTTTGGAACATGCAGGAGTTTATAAGCGTGACGAGCAGGGAAGATCTGCCTTTAATAGGTTTATGAGAAAGGTACAGGGGGACATCAATGGAATTAACTGAAATTAAAAATCTATTTATAGATACATATGGTGATGGAGAGATGCGCGTATTCACTTCTCACGGACGTGTTAATCTTATTGGTGAGCATGTTGATTATTGCGGTGGCTGTGTTATGCCTGCTGCCCGTACAATGAATACAACACTAATTGCAAGAAAGAGAAAATGCATTATGCGACAGTAACTTGTATTAAAAAAATCATATTGTTATTTCAAGGCAATATTAACCTTCTAAAAAAAGGGGAATATTGTCTTTTTGTCTATTTTTATAACCTTCTTTGTCGTGCAGACTTTATTTTCGGTGAATTTTTCTCCTAGATATATGAGAGGGTGTTTTTATTGGTAGCACAATTTCAAAACAATTTAATATAAAAAAACAAGATAATGATACTTCTGTATAGTCACAGTTTGAGCGTAAGAAGCGTCGCAGGCAATGAGTGCAGCTCCATAGAGCAGGGAGAGTACAACGTGAGAAGAAAACTTTGTATTATGGTAAATATTTAAAAGTGATATTGAGAATAAAAAAAATATCCATAAATATACTTTACTGATATAACTTGCATCTATGTAAGAGGAGGGACCATATGCCGACAAAAAAGAACATAAAAATTGTACATATAACAAAAAATAGCATATTAACAAGTGCGGAAATTGAAAAATGGCTTAGAGAGCTAATGATTATATCCTCAGCCAAAAGATAATAAAAACCATAATCTCTTTATACTGATTGACAAGCAATTGAGATTATGGTATTTTTATTGTGAAGGAGGATTTTTTATAATGAGGTTAGTAGCATACTGCAGAGTATCTACTAATAAAGATGAACAATTAGAATCATTAGCAAATCAGCAGGAGTTTTTTGAGCAGTTTGCAGCAAGAAACAATCATACCCTGGTGAAGATGTATTCTGACGAAGGTATAAGCGGAAAACAGATGAATAATCGTAAAGAATTTTTACGGCTTATGGAGGATGCAAAACTGGGGTTGTTTGATTTAGTTGCGGTAAAGGATGTATCGAGGTTTGCAAGAAATACAGTAGATTTTTTAATCTCGATAAGGGAACTTAAGGCGATAAATGTTGATGTTCTTTTTCTGTCTACCAATCAGACTGTTCTTGGCGGCAGTGAGTTTGTTCTTACTATGTTTTCTGCATTGGCGCAAGAAGAAAGTGCGAACTTATCAAGCAGAGTTAAGTTTGGAAAGAAAATCAATGCTAAAAACGGTAAGGTCCCGAATCAGGTTTATGGATATGATAGGATTGATAAGTTTAATTTAGTTATCAATGAGAATCAAGCCTCGGTCATCAGAGAAATTTTTGATATGTATGTAAATCAGGGAATGGGTTCAAGACGCATTGCGATAACTCTTAACACAAGAAAAATTCCAACATACAAAAATGCAGAAAGATGGCTTCCGAAAACTGTAAGAAGGATGCTTGAAAATGAGCTTTATAAGGGAGTTCTGGTCTCGAAAAAGACCGAGGTGACAAATTACCTTACCGGCGAATGGAAAAAGCTTGAGGACGTCAGTGAATACACTTTTTGTAAACCTGAGCTTGCTATTGTTGATGAAGAAATCTTTAGCAAGGCCCAGATTTTACTTCAAAAAAACAGGGAAGTGTATAAAAACGAACATCCAAACGGACGTGTAAGCTCTCAGTATCCATTCAGCACGCTTATTAAATGTGAGCATTGCGGATATTCTTTTACACGAAGAATAAGAAAACTTAAGGAAAGATCTGTTATTGAGTGGAAGTGTGCAGGAAGAAATAATAACGATAAGGAATTCTGTCCTAATTTAACTAAAATTAAAGAAGAAGAGTTGTTAACTGCAATTACTGAGCCTTTGTATGAGATTATTGAGGATAAGGAGCAGTTTATCAAAAATTATGAGGCAGCAAAGCGTACACAGGTAAGAAAATCTGTGAGCACTGACGAAATTGAAAAGGAAATATCAAAGCTTGAGGTGAAAAAGAAAAAGTATATGGAAATGTACTTAAACGAAATAATTGATATTTCTGCTCTTAAAAAGCAAACTGAAGAGATTGATAACGAACTTGACAAGTGCCGTAATAAGCTTCTTAATATCAATAATCATATTGAGGAAGAACCGCTAACTGCTGATAAACTATATACACATATAAAAGAAGTATTAGCAGGGGATTATTCAAACGTGGCTATGAAAAAAGTAATCGACGTTATAACTGTTAATCATAACGGAGAGGTTAAAATTATATGGAAATAAAATATGACCTTTTGTAGTCCGGCATAGAAACCCTGGATCCCATTAGTTTGGGCGTAAAACTTGCCGAACCGGGAGAAAAATGCTGCAAATATGCCGATGACGAAATAGACGTATGCAATATTCCTGATTGTGTTTGCAGAGTGTTTGAAGACCGCTTTGTAAATTGTCGCAATGAGCAGAGGAAGGTTTATATATCTCTCGGGCTCTTTACAATTATCAGGCTTGAACGAAGCGTTCAGCTCCTTATCCCTGCGTACGATTTCTGTATTCCCGAAAAAGAATGTGTTACAAGCTCGCCTGATGACCCCTGCGAGATTTTTGCAAATATTAATTTCCCCATTGACGAGTTTTTCCCTCCTGTCGAGGATTGCCTCAGCGGTGATGCCCCCGACTGTTGTTGCAGCGAGGAAGAACTATAAACTGCTTTCATTGAAAAAAGCAAGTGATTTAATCACTTGCTTTTTTCGATAATATTTAAATAATTATTTAGGCTGTTTTCCAATGTAAGCAAGAATACCGCCGTCAACATAAAGAATGTGACCGTTTACGGCATTTGAAGCCTCAGAAGCAAGGAATACAGCAGGACCAACGAGTTCCTCGGGGTCAAGCCATCTGCCGGCAGGTGTCTTTGCACAGATAAAGCTGTCAAAGGGATGGCGGCTTCCGTCGGGCTGTGTCTCGCGGAGGGGAGCAGTCTGGGGGGTAGCAATATAACCGGGTCCGATACCGTTACACTGAATGTTGAATTCACCGTACTCGGAGCAGATATTGCGTGTCAACATTTTAAGTCCGCCCTTAGCTGCTGCGTATGCAGAAACTGTTTCTCTGCCAAGCTCGCTCATCATGGAGCAGATGTTTATAATCTTACCTGCGCCCTTCTTAAGCATAGAGGGGATAACAGCTTTTGAAACGATGAAGGGAGCGTTAAGGTCAACATCAATAACCTGTCTGAATTCTGCCGCACTCATTTCGTGCATAGGAATTCTCTTGATGATACCTGCGTTGTTTACAAGAATATCAATAACGCCAACTTCCTTTTCAATCTGAGCAACCATAGCGTTAACTGCATCTTCGTCTGTTACGTCGCAAACATAACCTTTTGCATCGATGCCCTCAGCCTTATAAGCTTCGATTCCCTTATCAACAAGCTCCTGCTTAATATCGTTAAATACAACCTTTGCACCTGCGTTTGCAAGTCCTTTTGCGATTGCAAAGCCGATTCCGTAGCTTGCACCTGTTACGAGTGCTACTTTTCCGTCAAGTCTGAACATATTGTTTTCCTCCTTACAGTAAGTCTTTTGTTTCGATATGGTCCATATCGGTGAATTCCTGATTCTCACCGCACATAGCCCAGATGAAAGAGTAGTTCTTTGTACCTACACCGCTGTGGATAGACCAGCTGGGGGAGATAACTGCTTCTTCATTGTGCATAATGATGTGTCTTGTTTCCTGAGGCTCACCCATCATGTGGAATACAGCGTCATTTTCGCCCATATCAAGATACATATAAACCTCCATACGTCTGTCATGGGTATGAGAGGGCATTGTGTTCCAGTTGCTGCCCGGTTCAAGCTGGGTAAGTCCCATAGAAAGCTGACAGCTCTTCATTACTTCAGGATGAATGTACTGATTAATAACACGCTTGTTACAGTCCTCAACGCTTCCGCAGGGAACTTTCTTAGCCTTTGTAATATCAATCTTAACAGTGGGATAAGATGTGTGTGCGGGACAAGAAGATACATAGAATTTTGCAGGATTTTCGGGGTCTATGCTCTTAAACATGATTTCCTTGTTGCCCATACCGATATAGATACCGCCACGGGGGTTCATTTCGTATTCGATACCGTCAATTGTGATGATACCCTTACCACCAACGTTGATACATCCCATTTCTCTTCTCTGAAGGAAATATTCAGCCGCAAGCTCTTTGCCTGCTTCAAGCTTAAGCTCACGAAGAACGGGCATAAGGCCTGCTGTAATTATTCTGTCAATATGGCTGTAAACCATTCTTGTATTGTCCTTTGTGAAGAGGTTTGCAATGTGGAATTCCTCTCTGAGTCTTTCTGTAGTGTAATGCTTTGCGTCTTTTGCGTTTGATGCCTGTCTTACTTCCATTTTACTATAATCCTCCTTAATATAATTTCCATAAACTTCAATCTGGCTTAATGCCGCCCATGAAAGGGGGTACACCGCCTGTTTGAAGTTAATAAGCTTTACATATGTTGTTTCCTTTGGCTCAAAGGTGATTGCCTGTCCGTCTTTAGTGCCTTCAAATTCAGCATGCTCGCGACTTCCGTCGGAAAATTCTACGTCGATATTTTTCCAGTATGTATCGTGCGGGAAATCTGCACGAAGGAAAAATACAATTTTATCAACCGATACCATTTGTCCGAAGTCCAACACGAACTCAAGATCCTCACGTGCACCGCCTGCCCATGAATGGTAGGGGAAATTACCGTGACCGTCATTTCTGATTACGCCGTCAATTGCGTTACGTGCGTAGAAAGTGGGGGATTCTCTCGTGACGAAGTTTGCCCATGTGTGGGGATAGCTTTTTGCTTTCGCGTGAATATCATGTGAATTGAGAGAAATTTTTCTGTAGGAATACATTTCCTCCTCGCTGATTTCACGTGCTCGAATAATATGATTGTCCCCGCCAAAAGCTTCTTCGCCGTAGCATCCCTTGCGGACATTTTCAGAGGGGACTATAAACTCAAAGCTTTTACCCGGGATAAAGATAATACTTTCAGCTAAAGTTTCATCAAACTGTACAGCTATAAATTTATCAATGGAGCTTTCCACACGAATATGGTCGCCTTCTTCATAAGCTCTGTTGTAGCCGAGAGTGATGTCTTTTCCTTTTTCTTCTGAAAGTATTTCTCTGCTTTTGTTAAGTACCTTTAAAGTAAGCATATTACACCTCCTAAAACTATTTTAACATATAATTATTGAATAAATATTGCAAAATTTGATGTTTTTGTTGCAAATCTCACCAAAAGATGTTAAGATGTAATCAGGAGGTCGATTGTATGAAATGTAAATTTGAAACCTGTACCGAGGCGGTTTTGTATGCTGACAGAACAAAAACCTTCGGTTTTAACTATTCAGATGTACAAAATCCCGATCAGAATATACATATTCATAACTCCTGCGAGGTGCTTTTCTGCATACAAGGGGGGCAAAATTTCCTTATAAATGATAAAGTATATAATGTAGAAGACGGAGATTTATTTGTAATAAATCAGTTTGAGGCTCATAAAATAAACTCATCTCCCGAAAACAAATTTTGCAGATATATAATGCAGGTGCATCCGGAATTTTTATATGCACATTCAACTCCGCAGACGGACCTTTCGCACTGCTTCTATAAAAGAGGCGTGGGTGTATTTAATAAAATCAGTCTCAGCAACGAGGAGAAAAACAAGTTTTTGGAGTATATGAACAGCCTTGAGGAAACTGCACCGTTTGGTGATGATATTATAAAAACAATGATTGCAGTAAAGGTGCTTCTTCTGATAAATACGGCATTTTCTCATCACACCACGCAGGGAAAGCAGACAGGCGTAAACACTATTAAGATTGCCATAGATTACATAAATGAGAATTTTTCAGAGCCGCTTTCTCTGGAAACTATTGCAAAAAACTCTTATGTTTCAGTAAATCAGCTTTGCAGACTGTTTAACAAATATTGCGGAACTACAGTTGCAAAGTATATAACCTCACGCCGTATAACAGAGGCAAAAAAAATGCTCGCATCAGGTAAGAACGTTACCGATACAGCAATATTGTGCGGATTTGAAGATTATGCAAATTTTATCAGGGTATTTAAAAAGCATGTAGGTGTAACCCCCGGAAAATACTCTTTGAATCAATAGTGTGAATATAAAACAATGTCTGTAAAAAAGTCATACTTTTTTACAGACATTGTTTTATTACTCAATAATATTTGAAATAAACCAGTCGCCATCTTCTTTTACCATTTCAATCTGAATGGGTGAAGATTGTGATTGAGATTGTCCCATAAAGCTTATGCTCATTGTGATTTCTGCATTTACGCTGACTCTTACTGCCCCCTCCGGAACAGTAAATTGTATATTTCTCAGCTTAAGCATATCGCCTTCGTTAAGACCTGCACCCAGTCCGAACATATCGCTCATGCTGACATCAAATCCGGCGGCACCTCCTATGAGTGCTTCCCCGATGCCGACAGTGGCGCCCATAATGCTTTTTGTTCTTTGGTCAAAGCATTCCATAACAGCTTCCATATCACCGTTGTTGTAGCTTGATACGAATTCTTCTATACGTTCATTGATTAAATCTTCATCACTTTTAAAAATGTTAGTAAAGAAGAAAAGAAATACAAAGGATGCAGCCAATACCAGTGAAAGGCCGCCTATCAGCCAAGTGAGCCACGCCTTGCTTTTTACTGCTGCAGTAGCAATGGATGCTCCGTAAGAAGGCATTGCAGGGGCAGACGGCTGTGTGTATGAAGCAGAAGTGCTGCTTTGGGGGGAGGGGGCTTCATTATAGTCAGTACCTAACTTAGTGCCGCAATTTCCGCAAAACAATGAGCCTTGGGGAATGGGACTGCCACAATTTGAACAAAACATAAAATCACCTAACTTCTAAAATATGACATATTATACCATTGTTTTAGTACTTCTGTCAAGACAAAACAAGACCAAAATCAAGCCATATTCATTATGGCTTGATTTTGGTCTTGTTTATACTATGTAGATTAATCGCAGTTAATCTTGAGAAGATTCTCAAGAAAGCTCTTCTTATCATGCTCATTGAGAGCTTCATAGCTGTATTCAAGAGCCTTGAGCTGGATTTCCTTTGCACTCTTTACGCCAAGGTTTCTTACGTCACGGAGATTACCGGAATTAAGGAGATCAACAAGCTTTCCCAAATCCTTTACACCGTGTGCCATAAGAGCGTTGTAAGATCTAACTGAAAGGTCCATATCCTTAATTGCCATACCGCAAGTCTGTGCAGTAAGTGCAATGTTAATCTTCACAGTTGAAAAGATTTGTGCGAGAACAGGGAGAAGTCCGTATGTCTCAACACATTTGTAAAAAAGTTCGATATCAATTGTTTCCATTTTCATACCACCATTTGTTCAATTTGTTTATATGATAACACAAAAAAGTAAATTAATCAATGTGCATATTTACCAACGTTTTGTGCTCATAAATGGTAAATATGGAGAAAATATACAATTATATATAAATTTTATTTAAACAAAACCGTAAATTTACTGCCTTCGCCGACTTTACTGTCTACCGAAACTTCTATATTGTTCTGTTTGGCAATGTGTTTTACGATTGAAAGTCCCAATCCCGTTCCGTCAACTTTTTTTGAATGGCTTTTATCCACACGGAAAAATCTTTCAAAAATTCGAGTTACATATTCTTTCGGAATACCAATGCCCGTATCGGATACCGTGAGTGTATTATTGGCAACGGTCACCAAAACAGAGCCGTTATCCTTGTTATATTTAATTGCATTGTCACAGAGGTTATAGATTAGCTCAAGAATTTGGGTTTTGCTCGCTTTGACTGTAAAATCACCGCCGTCGCACTTAATGGAGATATTTCGCTTTATCGCCTTTTCCTCAAGTGAAGAAAGTACCTCCAAAACTGCTTCTTTAGCCGAAAACTCTGTAAAAGGTTCTTGCGGTGCTCCTTCATCAAGATTGGAAAGCCTCAAAATGTCCTCAATCAGCATCATTAAACGATTGCTTTCCTTAGCAATTTTTCCTGCAAATTCGGGAATATCGGAATTATTTGCAAGTCCGTTTGAAATTATCTGTGCATAGCCGTTGATTGATGTAAGAGGTGTTTTCAGCTCATGAGATACATTTGCGGAAAACTCTCTTCTCATTTTTTCAGACTGATAAGTTGCTGTTACATCAAAGAGCAGTATTATTACTCCGCCGAAAATATCGTCATGCATAATAGGACTGCAATATATCCTGTAATATGAATTATCTATCTCAAAAACTGCATTGCTTCTTTTGAAATTAAGTGCTTTCTTCACAGCTTCTTCAAAGGTTTCGTCTTTTGTCAGATTAGTAAAATATCCGCCTTTTACCGAAGATATATCCTTTCCGAAAAGCTTTAATGCAAAGTCATTTATAAGCTTTACATTGCCGTGTTTGTCTAAAAGAATAAACCCTTCATTCATCGTGTCCGTTACAACCTGAAGCTGTATTTCCCGCTCTTGTGCATTTTCTGTCTGCCTTTTAATTTCCTCGTTTTTATACTTGATTGCACGGGTAAGGGGGAGTATTTCCGCATATATTTCCGAAGGCTTTGAACTGAACATATTTTTAAAAGGCTTAACGATTGAATTGGTCATCTTATCTGCGACACGTACTGCCAGCAAATACAAAAACGCACCCATAAAAACAAGCAGTATAACCATTGCATAGAGCGGAACAAACATTTTATTATAAGAGATGTACATGTGCAAGGCGCTGCCTTTATCAAATGCAAGAATTTTACATTGATGCACATACTTACATTCAAGCTCTGCATCAGTAATTTCGTATGTATAGCGTGGATTGATTTTTTGTAACACCAAAGCAGTTTCGTTCGTGTTTTGCGAACTGCTTAAAATTTGCTCTGCGTATTGTGCTTGTACATTAAAATCATTCAATGCGTTTGTTCTGACTGTGACATAGCATATAAGACTTGCCGTTACCACAATGAGAACTATAGCCGAAGCACACAGCAAAAGCATATTTCTATATATTTTATTATACATTGTCCGTCACCCTATATCCTACATTTCGAACCGTTTCTATGAGATGACCGCTTGTTCCCAGCTTTTGCCTGAGCGACCGTATATGTGCATCTAACGTACGGGTTTCACCTTCGAAATCAATCCCCCAAATCTTGTTCATAAGAACGCTTCTGCTCATTGCTACATTTTTATTTTGGAGAAGAAATGAAAGAAGCTCATATTCCTTAAAAGTCAGTGAAATTTCATTGCCTGAAATATATACTTTATGTGAAAGTGAGTTTATAGTAATATCCCCGCATTGAAGGTCAGAAGATGCGATTACATCTTTTCTTTGGCTCCTGCGAAGAACGGCACGTATTCTCGAAAGCAGTTCCAGAATATCAAAGGGTTTTGTTATGTAGTCATCGGCACCAAAGTCAAGTCCTTTTATTTTATCAAGTCTGTCGTTTTTTGCCGTTAATAGAATAATGGGAAGATTCTCTGTTCTGCTGTCACTGCGAAGCTTCTTTAGTATTTCCATGCCATCCATATCGGGAAGCATTAAATCAAGAAGCACCAGATGGGGGAGATTAAGTTCAATTTCTGAAAAGAAATCATGTGCATATTCAAACCCCACAGCAGAAAACCCCGATGCATTCAGGGTATATGTAATAAGGTCTCTTATGGAGGAATCATCCTCGACACAACATATACGAATCATTTTTGCACCTCATATATTGGTTTTTTCCTGTGTTTTAGCAAGCACTGGAAGGGACTGCTCAAACTTAAGTCCGTACCAGTATTTGTCGCGTTCATCCATTGTTTTGATAATACAGTCTTTTACAAAATCCGAGGCAATTTGCGTTGCTTCAAAAAGCGATTTTCCATTAATATATAGCCCTATAAATGCAGAGGAAAACAAATCTCCCGCCCCATAGAATACACCGTCATAGAGGGGCTTATCTGCAGAGAAAATCTCATCACGGGTTTTGTCATAGGCGACGGTGGAGATTGTTTCGGGTGTATGCACACCCGTAATAATAACATTTTCGCACAGATAAGAAAGTGACTGTGCCAGATGTCTTATATCACAAGGCTCTTTATATAATGAAGGATTTTTTCCCGAAAGAATCATCGCCTCTGTCATGTTTGGTGTTATAATATCAGCTTTTTTGCACAGCCGGGACAATTCTTTTGCGTAATTTTCGTCAAGCCCTGAATAGAATTTTCCGTTATCCGCCATAACAGGGTCTATGAATACCACGGTATCTTTCTTTGCAAATCTGTCAATGAAATCCGACACCGCATGAATCAAATCCACATTTCCTATATAACCCACGTAAATTGCATCAAATTCCAGGTTAAGAGATTCCCAATGGTGAGTTATTTTCTTGAATTCATCATATAATGGGTGGAAAGTATAATTCTTAAATTCTCCCGTATGGGTGGAAAGAACAGCAGTGGGGAGGACCACTGCTTCCGAACCCAGTGTGGAAATAACGGGGAGTGCAACCGTAATTGAACACTTTCCGAAACACGATAAATCTTGAATTGTAACTAACCTCTTTTGCTTCATTGGAAAAACCTCTTATTATAATACATTTACAGTGCGTATTTTTGTCTGTAGTACGCACATTGTTTTTGGAAATCGTTCTCTGTGCCTTCCTTTACACGTGAGAGATATTCGTGCATTTCAAATCTGTCATGTGCAGTTTCAAGCATACATGCACCAATGTTTGAACAATGGTCTGAAATTCTCTCACAATTTATAAGAAAATCGGAGTATATAAAGCCTGTTTCAATAGTACATTCACCTTGTTTAAGGCGACTCACGTGTCCCTCTTTCAATCTGTATCTCAGATAGTCGACTGTTTCCTCAAGCGGCTCGATTAATTGAGCCTTGGAAAGGTCGTTGTTTTCAAAAGCATCAATAGTCAGCCCGATTATTTCGCGAAGAGCGTCGCACATAACCTTAATTTCCTTTTTAGCACTTTCTGTAAAGATAATGCCTTTGCTGTCAAGCTCCGTTGCAACGTCGCATATGTTTACTGCGTGGTCTGAAATTCTCTCCAAATCACCTATGCAGTGTAAAAGTGCGGAAACCTCTCGGCTGTCTGATGCATTTAAATTTTCCTTGCATAATTTTACAAGATAATCGCCAAGATGGTCCTCATACATATCCGCTTTTGATTCGGCACTTCGAACTGCCTCAGCAATGTCCTTATCATATTTCTCCATGGTTTCAAGAGACATAACGATTGAATTTTTTGCAGTGTGTGCCATCTTTACGGCTACGTTTTTAGCGTGGGAAAGAGCTATCGGAGGAGTTACCAAAAGTCTCTCATCCAACAGTTGTTTTTTATCCTTGATTTCATTATCGGGAATAACGAAATATGCAAGCTTTTCAAGCTGTTTTATAAATGGGAACAGGAGAGCTGTTGCGGTAACATTAAAGATTGAATGTACAACTGCAATACCTGCCGCATTAATTGATTTTGTGAAGAAAGCAAAATCAAAAATTGCATTAAGTGCATAGAAGCCCAGTGCAAACACTGTTGCACCTAGTATATTGAACGAGAGGTGAACAACTGCCGTGCGTCTTGCGTTTTTGTTCGTTCCTATAGAGGAAAGAAGTGCCGTAACGCATGTTCCTATATTCTGACCTAAAATAATGGGAATTGCATTTGAGTAGGTAACTGTTCCCGTAGTGGAAAGTGCCTGGAGAATACCAACCGATGCAGATGAAGACTGAATAACGGCTGTAAGCAATGCCCCAACCAAAATTCCGAGGACGGGATTTGAGAACAGAGTGAATATACTTGTGAATGTTGCGTTGTTCTTAAGTCCTTCGACAGAAGATGTCATCATTTCCATTCCCGCAATCAGTACGGCAAATCCAATTAAGACCGAACCTATGTTTTTGCGTGAATCCCTTTTGCTGAACATCAAAAGAATAATGCCAATTACCGCAAGAACAGGGGAGAATGAAGAGGGCTTTAAAAATTGTACAAAAATATTATCTCCCTCAAGTCCTGTCAGGCTGAGAAGCCATGCAGTAACAGTTGTACCGATGTTGGCACCCATGATGATGCTGATTGACTGTGAAAGCTTCATAATTCCTGAGTTAACAAATCCCACAACCATTACGGTAGTGGCGGAAGAACTCTGGATAATGGCTGTAACCGCCATACCCAAAATCAGTCCCTTGAAAGGATTCTGGGTAACGCTTTCGAGTATTTTCTTTAGCTTGTTACCGCCGCATTTTTCAAGACCGTCTCCCATTACGTTCATTCCGAACAAAAAGATGGCAAGACCGCCGAAAAGTGACAAAATTGAAAAAATGTCCATAGAAATACAACCTTCCTTTGTTTTAATATACTCAGTATATGTTGCTAATGTAAAATCTAAAACCAAAGTTATGTAAAATCTACGTAAAATTACATTTTATTTCATTTTTTCTACAATATCAAGAAGCTCGGAGGGATGACTGATAATTGCATCAGCACCGTTTTCTAAAAGTTCAGGCTCTTTTCTAAAGCCCCAAAGAACGCCTACTGTGTAAAGGTAGGCAGCTTTACCTGTTTTCATATCCGTACCCGTGTCTCCAATGTAGAGACATTCATCTTTTTTTACGCCAAGCTCATCTATAATTTCAAATACACCTTGCGGGTCGGGTTTAAGGGGGACTCCATCTCTACCTCCATAGCAGACATCAATAAGCCCGTTTGGGAAAAGAGCATCCGAAACCTTTATTGCAGTGCCGTGAGGCTTGTTGGAGAGGATAGCGATTTTTATACCGAGTGTCTTTAGTCCCTTAAGCATATCGATAATACCCTCGTAAGGCTCGGTTAAGTAAAGGAAATCGTTATCATATTTAGTGTTGTATTCAAGGGAAACCTCATCAAAATACTTTTCATCGGCCCCCACTGTTTTTAGCATTCGTTCTACGAGGACTTTTGCACCGTTTCCCACGATGACCTTGTAGGTCTCCGTATCTATCTCGCCAAGGCCTGCTTTTTTTAGTGCGTTGTTGGCAAAGTGTTTAATTGAATTAAGCGTATTTGCAACAGTGCCGTCCAGATCAAATATGCATGCTTTAATCATTTGTTTTGTCCTTTCTTATTTAATCACTTTTACTATTCTTGTCGAAAATCGCGAAGTCTTATGCGGAAGTTTATCTATAATATAAAACAAAACAAGCACACCTATAAGAGTAAAGATAAGTGCAGCGTCTGCAATCACAGTGTTCTCCGTCAATGAATCCGCTATGAAATATGCACCTATAGCTAAAATGATCGGCAGTATGTATCCGATAAATGCCAGTAGCATAAACATGGAAGAACTCATTTCAAGCTTAACCATGTCACCTACTTGTGCATTAGCCTTATTTACTGCTTTTATCGTTCTTGAGGTAGGCTTACAGCCACCCTCGCATTGAGCACAGTTTTCCCCACATGCAGAGGCGCGTTTGATTCTTACAACAGCACTCCGTCCATGAAGTTCTACTATTTCACCGATTTGTTCCATAAAATCCTCCCTCATATTCCCAGCATTTGAGCTGCGTTTTGAAGTGATATCTCATTAATATTATCTCCACTGATAATACGTGCAATTTCCCTGATTCTTTCTTCCGCGGAAAGGGAACGGATAATTGTTTTAAAGCTTTCGCTGTCAGTTTTCTTTTCAAGAAGCATGTGGTGCTTTGCCGCAGCGGCAATAACGGGCAGATGGGTCACACATATCAACTGATAATTTTCAGAAAGCATCCGCATTTTGTTTGCAATTTTTTCCGCGGCTCTGCCCGAAACTCCCGTATCAATTTCATCAAAAAGGAGCGTGGGGATTTTATCAAAGTCTGAAAAAACAGACTTTATAGCTAACATCACACGGCTTATTTCGCCGCCGGAGGCTATTTTGGCAAGGCTTTTCGGGGATTCCGACGGGTTTGTTGAAATTACAAACTCCACATTTTCAATTCCGTTTGTACATAAAGCACATGGAGTAAAGAGAAATTCAATTTTGCATTTTGGCATATCAAGGCTTTCAAGCTCTTTTGTAAGCCTTTCAGAAAGAAGAACTGCACTCTTTTTCCTCGTTTCTGAAATTTTATTTGCAATTTTATTTGCACTTATAGTAAGCTCGTCGTTTCTCTTTGAAAGAGCCTCTTTATCATCATCAAAGCTTTTTAGCTTCAAAAGCTTTTCGCTTGCTTCATTATAATAATTCAGTATGTCTGAAATTTCACTGCCGAATTTGCGTTTCAAATTCTTAATTGTATCAAGCCTGTCATTAATTTGAGAAAGCTCACCGCCGTTAAATTCAATGGAAGAAATATATGAAGAAATATCTCTTGCAAGCTCCTCGGCTTCGTAATAAAGCTCTGACACCTTTTCGCAGTAAGCTTCTGCCGTTGCATCCATATCACACAGAGATTCAAGTGCACGCTTAGTCGTATAAAGAAGCTCCTTTGCACCGTGTTCCGCGCTTAACGCTCCGTAGGCCTTTTGTGCATTCTTTTCAATTGCCTCTGCGTTTTCAAGGACTGTCTTTCTTGCAATAAGCTCTTCCTCTTCGTTTTCGGAAAGCTCAGCCTTTTCTATTTCATCAACCTGATATGTGAGATATTCAATTTCGCTTTGCCGTGCAATCGTATCTCCGTTTAACTTTTCAAGCTCGGAACGTACCGTGCAAAGCTCCCTGTAAATTTCCTTGTATTCACCAAGAAGTTCGCCGTTTTCACAGAAAGCATCGAGGAAATCAATGTGAGATGATGTGTCCATAAGCTCACTGCTGTCTCTCTGACCGTGGATAACCACAAGCTTTTCTCCAATTGTACGTAGCTGTGCCACGCTTACGACACAGCCGTTTATATGGCATATGTTCCTGCCGTCTTTGTAAAGCTTTCGGGTGATGATTATATTCCCGTCATCCGTATCAATTCCGTTTTCCGACAGAATATCATCAATGAAATCACAGAGGAAAACCGCACTTACCTTTGCAAAATCAGCACCTTCCCGAATAAGCTCGCGGGAAGCTCTTGCTCCCAAGACCATGTTGAGAGAATTTATAAGCAGTGATTTACCTGCACCGGTTTCTCCGGTTATCACATTCAGTCCGTTTTCGAATTCTATTGATGCTTTTTCAATTACCGCTATATTTTCAATGTCAAGCTGGATAAGCATAAAAATCACCGTTTCGTTAATTAGTCATACTTTTGAGTTTTTTGCACAGCTTTTGTGCGGCACTTTCGCTGCGAACCGTTACAAAAATTGTGTCATCGCCCGCAATTGTTCCAAGGCATTCAGAAAACCGCATGGCATCAAGCACGCTTGCTGCACCCTGTGCCATTCCTGCAAGAGTTTTTATTACAACGGTGTTTAAAGCATAATCAACACTGATAATGCTCTTGTTAAGTATTATGGACATCTTGTCGGTTACGCCCTCGCTGTTTTCCGATGAGTGGGGGGCATATACATATCTTCCGGAATCACTAAGCTTCTTTAGAAGACGAAGCTCCTTTATATCTCTTGATACTGTAGCCTGCGTTACATCAAAGCCAACCGATGCAAGTGCGATTGTAAGCTCTTGCTGAGTTTCTATGTTGTTTTTTGTTATTAAATCAAGAATTGCCTCATGCCGTTTATTTCTCATTTCAACACCTCTTAATTAAAGCTTTTTCTGAAGGATATCGTAGAAATTAAGTTCCTTATTGCGGGCAAGATAGGTCGCGTAATCGGATTTTTCCACTATTATGTAATCTCCGCTTTGGAGTGATTCGAAAAACTGTCCGTCAATTGCAAGCTCAGCACTTGCATTGGCTTCAATTTTGATTTTTTTCGGGGGAAGAACAATGCTTCTTGCACGAAGCATGTGGGGGCAGATAGGAGTAATAAGCATCGCATCTGCATCAGGCGAGATAACCGGACCGCCTGCGGAAAGGGAATAGGCGGTAGAGCCTGTAGGAGTTGCGATAATCATGCCGTCGGCTCTGTATGCGCAGACAGTTTTTTCATTACAGTAAGCAGTGAAATCTATAAGTTTTGAATTCGATTTGCGTGATACAACAATTTCATTCAATGCGTGATAGACCGAGGCTTCTTTTCCGTCTGTTACAACACTTGCACGAAGCATAAAACGCTTGTCAAAGGGAATGTTATCACAGAGCAAAAGCTCTGCCGCTTCCTTCAGGTTATTGCTTTCAAATGTTGAAAGATAGCCGAGATTGCCAATGTTTATTCCTAAAAGAATTGTGTCAAAGGGAGCACATCTTTTGGCGGCGGAAATAATTGTTCCGTCACCGCCCAACACTGCTGTAACTGAGCATGTGGAAAAAAGCTCGTTGTCAGGCTTATATGTCGTTTCAGGCAGTTTTTCAACTCCTGCCTTGTCGGTGTATAGCTCTGCCTTGCCTGAAAGCATTGATACAAGCTTTGTTGCAATTTCCAATGCATTGTTTTTATCAAAGTTAACTATAAGTGCAATCTTTTTCAAAGAAATCACTTCCTTATATATTTACATTCCGTATAATTATACATCATTTTTGAATAAAGGTCAATAAAATAAGTTCTTTTTATGGCGAAAAACTCAAAATTAAAAGAAACAAGTGGACATACAGACAATTTTGTCCGCTTGCCTACTTGTTTCTTTCTTTTTACTTATTCAGTCAGCATCCACGCAGCCATTTTGCTTTCATCTGTCCAAAGCTTTCCTGCTGAGGCATAATCGGTAACAGTCATCATAGTACCATTTTCAAGCGGTACCAAAACCTCAACGATATGCTCATAGGGGGCTGTGTCTTTTTCAGGGAATTTTATATTTACAAAACCATTTTCATCTACTTTTACCTTGATGGGATCATCCACGCTGTAGCCAAGCCTGTTTTCTTGTGCCAAAATTACGGGACCTCGGCGAAGTGCTATATGATTCTTTGCAATCGGGTCTTCTTCATCATATGTAGGAATTACATAGTTGTGCCCCCAAACAACCTCGTTCATCAGAATCTGATGACCATAAGAAGTGGGGTAGAGAGCTTCTGTTCTCATGTCAAGGTCAATCTCAATTACATCTCCGTTTTTCCATAACCTGCTGATGGGAATATATCCCTCACAGATGTCAATTGCTTTTCCGTTGACTTTAACTGCTGTGTTCTTGCTCCAATAAGGATTTCTGATGAGAAGTTCAAATTCTTCTTCCTTTTTTATGTCAACAGTAATTTTAATATCTCCGTACTTCGGATATTCCGTCTGCGTTATAAATGTAACGGTGTTACCGCTATAGGTCTTGGTTTCGATTTTTCCGTCAAAGAACAGATTCATAGCAAAACCACTCTTTGAGGTGAGCAGTGCCATTCTTGCAAGAAGCCCGGTACCTACTGCACCGATACAAGCACAACAACCATAATAGTGATTGTCGCTCATTATCTGGAAACCTCCGATTTTTTCTCCGCGTTTTCCTGCTGTAAGGGGGCTATAGCTGTCAAAGGGGAGAGGCTCGTACTCAAAGTTTGCAAACGCTTCCGGGCTAAGGTGGTCATAGTTTTCATGTACAGGATTGTCAATTATCTTTTCTGTATTGATTGTGCCGAGAAAAGCGTTATAAAGTGATGTTTCAACCGCATCGACATACTTACTGTCTCCGGTAAGAAGTGTTAATTGGAAGAAAAATTTCATCAAAGTTACCGTAACGCAGGTTTCCTGGGCAATAACGCCGTTTGTAGTGTTTGCCTGACGAACCGTAGAGTGGTCAAAAAGCTCATGCGTACAGCCGCAACTTCCTATAATGGTAAAATCTGTTTCTATAATTCTGTTTGCAAAGTTGATAATTGCAGTTTTATACTTTTCAATTCCTGTAATGCGGTAGTATTCCAAAAGCCCTTCAAAACAACTTGTCATTTCATACGCTTTTGTTACAGGGTATTGATAGGGCATCAGCTTATTTTGGTAAGCAAGGTCGAAAATATTTACAATATCTGTTCCGCCCTCGTTTACAATGTACGTCGCAAAATCAAAATACTTCTGTTCTCCGGTGATTGTGTAAAGCCTTACAATTGGCTCAAGAATGGAAGATGAGTTGAGTCCTCTCCAGTGCCTTGTAGCAAAATTGATGGGTTTTTTGCCATCTGAAGCAGGTCCGATTTTGCTCATTATATAGTCAACCTGTGATTTCATCGATGCAACTGTTCTGTCGATAAGTTCTTTATCGGTAGAAATTTCAAGAAAATACTGCATTCCGAGAAGAACATATTTTCTTGACCACATATCCCATCCGTCAAACTCTTTTTCAACGACATATGTGCTGATTCTTCCGTTCTCATCTGCGGCATTTATCATATCATCTACTGTCTTTGCAAGGGTTTGGTAAAGCTCGGGGTTTTTTGTATAAGAATATGTAAAACATGCTCCTCTCATCATCTTGCCCCAGAATTCACCACGCCACGCGGCATTTTTTGAATCCGGCTTTTCGTGAAACTGACGTACGAAGCGTGCCCAGTGCTCGGGAGAAAGAAGTTGAAAATCCTCAATAAAACGAATCACATTATCAGAAAATCCGTTATATTGATAGTTGTTACCGTAATCAAAAAACAGCTTATCTGTGTGAAGTCTGGGAAAATTAGCTTCGTTTTCCTTATATAGTGCCATATTAGTTCCCCTCTCATGTAATATGAATATATTTTAACATAAATCAAATAATAAAGTAAATGTCTTTTGTTGACAAAATATTGTCCTTAGTTGACAAAACATTGTCATTTAATGATGCTGAAACTGAAAAAGTTTTGCTCCTCAAAAAAAAATAAAAAATTTAAAAAAAGATATTGACAAAATTACTTATCTTTGGTATACTTTGAAAGTCGCAAGTGCGGGTGTAGTTCATTGGTAGAACACCAGCCTTCCAAGCTGGATAGGTGGGTTCGATTCCCATCACCCGCTCCACTTTTTTGCCACAAAATAAATGTGCCTGTAGCTCAGTTGGATAGAGCAACTGCCTTCTAAGCAGTAGGTCCTGGGTTCGAATCCCCGCAGGCACGCCAACTTATGGTGGGTATAGCTCAGTTGGTTAGAGCGCTAGATTGTGGCTCTAGAGGCCGAGGGTTCGAGTCCCTCTATCCACCCCACTTTTCCACCTGAGTTGCATTCCGGCATAGTTTATGTTGGGCTGTAGCCAAGTCGGTTAAGGCACCAGACTTTGACTCTGGCATCCGCAGGTTCAAATCCTGCCAGCCCAGCCATATATGGGCCATTAGCTCAGTCGGCAGAGCACTTGACTTTTAATCAAGTTGTCCGGGGTTCGAATCTCCGATGGCTCACCAGTTAAAAACCGCTTAACCATTAGTGTTAGGCGGTTTTTACGTTTTCTTTATTTTTTTGAAAAGTGCCGTTTTGACATCTATTTGACATCTACTGAGAAAATTTGCTGTTTTTGGCTTTGTTAAGGGAAGCGTAAGGGCTTTTATTGGCAAATGGATATTTCCTATTTGTAGTCAAAAGTTAGTCAGAATTAATTTAGAAAGTAGTGTATAAATTAATAAAAGTGTTATTACTAAAAATTGAGTTTATATGCACTAAACATCATCGAGGATTATAATAGTGAGCTATGGGGATATCATCTATAAGAATGATATATTCATAGCTCACTAACTTATTCTACATTTAAAAACAAATAAAGAAATAATCTCTTTTCAACTCATTATCAATTTCAAAAGTGTCAATTAAACAACTTATAAGAGGCGAAAAATATATAAATTAAATAATTTTATCCCCTTAACTTGCAATTTTCTAAAAATATGGTATAATATAATCAAAAGGAGGCTGGTTAGAATGGCTAAAATTTTTATGAGAGAAGAATACCTTAACAAAATAAGAGGATTTTATGATAGCGATATTATAAAAGTCGTAACCGGAATCAGACGTTGCGGCAAGTCGTATTTTCTGCTTTCTGTTATGGAGGATTTAAAATCTAATGGTGTTAGCGAACAAAATATAGTTAATATTAATCTTGATAAAAGAGGGTTTAAAAATATTAAAACTGCCGACAAATTAGAAGAAGTTATAGATAGCTATATTACCGATGGTGAGAAAAAATATATTTTTATTGACGAAATTCAAAATGTTAAAAATTTTGAGGAAGTAATAAATGGATATAGGGAAGATGGACATTCTGTTTTTATTACCGGCTCGAATTCCTATCTTTTAAGCGGTGAGCTTGTTACCAAGCTTACAGGAAGATATATCGAAGTAGAGATGTATACGCTGACATTTTATGAATATCTGGAAATGAAAAAGTTTCTTGGCAAAGAGGTATCACAGAATATTGTTGAAGAATTTACAACATATATTCGTGACGGGGGATTTCCCAAATCTTTGGAATTTGATAATGTTGATGATAGAAATCTATATGTGCAAAGTGTTATTACTCAAATATTTGAAAAGGACATATCTAAAAATAAAAGAATTAGAAATCGAGCAGCATTTGAAAAAATACAAACCTTTATTGTAAATAATTTTGGCTCTACAATTAGCGTGTCCAACATTGTAGAATATTTGGCTAAAGAAAATATAGCGGTAAAAGAAAATACGGTACACAAATATATCGAAATGCTTGAAAGTGCAAAGATAATATATAAATGCCCAAGATTTGATATGAAATCGAAAAAGTCGTTAAAAACAGAGCAAAAATATTATCTTGCCGATTTGAGTATATACTATTCTATGAATGTAGACGGCAGAATTAACTACGGACCTGTACTTGAAAACTTATTATTCTGTTATTTAAAATCTAAAGGATATAAATTAAGTGTAGGTAAAATTGGAAATCTGGAATGTGATTTTATAGTAAGACAGAATGTAGATGACTATTTTTATATTCAGGTTGCTATGACCATTGCGGAACAATCTACCGAGGAACGAGAATACAGACCATTTACAAAAATCAGAGATAATTTCCCAAAATATTTATTCACAACAGATACCTTATTGCAAAAACGAGATGGGATTTTACATGTGAATATGATTGATTTTATTAAAGAGAATAAGACTTTATAATAGGGATAGTTTGAATTAAAGGATTTCATGAATCGAGCCTACAGTTATGAATTGCAATTCGTGCATTATAAAGTCAATTTATTTGTTTTTAGCTCAAACTTAAGATAAGCCTATGAAGAGCGTCGAAAAAAGTCGAAATTATAAAATACCTCCCTTTACACAAGGGAGGCGTTGATTAGTGGTACCTACGCCTTATGTCATTTATATAGGGTGTACTGGAGGATATTGAAAAGGGAGATATTACTATGGATAATTTAACTTATATAATTGGACAGGCGCTGGGAATTGTTGCTGTAATATTGGGTTTTGTTTCATATCAAAGAAAAACTCAGTTTGGGATTATAGTTTCCCAGTGTGTGACGGCATTAACTTTTTCTGTACATTATTTTTTGATTTCAGCTCCCACGGCAACTGCACTTAATTTTTTGTCTGCGGTTATATGTTTATACTTTGCTTTTCGTAACAAGAAACAAGGTGAAAGCAAAGCTGAAGTAATTATAACCTCTGTTCTTATTGCAGTTGCAGGTATGCTTGCCTGGGAAAATATTTATTCGTTGTTTTTAATAGCGGGACTTGTTACATCAACTGTGAGTCTTTCTTTTTCAAATCCGCAGAACACAAGACGGGCAATGTTTATTAAATCGCCTTTGTGCATTATTTATAACATGGCAGTTGCATCAATGGGCGGTGTGATATATGAGTGCGTAGTTATTATTTCGGCGATTATAGGACTTGTAAAAAACAAAGCAGAACATGTAGAATAAACAACTGTGGAAAAAGCATGGCATCCAGATTATACAGTCTTTGTATAAAGATTGTCAAAAAAGTCGAAAATGCGAAACGGAGAGATATACAAATGACAACAGATTATGAAAATTTAATAGTATGGAGAAGGATTTGTAAAACAACACTTAGTAATTACATAAACATGGAAAAAAGACTATCTGATAGTAAAAAGATGTCTGATTTTATTCTTGTGTATTATAGCATTTTTTTAATTATTCATTCTTTGACTGCACTATATTTTGAATGGTATAATAGTAAAATGTGTGAATATTTTGGCCTTGTTTTGTCTGTAATTATGCTTGCGTATTCATTGATAAACAGTAATGCTAATTATGCACAGAGAATTGAGAGGATAACTAAGGCTATAAATGATTTAAAAACTCTAAAAAGAAGTTTGAAAGAAGAGCAATTGGATTCATTTATTTCTAAATATAACGAGATAGTGGATAATGTTGAATTTAGAAATGATATTGATTTTTTTAACACAGTCAAGTCGTTATGCAAAGAAAAGGAGATTCGTTGGTTTAAAAAACTTTCTGCTTTTGATGCAGGTGGTGATGAAGATAAAGAAAAAATTAGAAACTACTTAAGCGAAATATCACCTATACTTCTTCAAATGAAAATTATAGCCAATTGGATATTAAAACTATTTTTGTTTGTACTACCAATAGTTGTTATGGTGATATGTATTATGTTTTAGGGTTAAATATTTTTTATTTCTAACTTAACACGAATTATTGCTAAAATTAGTGGCATCTAAATTGTTCACTGATTCTATAAAGATTTCAAGTAAAGCTTAAAAACAATGAATTGGCTGGTGGGGTTGATTGAAATCAAGGATTTCATGAATCAAGCCTACAGCTCATGAATTGTACTTCGTGCATTATAAAATCAATTTATTTGCTTTTGAATCAAACTTACTCTTCAGCCATTCTTATTATGGATATGATAGAGGTGAAGGAATAACCCCTGTTATAATTCCGGAGCAAGCTGTTGTTATAAGAAAGATGTTTTAAGCGTAGAGTTATAAATACAACGATGGTTAACCAAAATTCGAATTATCTTTGATATCGAAAACATTCTGTACGAAAAAAATAGGTGGTAATTAATGATAACAAAAGAAAACCAAGAAAAACACAACAAGGCAACGGTATCAGCGCTCAGCAACCCTTTTTCAACTGGCGGTGGAGGGGTGGATTTTGAACATCGTGTCCAAGCCGCATTTTTGTTGACGTTGTTGGTAGATGGATTTTCGCCTTTGCTGAATTTGCCCATAACATCGGTGCTTTTTCAAGCTAAAAGATCGGGATATGATACTGATGATATCGTTTTATTTTCGTCATTTGATACATATTCTGCAAAGTTAGTGTGTCAAATCAAGCATGGGATAACTCTTACCGAAAACAATGCTACATTTAAGGATGTTGTTATTTCTGCTTGGAGTGATTTTAACAAACCGATGTTTGATAAGCGAACTGATAAAATAGTATTGATTTCGGGATCAGTTGCGAACGCAAATTCGTTGCGCTTTATTTATGATCAAGCAAACGGTGCATTAGATGCGAACGATTTCGTTGACAGAATCGATAGACCGGGATACTCTAATGGCACCAACCGAGAAAAGTTGCATGCCATCAAAGTTCTTTTAAAAAAGGCTAATAATGATCAAGATATTACTGACGAGCAATTGTGGGAATTCTGTAAAGTCTTTACAATTCTTGTCTTTGACTTGGATTATGAGAGTAGCATAAATAAATTTTTAATTCATGCATTAATTGCTTCAAATAGTAAGGAAAACGCTGTATCGGTTTGGGCTCAACTCGTTGATTATGCAGCGAGCTGTGATAAAGCGGCCGCACATATTACATTGGATAATATTCCAGAGTATATCAAGCAAAAATTCGAAAACTTATTAGCGATATCCGATGTTATGCCGGAACCCCTTGATTTCGATATTGATTCCATTTGGGCAAAGTTGGCTTTGGTAGGATCCTGGAATGAAAAAAATGATTTTGATAAGAAATTTTTGGAGTCGTTTTTAGGAAGAAGTTATTTGGAAATCCAAAAAATAATACAAGAGAATTCTTTGCAGCCAAACCCAAATGTTTCTTTTTCACAAGGACTATGGTATGTTAATCATAGACGAGCAATTATCAAAATTTGTTCAAAATTATATTTTGAAAATGATATAAAAAAATTCTTTGAAACCTCTCAAGAGGTTCTTAAAGAAAAAGATAAACGAATTCAGGATAATGGTGATTTTAGTATCCTAGTGCCAGAGTCTGGACCGTTTGTTCATTCTGAAGCATTACGAAATGGAATAATACATGGCCTTGCAATGATTTGCAATCTGTTTGGAACGCAATTGTCGTGTTCTTCAGAAACAGTTAATTATGAAGCTATAATGTTGATTCGCAACTTATTCTCTGAAGCGAGTAGTTCGACGTGGATGAGTTTAAATTCACATCTGCCGACTGTTGCTGAAATTCACCCAACAGAGTATTTATCTTGTTTGGAGAGGCAAATTGTTAATGTTCCTCAAAATATAGAATCTTTATTTCCGAAGAATGGCGATAATTTGTTGTTTTCCAGAAATTTCATTTGTTCAATATTGTGGTCTTTGGAAGGCTTGGCCTGGGATAAAAAATATTTTGTAAAATGCATTAGAATATTAGGTCAGATTTCAAAATTGAAATTTGATAAGACCAATTCATCTAATACACCGATTAATTCTATTATTAGCATTATGCTCCCGTGGCATATACAGACTTTAGCATCAAAAGAAAAGCAGAAGAATGCAATTAAAGCATTACAACAAGAATGTCCTGACATTGCTTGGATAGTGATCAAAGGGCTACTTCCACATACTACACGTTACACCGGAGATACACATCAACCTCGATATATTATTTCAATTTCCCCGAAAGAAGTTAGAACTCCTGATGAAGATATTTTAGATTTGTACCGATATTATTCACACTTAGCGTTAGGGTTAGCTAAAGATGACCATTCTAAAATGGTTGATCTGTTATCATATTACGATGATATGGACCGTGATACAATCGTAGAGTATTTATCTTTAATATCAGAACAGGCAATGGAATGGGATGACTCGAAAAAATATCCATTTTGGAAACAGCTTGTAAATCAAAAAGAATGGTTAGTTCATAACACAGAGGATGAATTGGACGATTTCATGATGAAGTTACTAGATACTACTATTGAAAAAGTTGCTCCTACGGATATTAGATATATATATAGAAGATTGTATGAACCAGGATATTTTGATTATGACAATGAGGGTGAATTTCATACAAAATGGGAAGCTAAGTGTAATAAGCAAGAAACCTCAGTTTATGAAATATATGTTTCGTACGGAATAGATTCAGTAGTAGAATTTGCAAAAGAACTCAACAACGAAGCATGGATTGCTCAAAACTTAGGTAAGCAACTAAAAGAAGAAGACATAAAAGCGCTTTTAAAAATGTGTTATGAGTCCAGGTTGAGTAAGGAGATTTTTGCATCAATAATTAACGGATATATAATAGCCAATGATTATGATGCGATAATTCAAACAGAGTTGGAAACTTATAGTTTGGATTATGTTTCTTGGGTTCTTTCATGTCTTCGTCCCTCTATGCGTTTGTTTGAAATTGTCAAAGACATACTTGGCGAGCAGAGCAATTTGTATTGGAATTCTATCGTTGTTCCACGTCTTGGCTTGGATGATGAAGTTGATTTAAACTATGTGTGGGGGCAGTTGGTTGAACAAAAACGATATGCTACGGCTATTAATCTTTTTGGTATCACGGCTGAAAATTGTAGTATTTCTCATGACAAATTACACGAAGTGTTAACTCAAGCTGCAATCACTGAAAGCGGTGATAGGTTGGATCCCGATGCTGTTAGAAATTTGATTGAATTATTACAGCAGACGAGGAGTATAAGCATAGAGGAAATTTCTGATGTAGAACTTATATATTTATCTTGGCTTGATGAATATTCCAAAGTAAAACCATTAGCTTTGAGATATCGATTGGCAAATGAGCCAATGTTTTTCTGCGAACTGATAAGACTATTCTATAAGAAAAGACATTCTGAAACACACGAAGAAAACATCTCGGAACATATGGCAAAGAGACTTTGGAAAATTCTACACGATTTTTGTGTGATTCCAGGAACAGATTGGGATGGAAACTACAACGAAAACGATTTTTGCGAATGGGTTAACTATTGCAAGGCTTGGGCTAAGGTAGAAGATCGAGAAGCTATAGTTCAGCAAACAATCGGTAATGGCCTTTCTTATGCGCGTAAACTTGAGAATGGTCTTATTGATGATTTTATCATGAGAGAACTCAATAAGATTGAAAATGAAGAAATGCGTGTGGGATATAGGATTGGTACTTTTAATCAGCGAGGAGTTGTATGGATTGATCCCGAAGGGAAGCCGGAATTCCAACTTGCTAAAAAATATAAGAAACTTGCAGAATCCGCTGAATCAATAGGATATGCAAAGTATGCAGAAACACTTCGTCTTATTTCTGATGGATATGTCAGAGAGGCAAAACTTAATATTAGACATCATCAACTTGAACAAGAAACTCGGAGAAGGGAAGATGACGACGAGAATTAGTGGTGCTATGGCAAGAAAACATTGTTATAAATGGCTGAGTTTTTAAAGCAAATATATCCCACGAGTGGCAGCAAGTATATCGTTAAAAAAACGTTGCATCTTTTTTGCCACTGGAAAACCGCTTAACCAATATGGTTAAGCGGTTTTTACTTTTTTGCTTTGTTTAAAAAAATGCAGTTTTGACATCTATTTGACATCTGCTAAGAGAAATCCTCTGTTTTGTGCACGAAATAAAGATTATCGTTCATAAAAAGTACTCAACCCATTGGATTTTCAAGCAAATCCTCAATATTACATCCGAGGACTCTTGAGATTTTATATAATGTATGTCCTTGTGCTTTATCTATGTCATTAACCTTCTGCTCATACATCTGGATAGAGCGAAGTTTAACACCTGAAAGTTTTGCAAGTTCTGATTGAGAAACACCTCGGTTTTCACGAATTCTTTTAAGCTTGGTTTCAAGAATTGTTTCGTTATAGAACTTTTCCATTGAATCTATAAACTGGCTTATATCCATTTCATGATAAACAGAATACATATTGATGATTTTTGAAAGCGGAATACGTTCAAAGATATCTTTAAATATGCGACCTGAAAACCACTGATATTCTGCCAAAGCCCAACCTGCCCAATATTCGGGAGAACGGTCTTCACGGAAATTTGCTTCGGGGGCATCCTTTCTGTTATAGGCCTTTTTTACGATTGCTTTTCCGAGTTCGATTCCTGACATTCCTGAAATAATAGCGGGATTACCAGTTTCAAACTTTTGTGCATAGCCTGTAGTCATAAAAAGTGATGCAATCCAATCACTTTCAAGCTTGCAATCGTTTATTGTATAATCAAACATACAGGCAAGGCAACTTTTTGCATCACTCAAATATAATTCGCTGTATGCGTGGGTCATTATTCTGCATCTCCTCTCTTAAAATATCGAGTACAAATATATCATCACGGTAGACCTTGCTTTTTTTGATTTCTTGCTTAAATGCTTTTCGAGCAGAAGAATCACGGTCAATAAACTTTGGATAATACTCATCCTTTGACACAGGAGCAGCATCAATAAATTTAATCTGCTCAAATGCTTTCTGTGATACCAAAACAGTTTGTTCTCCAAGTTTTCCAAGCCTTAATGCTTTATTTAAACTGCGAAGGGGGAGACCATTGGAAACAAAACTTTCAGCATATTGGAAATAGGAGTCATCAGCACGATATCCCACAACCACATCGAAATCCGCAATATTAACCGAATAGTGATCTATAATATATTCTCTTGCATCAATAGCGATTTCAGAACTTAATTTAAATGTGCGGTATTTAAGTAAAATTGCAATCCAGTTTAATACTGTATGCTGACCGTCGGTCAAATTTAAAATTTTGAGACCGTCTGTATTTAATTCATAACGATTTGCAAAACCGTCTGTATTTTGCTTACAAGCCCATTCCTTTGCCATCTCTTCAGATTTTGTGCAATAAAAACCTCTGCCATAATCATTGTGCTCATTACCGATATTTATATCAGGATTTTCTATAATGTGATCTGTTCCGTGCAATATAATTATATTACTCATAATTACCTCTCCATATCATTGTGATGTTACATTAACATTATATCATTACAATGACAGGTTGTCAATGATTCCTAAAAAATATTACATTAGATTGCCATATTTATTATCAGCCACAAAAAGTGTTATAAGTGTAAATGTTTGGTGAAAAAAGAAAAAACAACCCCGTCAGTTCTGAGCTTTCAGAACTGACGGGGAATTCTAATAAAAAAGAGAGGGCTTTTGTTACTTAAAATTTTAATTAAGGTTCAAATTTTAATTATTCTTTTCCTCTCGTCTCAAAAACTATCTCTATATCGGAGTTATTCAAATCCAAATAGTGGCTTCCTCTAATCCGTGATAACGGAATTGAAAGAGGTGTTGCTTCTACTGCTGGCTCCGGAACTATACGATGCTCCTCAATCTTTTTGAACAAATCGTATTCTCTGCACTTCTCTCTGTTAAAGGCAACAAATCGACCTTTTGTCTTTAAGCTATTATACACTTGTTTTTGCAGATTGATGCTATATTCATATTGTCCATTTTCTTTTTTGTAAGATTCAATAATGCCTTTCTCGGCCATACTTTTCTTTACACTTACAGAAAATTTTGATTTAGTCCCGCTGTTATTAAGTACTTTGGTCAGACTTTTTCCTTTAATATATAAATACTTTTCGTCATACCACATTAATACCGGGCCTGAATATTCTGATTGTTTGACTTTAGAGATTTCATCTTTGTTTTTGTAGAAATAATCGTCGAGTATAGTGCATACTTTCCTTGCATCAGAAAAATCATCTTCAGTTGATTCTCCTTTTTTAGGAAAAGAATTTTTTGTAGTTTGAATAAGTATTTTATCAATTTTCTCAAACAAAAGGAGAGAGCCCGTACCTGCAGAATAATATCTATACATATTAATGGCAAAACTAAGTAAAACAGATGCAGTGTAAGCAGAATCAGAAAAATCAGAAATCCTATGTGATGCTTCAAAAATCAACTTATGGTTTTGAAATTGTTCGTTTATAAAATGACCGTTATCTAATAGCCTGCCTATAAGTGCGTTTATATAGTAATAGATACTTTCAATTAATTTATCTTTCTTTTGTCGCTTGTTTTTTTCAGGTGAAAAGAATTTAATAACTCGATCCAGATTAAAATTCTCGTCGAGATGCACATTGATTATATTGTCTGCCTTTATATCATCAATGTTATCCGCTGTAAATAAACAGAGACTACGAATAGGATGTTCTTTATCAACTACATTTGTTTTATATAAATCATTAATTAAATAATTCAAATGCCTCTTGTCGGGTTCAAAAGCAATAAGGACACAATCTTTAGCATACTCGGATTTAAAACGGATGTCTGTCAGCGTATCAGATTGCGTAATGTGAAATAGCTTATATTCGTTTTTATTGAATGTAGAGTCTCTTTTGAAAAGATTTGTGAAGAAGAGAGCAGTCTTTCGTCTTACTTCTTCTGTTTTACCGGTGATTGCCACAACGAAACCTGGTCTCGTATTAGTGCCTAACAGTTCAAAGCTATTTAATGCTGCAAGCAACATAAATGACATTAAAGGAACTGAAACTTTTAAATCTGCGAGTTTCATATATTTGAATAACATTTCTTCAGGGACTTCTTCTTTTGTAACTTCATCCAAAGGCTGATATACTGAATCAAATGGGTTTTCGATTTTGTTGAAATCGTATGTATTCCTAAATGCCAACGGTTTATTGGAATTTACAGTATCAAAGTCCCAACCAAGGATTGCTTCTTCGCAACTGCAGTATTCTTCTGAACATATCAAATTGAAAATTTCTTTCATATGCAAGTTAAAGTGAGCTTTTTGCTCGTATATATGAAAAGAAGATGGGTCAAAACCATATCTTAACCAGCCAATCGGTTCATCATAATAACATATCGGAAAAGTGTTTTCCTCATCATAGATGCCGTATTCATCTACTAGCTTTAAGGTTACAGTAAAACTGATTACGGTTTCAAAATTTCGGTTGAATTTAAGTTCTCTGACATAAAAATTACAAATTTTTCGGCTGCTATGCGGACTTTTGAAAAAGGTGCAATCATCTTTGACAAAATACTTTCCATTGCTTATCTTCGTCAAATCTTTTGCATGGATGATGGTTGAGTTCATAGGTTCAATATTCATATAGCTAGGCTTCATAGGTAAGAGCACCTCCTTGTGAAAATCATATCACAGGGAGATGCTCTTGTCAATAATCCGTGTTCCGTTTTTTATTTTTGAAAAACGATATGTGCGAATACATTATTAAAAATATATATTATAAATTAAACACGGATTCAAGCTTTTTAATTTCTTTCTGCTTGTGCTCCAACAGGGCGTGGGTGTACAGATTGGCGGTGATGTCAATTGAACTATGCCCCAAAAGCTCCTGCGTTGTTTTGAGGTCCAGTCCGGCTTCCAGCGCTCGTGTTGCGAAGCTGTGTCTGAGTGAATGGGGGTGAGCCTTGGGAATTCCGGCTTTCTTCACAAGCTTGTAGAAAAGTCTGTTATAGTTACCGGGGTCGATGTAAGTGTCAGCGTCCGAAGGAAAGACAAGATTTGACTGGCTGCCTTGAGTAAGTTTTCTCTGCTTTTCAAGAAGTGGAATCAGAGATTCGATGATAGGAATCACTCTCATGCTCGTTTGAGTCTTTGGGGTGCTTACTACAAGCTGAGTCTTATTTCCTGTATCAACATATGTATTTACACGCCCTAGAGTTTTATTTACGTTAATTAAGTGATTAGCTAAATCTATATCGGACCAGGTAAGAGCAAGGACTTCGCCTTTTCTTAATCCTGTGAAAAGAGCGAAGATATACATAGCACCATATTCTGATTCTTTTAAAACCTCCAGTAAGCTTTCCTGTTCCTCAGGAGTTAATACACGCCTTTCTTTCTTTCTTCTGTTGTTTTGGTAGCTCAACAGCATCGCATACATTTCTTATTACCAGACCGCACTTTATAGCTTTTTTTATTGCACCGTATAGTACGGTATTAATAAGCTGGATAGTCCTTGGAGATAGTCCTTCTTTTGAGAGCCTGTTATAGAATCTTTGCAAATTGGTTTCCTTGAGATCAACTAATCGTATGTCGCCAATCTCCGGAATAAGATGGTATCTTATGATGCTTGTATACTGGTCCAGCGTCCTAGGCTTAATACTGTTTTTCTTATAAGTGGTTAGCCAGGTGTAAAGCCATTGTTTTACTGTAGGATTCTGACTTTTATCAATATATGTTCCATTATTAATATCAAACAGAATAGAGTTAATCTTTTCTGAAACTTCAGTTCTTGTTTTGCCATAGACATACTGCCTCTTTTGAGTGCCGTCAGGATTTCTTCCGATTGTTACGGCTCCTTGCCAACGTCCGTCTTTACGTTTTACAATACTGCCTTCGTTATTTCCTCTTTTACTCATAATCTTTCCTCCTAAAATAAAAAAAGCCCCTTGAAGCAAATTGCCTCAAGGGGACAAGTGATTTTGTTATACTTTGAATTTCTTTCCTGCAGATGATTTTATCCATTCATTAAATTCAGCTATTGGAATTATAATTCTGCGATTTATTGTGATTGATGGGAACTCGGCAGAATGAACCAAGTTATACAAGTTGTTAGTGCCTATTGGCATTATTTCTCTAAGTTCTTTCATAGTATAGAATTGCTTGCTCATTTAATTTGCCTCCTTATTGACGTTCATTATAATAGTACCTATTTCACAGGTTTGATTATCCGAAAATTTCATAAGTTTTTTCTCCTACGTTTGTTATCTTTTATTATTAATTATCTGTTATTTTCAAAATAAAATCTTAAAGGGCTTCCACACTTTGGAAACCCTTTATAAGCTGATTATTGCTGTTCTAATAACCTAAGTATTTTATATGCGGGAACATACTTGCACATCACTGATGAATCAGAATCTTCTTCCATTATACCGCTTACAAGAACTCCAAGAAACTTTAAACCGGGGCTGTTCAAAAATACGGGTGCACCGGAGAAGCCTCCTATAGCAGAAATATTAACAAATCCTTCTCCGTCTTCAAAAACATCTTTCGGCAGAGAGGCAACATAGCCTTTTGAAAACAAAGGGAATTTGTGATGTGTACTTGATTCTCCTGCCGGATAACCTGCCGTAACAACCTCGTCTAAAATATTGATTTCATTTAATTGTTTTTCAGTTAAAAAATCCTTCTGGGTTAATGCTGCAGCATATACTCTTCTTCCGGTGATTTTTCGAAAACGTTCCTCAATAGGTTTAAACTCACAATAAGCAAGGTCTGCATCTTCTGAAAAATTCCACTCTACTTCTGTAGACACCGGAACTGTGACTAATTTGCCATTCTCTTTGTAATGTAACATAAAAACAACTCTTGATATTTCAACCGCAAAGTGTTTTGCTGTTATGATTATATCTTTTCTGACACCGTTGATATTAAGGAACGCAAAGAATCCTGTAGCGGTAACTTTCTGTAATACATTTTCTTTGCCGATTCTTTTGTACCCGTGCATATGTACTGTTAAATATCTTATTACTTCAAAACTATTCATAATTATTTACTCGCTTTCTCTGATATTTTTGTCAATATATTTGTCTATAGATTTTCGTGGAATCTTCCAGTTGCGTCCTACTTTAAATCCTTTAAGTTTTCCTGAATTCAATAGTTCGTAAATAGAATTTTTCCCTATCCGAAGTTCGTCCATTGCTTCTTCGGGAGATAAGATATCGTATGGGTTTTCAAACATTATATGTGCTCCTTTCGGTTTATTATTAATTTAATGTTATTAGCATAATTCATAATACAACTTTAAAGGTGATGGAAGCTTACCGTTATCAAACAATTTAGCCTCACGTACAGGTAATGTTATAAAGCTTGTATCAATTATTTCAAACAGTTCCACCATTCTTTTTAATATCGCTTTACTGTATGTTCTTTCATATACTTCAAAAGTTTCAGGTGCTCCGTGGAGATTTATGTCCTTAACAAATTCTTTCATCAGCGTTATATCCTTTTTACGGAATTCACTCATATCAATACGCTGATTGGTTTCTTTGAGAGTATATATACAGCCGCTGCCTGATATTTTAGAAAGATACTTGTTGTAAAGCTCGTTTCCCAAATTACCACAGCATCCCATAAAGCGATGCAGGGAATTAATGTTATGCTTCTCACAATACTCTTTGATTAGTTTTTTATAACATCTGATTTCCATTCTCACTATATTTGAAGCTCTGTCAATTTCACTTTTGGGGTAGTAGTCGTCTTGCTTCATCTGAGCCTTTTTGTTGTATATAGAAATCTCCACATAGTTGTCTTTGGAAAAAGTGAAGTCATTTTTAGGTGGAATAAACCGTTTGCCCGTTTCGCTATAGAGGAGAAACTCGTAATGTTTTGGTGGTATGTAGCCGTTTTTAATTGTCTTTATGTATGCCTTAACCTGATACTGATTCTCAAGCCTGGCATTGTAACAAAAATCAATTCGGGTAAGTTCGCATTCGTTCAGTTTAGGTAGAAGGTTACTTTTTTCAAACAGAAGTCGATTTGCTTCCAATTCCAATTCGTCATATAGTTGTAAATCAAAAAGATCAACATAATTATTCTTATCAAGGACTCTTCTCGCGGATATTCTATATATAATGCGGTAAGAGTAGTAGTTCTTTTTCTTCAGTATAAACATATAAATTAAAATCCCTTTTTCACGTAAACCAAAATATAGCATACCGTTACGTTCGGATTTCCATTTGGATTTATCTTTATTTTTTAAAGCTTTCTGTATTTTATAGTATTTGTCATTAGTAAGTATTGAAGTTAATTCAAAAGTATGTATATTCATAATCTAATATCCTCCTATGTAATCGTCGCAATTTTGTTAATATATAATTTAATGATTTAGATAGTAATTCAATGCTTAAATAAGAGTATTGAATTTATTTTTTATTTAATTATATACTTATATAGCTTATATACTACACAGCTCTCCCGTGAGTGATTATATGAATCCTTTATAATTTATTGTTACGTGTATAAATCTTTAATATTATGTTATAAATTAAATCAGATTTTAACGTCCCAAAAATATATATCATACATATGAAACTGAATGTCGGAGGTGTAAATATTTTTAAAAATCAAAAATTCATAACACGAGATGTAGCGGAGAATATCCCGATTCCGCAGCAAGTAATTATGTGGGAGATGATACACAACCTGCCTGTAGATAAAGATTATCTGCAGGTTTTTTCTTTGTCTGAAAAAGACGGGAAGCAAGTAATAATTCATACTCAGGAAGTACCTGAATATGAAAAGGAGTATGTGTTAAACATAACACCGGTTACTACAGCAAAAGTATTTGTAATCGATGATAAAACACACTCAACTATGCTAATGAACTATGAATACTAAGGAGAGAACAAAAATGAAAAACGGAAACTTAACCTGCTCTTGTTGCGGGGCAATTCTTGAAAGAGAGAACTATCACGAATTCGAAGGAAAAATCTACTGTACAGATTGCCTTGAAGAAAAAACGGTAGTATGTATGAACTGTAATGAAAGAATCTGGCGTGAAGATGCAGAAGGTAATGAAAATATTGTCCTTTGCAGACATTGCTACGATTATAACTATACCAACTGCGAAGACTGTGGCAGACTTATACATAACGATTCCGCGTATTACGAAAACGATGACAGCGATTATCCATATTGCTATGACTGCTATCAGAAGCTTATAAGCGGAGCAATAAAAAATTACAGTTATAAACCCGAACCGATTTTCCACGGCTCGGGTAATTTATTTTTCGGTGTTGAATTGGAGATAGACAGAGGTGGGGAAGACAATGATAAGGCAGAGACAATCATTAATATTGCCAACGATGCAGGCGAGCACATCTATTGTAAGCATGACGGAAGTATCGACGATGGCTTTGAAATAGTAAGTCACCCTATGAGCCTTGACTATCACATAAACAAAATGAACTGGCACGAAGTATTTGATAAAGCCATACGCCTGGGCTACAGGTCACATCAGACAAGTACCTGCGGATTGCACATTCATGTGAGCAGAGAGGCTTTCGGAAAAACATACGAACAGCAGGAAGCAGTTATCGGAAGAATCGTATTCTTTGTTGAAAAACACTGGAACGAAATAGTCAAATTCAGCAGAAGAACAATTGAAAATCTGAATCGATGGGCGGCGAGATATGCAACTATCTCTACCACAACGGAAGAAACCTATAAGAAAGCCAAGGACAGGCATATGGGGAGGTATGTTGCAGTCAATCTTGAAAATGCCAATACGGTAGAATTCAGATTATTCAGAGGCACGCTTTGCTATAGTACGTTTGTGGCTACTCTTCAGCTTGTGGACGAAATATGCTTCCATGCAATACATATGGCAGACCTTGAAATGGAAAATATGTCCTGGAGTGACTTTGTACAGAAGATTCTACCTAAGAAAGCAGAACTTATCGAATACCTGAAACAAAAAAGATTGTATGTAAATGAAATTGAAACAGAAACGGAGGAAATGTAAATGTGCGGATTATTCGGGTTTTTAAACTACAGTAACAAAGATATTAAAGGATTGTCTGACCTTACTAATTCCCTTGCAGAACACGCATCCGTAAGAGGTACGGATGCAACGGGAATATCATTTGTCAGCGGAGGAATAATCAGAATTATCAAAGAAGCAAAGGCAGCAAATAAAATTGACTTTCAGCATTCCGATAACCTGAAAGCACTGATAGGGCATACACGCCATAGCACGCAGGGAAGTGAGAAAAGAAACTATAATAATCATCCTTTTTTCGGGAAAACAAAAAATGCAAGGTTTTCCCTTGCGCATAACGGAGTACTTTATAACGATGATGAACTTAAAAAGAAGTACAAGCTTCCTAAAACAAAAGTCGAAACGGATTCCTACATAGCGGTACAGTTAATAGAAAGTCAGAAAAGAATCTGTTTTGACAGTATCAGATACATGGCAGAAAAGGTTGAAGGAAGCTTCAGCTTTTCAATACTGGATGACAGAAATAATCTCTATCTCGTAAAGGGAGATTCCCCTGTATCAATTCTTCATTTCCCGAAGCTTAAGCTTTATGTTTATGCCAGTACCGACGAAATACTCTACAAAGCACTTGTAGATTCACCGCTGTTTAGCAACCTTAAAAATGGAGAGTACGAAGAAGTAAATGTCGCGGAAGGGGAGATACTTAAAATCGGCTATGACGGGAAACTGACAAAAGAAAACTTTGAATATAGCTACTACAGTGGAAAGAATTGGTGGGATTTTGGATTCTCTTCCTACGGATGGGGAAGAAGCTACTCAAAAAATGAATACATAGAGGATTTAAAATCAATAGCGTGCTATCAGGGCTATTCTCCCGATGATATTGACAAACTTCTCGGAAAAGGCTTCTCTCCCGAAGAAATTGAAGAATACATCTACTATATGGGTGGTGAAATATAAATGATAAGAATATGAAGTACATAAAACTGGTGCTTGTGGCGTTGCTTGAGGTCATAGTAGCAGTTTATAACGCGAAGAAGGAGAAAGGGGGATGTCATGAGTAAATCAAAGTTGTCTTAACTCTATTATGCAGAAAATGGCTATTCACAGCCATAGGTAATTCTTTTTTTAGTGGCATTGCTATCATTGTAATCAATATTTTTTGTGTATCGCTCTGGCTTATTATGTTGCTTTTATTTTTAATCTATTGGTGGTCAGATAGGAAATGGAGCAGGATCAAGAAGAGGTTTAGAATTTTCAAAAAGTGAAGAAAAACTTGGAACATTGGAACAAAACAACAGTCCTAAAAACGAACGTTTTTAGGACAAAAATGATTGAAGCCTTGCCTTATTTGTGATATACTATAGTTACTAAATAAGGCAGTAAAAATATGAACGATTGGTATGAAAAAGCAAAAGAAATATGCAAAGAATGTTTTATGAATGATTAAGACTAAGTACAAGAAGAGAAATTACAATCTGACATCTATTTTGACATCTACCGTATTAAAAAAACTTAATTACCAATAAAAATGGATAACAAGTAAACCCCCATCATATTGGGGTTTGCACGGAAAACATATGTGTCTAAACATGCTGTTTTTACAGCTTTTAATCAAGTTGTCCGGGGTTCGAATCTCCGATGGCTCACCAAAATTAAAAGAGATGTCCGCAAGGATATCTCTTTTAATTTTGTTTGCAGAAATTATAGGAGATTCGAACCCTGAGAGGGCACGGAGCGTAAAGAAAATATGCCGGTGGCATATTTTTAGCGAACGTGGTGCGCAGACGGGTACTGTGAGCAAAGCTCACGGTCGTCAAGCAGGGTGGATGCGAAAGCATACACATCTCCGATGGCTCACCAGTTAAAAACCGCTTAACCAATAGGGTTAGGCGGTTTTTACGTTTTCTTAATTTTTTTTGAAAAGTGCTGTTTTGACATCTATTTGACATCTACTGGGAAAAATTCCCTGTTTTTGGCTTGGTTAGTGCAGTAAGACTCGAACCCCTATTGGTTTTAACAGGGTAATTTCTCCTAAAACTGTGTCAAATCCCTTGATAATACGGAAGTATTACCTGCGGGCTTTTCCTTGTTTTATAAAAAATTGCCACTGTTAAAACTGCTCGCATCTCAAACGGATTATTTTTAGGAGAATTTTAATGCGGAGGTCGCAGATGGGCTGCCGCCCTTCAAGACCGACAAATTGAAAGGCTTCAAAAATAATTCGTTTGAGACAACAGGTGTTCGAGTCTTACTGCACTAAGGGGGATTAACAAAGAAAAGAGGTTGAGATTGTTGTTTTCACGAAAACAAGATTATCATACATAAAAGTGCTCAACTCATTGGATTTTCAAGTAAATCCTCAATATTACAGCCCGAAGGCATTTGAGATATAATCCCTGTGTCTAAATCGTTCGCTGGTTTTTCGGATTAGAATGTTTGCGAATTGCTAATAATGCAAAAAAAATTTACTTTTATGCAAATACATTTGCTATGAGTTATGTATAATAAAATACAGATTGTACATAAAGGCAAACTTTAATAAGTGGTTTCCATTATTTGCAGGGATATAGAGAAGGAGATAGAAAACAATGAAAATTTATAAGGCAAAAGATTACAATGACATGAGCCGTAAGGCGGCAAACATCCTTTCAGCACAGGTAATTATGAAACCCGATGCGGTTTTGGGTCTGGCAACAGGCTCAACACCCTTGGGTACATATGCTCAGCTTATTGAATGGTATAAGAAGGGCGATATTGATTTTTCAAATGTTACCACGGTAAACCTTGACGAATACAAGGGTCTTACAAGAGATAATTCTCAGAGCTACTACAGATTTATGTGCGAAAACTTTTTTGACCACATCAATATTGATAAAAAGAATGTAAACGTACCTGACGGAACGCAGGAAAACAGTGAAATTGAGAGCGAAAGATATAACAACGTAATCCGCAGTGTGGGCGGAATTGATATGCAGCTTCTTGGAATTGGTGATAACGGACATATCGGATTTAATGAGCCGGGCTGTGCTTTTGAAACAGAAACACATTGCGTGAAGCTTACAGAAAGCACCATTAATGCAAATTCAAGATTCTTTGATTCTATTGACGAAGTTCCCAAGGAAGCATACACAATGGGTATTAAGAGCATAATGCAAGCTAAGAAGATTCTTCTTATAGCTTCGGGTGAGAACAAGGCAAAGGCTTTGTATGAAGCAATCTGCGGACCTGTTAGTCCCAAGAATCAGGCGTCAATACTTCAGCTTCATAACGATGTGACGATTGTTGCGGATGAGGCGGCACTCTCTCTTATGAATTGTGTATAATAAAATACCGATTATATATAAAGGCGGTGTTTTATATGGGCAAAGATGCAACACTTGTTGTTATGGCTGCCGGAATGGGAAGCAGATTCGGAGGGCTCAAGCAGCTTGAGCCTATCGGTCCCGGAGGAGAAGTAATCCTTGACCTTTCTGTTTTTGATGCAATGAAGGCAGGCTTTAATAAAGTTGTTTTCATTATTCGCAGGGATATAGAAAAGGATTTCCGTGAAATAGTGGGAAACAGAATAGAAAAAAGAATTAAGACGGAGTATGTTTTCCAGGATATGGAGAATCTTCCCGAGGGCTTTACTGCTCCTGAAGGAAGGACAAAACCGTGGGGAACAGGCCACGCAGTATATTGCTGTAAAGACGTGGTAAAGGAGCCTTTTGCTCTCATCAATGCAGATGACTATTACGGACAGAGTGCTTTTAAGACCATTTATGATGAATTAACTTCATCGGACTTAGCCTGCATGGTAGGATATAAGCTTGGTAATACCCTTACCGAAAATGGCACCGTAGCACGCGGTGTATGCGAGGTTGAGGGCGGCATATTAAAGAGTATCACTGAGCATACGGCTCTTGATAAAAATAGCGGTATTCCGCTTGACACTACTGTTTCCATGAATATGTGGGGACTAAGACCTGAAATTTTCAGCCGTGTGGAAGCAGATTTTGTGAAATTTATGGAAAATCTTTCAAATCCTTTAAAAGACGAATTTTACATTCCCTTTGTTATTGACCGTGCTATTAAGGAAAATGGCGAAAGGGTAAAGGTTCTTACAACCGATGAAAAATGGTACGGTGTTACTTACCGTGAGGACAAGGAATCTGTTGTAAGTGCCGTTAAAAAACTCTTTGCGGAGGGAATATACAATGGAATCTAACAAGTACGACCTTGAAAAGGTTTATTTTGGTCTTGATAAGTATGAGGCGTTTGCCAAGGGATTCTTAGGTGAGGTCGGGGCAAATCTGACTAAAAAAGAGGCAGAGCTTCTTCCGCTTTCGGCACTTCTTATGACATACGAGTGCGGAATAAGATTCCTTGCAGACTACATAAACGGAGATACATATTTTAAAATACACAGGGAAAATCACAACCTTGACCGTGCGAGAAACCAATTTGCACTGGTAAAGGATATAGAAAAGAAACTTCCCGAAATGTCAAGAATTGCACAAAAGTATATATAAGTTGCTTTGTTTTAGTAACTAACTGAATTTATATAAGGAGGAACTGAAATTGAATTTCAGTTCCTCCTTATATAATGAAAACTATACTTTTCCAAGGTGACTCTATCACAGATGTCGAAAGAATGAGAGAGATTAAACATGAACTGGGAAAGGGATATTCGCTTTTAACAGCCACGGAGTTAGCTTTTAGGAACTTCTGATAATTATTTTGAATATATACTATCATATTGGGGTTTGCACGGAAAACATATGTGTCTAAACATGCTGTTTTTACAGCCTTTTAATCAAGTTGTCCGGAGATTCGAACCCTGAGAGGGCAATCGCACACTCATTCTTCTAAAACCTTATATTTTACTCTTGACAAAAAATATCAAAAGTGCTATTATAACGTCGATACAGAGATTAGGAGATGTGTCGAAGCGTGGGGTTAACCCTGTGCTTTGTCATGTCTTTTTTGTTTATTAAGATAGAGAATGATGGCATAAACAAATAAATGAAATGCACACTTGCCAATCAAAATTAAAGATGTTATAATTAAAAATGCAAGCGGAGCAAATATCATTGCCGCGAAAAATATTGATTAATTGGTGATAATATGCTGATGCGTAACAAGGTAATTGCCGCAGTTCGTAATTATGATGAACTTATTGGTGCGGCAGATTCGGATGTTAAAATCGTTTTTGACCTTAACCCCAATATTTTGTCTCTTGAGGATACTGTCAAAATATTGCACGAGGCAGGCAAGAAGTGTTTTGTTCATCTTGATCTTGCAGAAGGGATAGGCAAAGACAGAAGCGGAATTGAATATTTGAAAGCTAAAGGTGTCGACGGGATTATAAGTACACGTACAGGTACTATAAAGATAGCCCGCGAATTAGGCCTGTTTACTGTTCAGAGGTTTTTCATAGTGGATTCACGCTCCGTAAACACAACAATTGAATCATGGAAAACCTCAAAAGCACAGATGATTGAAGTTATGCCGGGAAGTATTCTCAAGGTGATTCCAAAGCTTAAGGAAACCGTGGAGGTTCCCATTATTGCAGGTGGCCTTATAGAGACCGAGAAGGAAGCCTCAGAGGCGATAAAGTGGGGAGCTTCCGCTGTTTCGACAGGACAGAAAAAATTATGGTTTAACAATGAATGTGAGGCATAGAAAGGATTTGTCTTTTTTACACCCTGTTTTTGTGTTAAATTGCGAAAACCTGCAAAAGTTGGAAAATGACAACTATATGTGTTTTTTACACATTGACAATCTTTAAAAATCAGCTATAATTAAATTAAATATGAATTGAAAAGGAGGATAAGAATATGAAAATGACTTTCAGATGGTATGGAGAAAGTGATTCAATAACGCTTGACCATATCAGACAGATTCCTTGTATGACAGGCGTTGTTACGGCTGTATACAGCGTTCCTGCAGGGGAAGTATGGCCTCAGGAAGAAATTGATAAAATGAAAGCTATGGTAAATGCTAAAGGACTTGAAATGGAAGTTATCGAGTCTGTTCCCGTTCACGAGGATATTAAACTGCGCCGTGGCAACTATCAGCTATACATAGATAACTACAAGGAAAATATAAGAAGACTTGCAAAGGCAGGCGTAAAATGTATATGCTATAACTTTATGCCCGTTTTTGACTGGACCCGTTCTCGTCTTGATCAACCGCTTCCAGACGGATCAAATGCGCTTGTTTACTACAAGGAAGATGTGGACAAGATGGATCCCACTAAGATGACACTTCCCGGCTGGGATGCGTCATATACTCCCGAGGAAATGTCAGGTCTTATTGAAAAGTACAAAGAGATTGGTGAGGAAGGCTTGTGGGAGAATCTTGAATACTTTATAAAAGAGATTATTCCCGTAGCGGCAGAATGCGATGTTAATATGGCGATTCATCCCGATGATCCGCCGTGGCCTATTTTTGGAATTCCGAGAATTATCACAAATGAAAAGAATATCGACAGATTTCTTTCCCTTTATGATGACACTCATCATGGGCTTACACTTTGCAGCGGTTCTCTCGGATGTGCGACCTTTAACGATTACACGGCTATGGTAAGAAAATATGGAGCGATGGGTAGAATTCATTTCGCACATGTAAGAAATATAAAAATCCTTCCCGATGGTTCCTTTGAAGAAAGCGGACATCTTTCCGAATGCGGTTCGCTTGATGTTGTTGAAATTCTTAAGGCTTATCATGACTGCGGCTTTAAGGGATATCTCCGTCCTGATCACGGCAGAATGATCTGGGGCGAAACAGGAAAACCCGGATACGGCCTTTATGACAGAGCTTTAGGTGCAATGTATATGGCGGGTATATGGGAAACACTTGAGAAAGAGGGAACAAAATGAAATTACCTTTTGAAGTAGATTTAACAGGAAAAGTTTGCGTTGTGACAGGCGCAGGCGGTGTGCTTTGCTCTATGTTTGCAGAAGCACTTGCAAATACCGGTGCAAAAGTAGCACTTTTAGACCTTAATGAAGAAGCTGCAAAAGACTATGCTGATAAAATAGTAAAAGATGGCGGTATTGCAAAAGGATATGCTTGTAATGTGCTTGATAAGGAAAGCATAGAAAAAGCGCACGAACAAATCGTAAAGGACTTTGGCACTTGCGACATTCTTATCAATGGCGCAGGCGGAAATAACCCCAAAGCAACAACCGATAATGAATACTTTACACCCGAAGCAATGGGAAATGTAAAAACATTCTTCGATCTTGACCAGTCAGGCGTTGAATTTGTGTTTAATCTTAATTTCCTCGGAACACTTCTTCCTACACAGGTGTTTGCAAAGGATATGCTTGATAAAGAGGATGCGAGCATTATCAATATTTCAAGTATGAATGCTTATACGCCTCTTACAAAGATTCCTGCGTATTCCGGTGCAAAGGCGGCAATATCCAACTTTACACAGTGGCTTGCAGTTCATTTTTCAAAGACAAACATTCGCTGTAATGCGATAGCCCCGGGATTCTTTGTAACAAAGCAGAATGAAAAGCTTCTGTTCAATGATGATGGTACTCCTACCGCAAGAACAGGCAAAATCTTAGCGGCAACCCCTATGGAGCGATTCGGTAAGGCAGAGGAGCTTATAGGCACTCTTCTGTTCCTTGTACATAAGGATGCATCAAGTTTTGTAAATGGTGTTGTTATTCCCGTTGACGGCGGTTTTGCTGCATACAGCGGAGTATAATTTGATAACTGAACAAACATAAAAGCAGAGTGAAATCACTCTGCTTTTTGTATTGAATTTCTGTATTCGCCGGGAGTTTTCCCGGTGTTTTTTTTAAATGATTTTATAAAATGCGGAATATCGGAAAAACCAACCGAGGTTACAATTTCGCTTATTGAAAGATTGCTGGTGTGCAGCAAGTCTATTTATGGAGCTTGCAAACGGCGAGTGGCAGTGGGATGATGTTGCAGAAATCCAGGAGAAAGAAATGGCAAGACTTCCCAAGGAATTTGACGGTCTTGACAACGGACATATGGCAACTCATAAATTACTTATTGACGATTTCTGCAAAGCGGTGTATAATCATAAGTAGCCGGTTCTCAATGCATGGAATGCCGCAAGATATACAATCCCCGGGCTTGTTGCAATAGAATCTGCCAATAACGGCGGAACTCCTGTTGATGTCCCCGATTGCGGAGAATGCCCCGAGAATCTGTAAGACACCGAAAGGAAGAGATTCATTTGAAAAACGTATGTATTGTAGGTTACGGAGCGATAGGACCCATTCACGCCGCGGCACTTGAAAATGTGGCGAATGCCCGTCTTTATGCAGTGTGTGACTGTGATGAAAGCTGTATTAAAAAATGTGCAGATAATTATGATGTGGTTACATACGCAGATTTTGAAGAAATGCTTGGTGATGAGAGTATTGACAGTGTGCATATCTGTACACCTCATTATCTGCATTTTGACATGGTAAAAAAGGCTCTTTAAAAAAACAAAGAAGTTGTTTGTGAAAAGCCTCTTGCCATAAACCTTGAGCAGTTTGAAAAAATGCTTAAGCTTCCCGGAGTGGAAAAAGTTGCCGTTTGCTTTCAGAACAGGCTTAATACCTGCGTTTTAAAGATGAAGGAAATACTTGCCTCGGGTCAGCTCGGAAATATTATCGGTGTACGCGGAATTTTAACGTGGTTTCGTGATAAAGCCTATTATGATACCGATGCATGGCGCGGAAAATGGGAAACCGAGGGCGGAGGCGTTCTTATTAACCAGGCAATACATACGCTTGACCTTATGGGATATTTCACAGGTGGATTTAAGTCGCTTAAAGCTGTCATGAATAATTTCTCTCTTGAAAACGTAATCGAGGTGGAGGACAGCTTCATGGCGTCGCTCAGGACAAATGATGATGCGAAAGCGATTTTCTTTGCCACGAATGCATTTTCCTCCAATAGCACCCCCGATTTACAGGTGGTTTGTGAAAAAGGAACCCTTCGTTACGCCGATGACAAGCTGTTTTTGGATGATGAAATGCTCTGCCATGACGTTACTGCAGAGGGTGAGAAAGCTTACTGGGGAACAGGGCATATCGCACTTTTAAAAGAGTATTACGACCACGGAAAGTATTTCACAGTCTTTGATTCAGCAAACACCATGAAAACCGTCTTTGCAATGTATGAAAGTGCAAGGCAGGGCGGAAAAGAAATTTATATAAAATAACACTAACATATCACAAAAGAACGAGCTTCATACCGAAGCTCGTTCTTTTGTGATTTTCGAATTCATTTGCATTTATCAAAAATTCTACCGCAGGTTGATAAAAATTGTATCAAATGCCATTTACAGGACAAAATAATTTTGGTATAATTTAGTCAATAAAGATTTTTGGAGTGCAGTTATGATAAACTTAAATTTTGCAGAGAAAATTTCTTCACTAAGAGAATCATTGGGAATGACACAGGAGGAATTCGGGAAAAGCCTCGGAGTTACAAATCGTGCGGTTTCCAAATGGGAGAACGAAATTTCATATCCCAGCATTGATTCGATTTATAAAATTTGTAAGCTTTATAATGTCAGTATTGAGTATTTTTTTTCCGATTTGGAGCCTGCCTTTAAGAAAGAAGGGGTAAAGCTTGCCATGCCCACAATTCGCGAACTTTATAAAATCGGGAGAGGTCCCTCAAGCTCCCACACTATGGGACCTGAGAAGGCTTGCTTGATGTTTAAACGCAAATTCCCCGATGCAGACCGCTATAAGGTGGTGCTTTACGGTTCTTTGGCACAAACAGGCAAGGGGCATATGACCGATTATGCTATAACACAGGCGTTTTTGCCAACCCGTTGTGATATAGAGTTTGATTGTATTACAAAAGACATTCCTCATCCAAACACAATGGATATATTTGCCTTTAATAATAATGTAAAAATGGGATTTTCACGTGTTTGCAGTATCGGCGGCGGTCAGATTACAATAGAGGGGGAAGATCTTCAGGAAAACAGCAATCTTTATCCGCTTCATACCTTTTCCGAAATGGCTGAGTACTGTCGGGAAAACAATCTTCGATTGTGGCAATATGTGGACGAATGTGAGGGAGAGGATATAGATGCCTTTATACGCAGAATCTGGGAGGAAATGAAGCGTTCTATAAAGAAAGGGCTCTCAGATACTGGCTGCATCCCCGGCAAGCTTAAAGTGCAGAAGAAAGCACAATTTTTATACAAACAGCATCATATTGATGAGACCGAGCAAACAAAAGAAAACCGTCTTGTATGCTCCTATGCGTTTGCCGTAAGTGAACAGAATGCCTGTGGTGAAAAAATTGTAACGGCACCTACATGCGGCTCCAGCGGCGTTCTTCCTGCGGTGCTCTATTACATTCAGCAAAAAAGGAATTTTCCCGATTCAGAAATATATAAGGCATTAAAAACGGCGGCACTTGTTGGTAATATTGTTAAAACTAACGCCTCCATAAGCGGTGCGGAATGTGGCTGTCAGGCGGAAATCGGCACGGCATGTGCCATGGCATCTGCGGCTCTGGCAGAGCTTTACAACATGAGCCTTGAACAAATTGAATACGCCGCAGAAATTGCAATTGAGCATCATCTGGGACTCACCTGCGACCCTATTTACGGTCTTGTACAGATTCCTTGTATTGAGCGAAACGCCGTTGCGGCAATGCGTGCGTTAAATGCAGTAAATCTTGCAAACTTCCTTACAGATACGAGAAAAATTTCCTTTGACGTTGTCGTGCAGACAATGTATGAAACAGGAAAGGATTTATCACGCCATTATCGCGAAACGGGCGAGGGCGGTCTTGCAAAATTGTATAAATAAAAAAATCCGATTTGAGGGCTGTCCCCAAATCGGATTTTTTTATTCTTCTTTTGGAATCTTAATACTTATTCCGTTGATTGTTACACTGTCATCGGCAGGAATCAGAAGATATTTTCTTCCGTTAATCACTTTGGTTTCCACGGAATATGTGTATTCGGGGTCAACAGTTATTTTAACCTGAGGCGTTACCACTTCAAATTTTTTGCTTTCAATTATATTGGTGGGTATAAGAGTTGCATTTTCACCAAAATCCTTATCGCATTTCTCTCTGAATGCCTGGACCTTTTCTTCGGCAACCCCGCTATATTTCAGCATATTTCCCACGTCATCAGCTGTAAAATCGAGTGGCTGCGGGTCTTTGCTTTCCTTATGTTGAGTTATCCTCTCGCGGATTTGCTCGTGCATTGATTGAACTACGTCAAAGCTACATTCATTTTCAAGAGTCTGGGTAAGTGCATTTGTGAAAACTTCCTTTTGTTCGGGAACAGACATTGGAGCCTTGGTTTTAAATAAAGAATCTATAAGTGACTCCTGCATTATCGCTGTATTCCTCACATAAAAAAGGGCGTTGTAAATATTTGTGTTTCTGTCGTCAAAGGCAGGGAACATAAAGCCAACCTCAGGCGACGCAACCGTCTGGGGAGTAACAAATGAATGGAACTCATTTTCTTCCCGCATATACGCAATCTCGGCTTTGCCGTCTTTTACGGGACAGATACTGCAAAGGAAATAAGAAAATATGTCTGTTGAATCCTTGCCGCGTGACACGCCGTCAGCACCCTTAAACGGAATGTCGTATGTATCGGCAATAAGGAGGATAACATAATTTCCCTCCATCTGTACATTTTCTATTATCTTAGTGTATAATTTATCTCGTGCCTCCTCGTCGGATAGCGATGTGTCCTTAAGCTTCATAAGTAGTCCATGCTCTTCACTGCTTGTTACCTGCTGTGTGGTGAACGTAATATCGGTAAGACACTTTCCAAGCCCTCCTGAAAGGATTTTTCTTATTATCGCCAAAAACCTGTCCTTTTCGTTTTGAGGCATTAAAGCGGCACTACTGTCAATTCGGGAAACAATTTCCTTTTGCTGATTTACAAAGCAGCCGTAGAAACGGGAAATGCAGTTTCTTTCGCCTGTCAGCCGTCTCCTGATTTCGTTAATTTCTTTCTGTATCATAGGTGTACTCCAATCTGTCGTTTTATGTACTTTAATATTGTAACATCGTTTGAAAGTATTTTCAAGTATAAATCTTCATCGAAAATTTCAAAATTACAGTTGACCTGTTTAATAAGTTGCGATATAATATTATTGTTAAATAAGTAAATAAACGCTCTAAGAAAGGGAATGATATAATGAAAAGAACAACAAAATCGTTTATTTGCCTTGGTGCTTCGCTTATGATGGCATCTTCAGTTTGTATGGCAAAGACCGAACTTTACGCTCTTGACGGACGAACTCTTTTTGTTGAGGATAATCAGATTGAAGTATATACAGCTCCCGGAATGGGTTGGTTTAAAGAAAAGCCCGTCACAATGTATTCTGCCGACGGAAGAACACTCGTCGTTGCCGCTGACCAGGTTGAAGCACATAAGGCTGTAGGCTGGTATCTTGAGGGTGAGCTTGATGCTGAAAAGGACAACGGACAGGATAATCAGCAAGGCACAGATAACGAACAAACCGTTCCCGATATCATGGTTGATGTAGAAAATCCTTCTTCAAGTAAGGTATTCATAAAGTACACCGATAATACAATTATTCAGGTGCCTTCTAACCATGTAGAAACCTACAAGCTCCTTGGATGGACTCTTATTGACGGGGAAGATGCATCTTCCGATACCGTTATTATGTATAACAGCGACGGAGAGTCAAAGGTTGTTTCTGCGGATGAGGTTTCAAAATATGAGCTTGCAGGTTGGTCAACCACGAAGCCCGATTTGAATCTTGTTACCATTTATTCCTTTGACGGAACAACAAAGAATGTTGATCCCTCCGAAGTAGAAGCTTACAAAGCAAAGGGCTGGGGAACAGCTTTTGATGAGGCTGTTTACACCTATGCTGCCAAAGGAGACGGCGGCGAAAACATCGGAGCAGTGGCAATGCTTGAAAATAAGCAGTATGAGCTTGCGTTCAACAACGTTCAGAATGCTATTGAAAAACTGGAGAATACCGAATCCGAATATTTAAGCATGCTCTATTATCTTCGTTCTACGGTAACGGATGCATGGAGAGAAGCAGCAAATTCACCATTAGGCTTCATAAATTACTGGTTTAACAGTAAAGATGGCAAAAAGCTCGTTATTTTCGAATACAGAAATGTAAGCAACAGCCAGATTCAATCTTTTAAGATTAATTTTGATATTTGTGACAAAGACGGCGAAGTTATTGAAACAAATTCAGGTTCATATTTTGTAAATAATCTTAAAATGTTACCCTGCGATAAGAAAAGGGTTGGCTGGGCGATTGAGAGCGGGGACGCCGCACAGTCGGTTAAAAATGTTAAGGTTTTGGAAGCTACTTTCAGCGATGGAACTTCATGGAAGGCTCCAAACTAATTTAAAGAACTACCTGGGGATTGTTTTGGCAATCCCCTTTTATTTGAGGTGCATTATGACTATTGAGGAACTAAGAGAACTGATAAATTATCACAGTAATTTATATTATACCAAGGACGAGCCTGAAATCAGCGATTTTGAATATGATAAGCTCATGTCTCAGCTGAAAGCCATGGAGGCTGAAAATCCCGAGCTTATTACACCCGATTCTCCCACACAGAGAATAGGCGGAAAGATATTGGACGGATTCGAGGAAGTAACTCATGCGGTTCAGATGCAAAGCCTGAACGACGTGTTTGACCGCGAAAGTGTTATTGATTTTGGTGTAAAGACAGAAAATGCCCTTGGGGAAAAGGTTGAATATATTACAGAATTAAAAATAGACGGATTAAGTGTATCTCTTGAATACAGAAACGGCATTTTCTTCCGAGGCTCTACCCGTGGTGATGGAAACGTAGGGGAGAATGTAACGGAAAATCTGAAAACAATCAGAAATATTCCCCTAAAACTAAATGAAGAAATTCCTTTTCTTGAAGTTCGCGGTGAAGTATATATGCCGCATAAAAGCTTTGAGGCACTTAATAAAAAACAGGAAGAAACAGGGCAAAAAACCTTTAAAAACCCAAGAAATGCCGCGGCAGGCTCACTCCGCCAGCTTGACAGCTCTGTGGTAGCACAGCGAAAATTAGACATCTTTGTTTTCAATATTCAGCAAATTGAAGGGAAAGAAATTGAAACCCATAAGGAAGGCTTGCAATATTTATCAAAATTAGGCTTTAAAACAATTCCCGATACACTTGTTTACCCAAGCATAGAGGAAGCCTTTTCGGAGGTGGAACGAATAGGGGAAAAGCGTGGTACCCTTGATTTTGATATTGATGGTGCAGTTATTAAGGTAAATTCATTACGTCAAAGGGAGATTTTAGGCTCAACAGCAAAATGCCCTAAATGGGCTGTTGCTTACAAATATCCCCCCGAAATTAAAGAGACAAAGCTTACTGATATTGTAATTCAAGTCGGAAGAACAGGGGTGCTCACGCCCAATGCCGTTCTCGAAAGTGTGCGATTGGCAGGAACTACAGTTTCACGAGCCACGTTGCATAATATAGATAATATCAGGGAAAAGGATATCAGAATAGGGGATAGCGTTTTAGTTCAAAAGGCGGGAGATATTATTCCCGAAGTTTTGAGTGTGGTAAAAGAGAAACGAACAGGGGATGAAAAAATATTTGAAATGCCCGACCGTTGCCCCGTGTGCGGTGCCAGTGTTTATCGTGAAGATGGAGAAGCGGCGTACAGATGTACAGGCAGTGATTGCGATGCCCAGCTTGCAAGGAATATAATACACTTTGCCTCCCGCGATGCAATGGATATCGAAGGAATGGGACCTGCAATGGTGGAAAAGCTTCTTGAAAACGGGCTTATTTCCTCCGTGTACGATATTTACACTTTGAAAGCGGAAAGCATAGCAGAGCTTGATAAGATGGGCGAGAAGAGTGCCTCCAATTTGATTCTGGCTATATCAAAATCGAAAGAAAACGACCTCTCAAAGCTGATTTTTGCTCTTGGCATCCGTCATGTAGGAAGCAGAAACGCAAAAATTCTTGCAATGAAATTCCGTACATTAGATGCTCTTATAAACGCAACCGAGGAGGAGCTTTCGGCAGTTGATGAAATAGGAAAGATTATTGCACAAAGCATAGTGAATTTCTTTGGTCAAGAGCAGAATATTGAGCTCGTTAATAACTTACGCAGTGCAGGTCTTAATTTTGAATGTAAGGAATTTATAACAGAGGGGATTTTTTCAGGAAAAACATTCGTTTTAACAGGAACACTTCCTACGTTGACACGGAACGAGGCATCAAAAATCATCACCGACAACGGCGGAAAAGTATCCTCAAGCGTAAGCAAAAAAACCGATTACGTTTTAGCAGGCGAGGAAGCAGGAAGTAAGCTTGACAAGGCAAATGCCTTAGGGGTTAATGTAATCAGTGAAGATGATTTGTTTAATATGCTATAAGAATAATTCAGAACCAAAGTAAATGTCAAAATTTGAAAAATTATTGAAATTTGTCAAAAACATCTTGCCTTTGGTTCATACATATAGTATAATATAACCATAGAGACACCAAATAAATTTTAGGAGGGCTTAGTATGATTAATGTTATTATTGGCGAAAAAGGTACAGGCAAAACAGCAAGACTCATTGAAGCGGTACATACTGCGGAAAAAGCAGCTTCGGGAAGCGTTGTTTTTATCAACAAAGGAAACAGACATGTGCTTGACTTATCGCATAAGGTAAGGCTTGTAAACACCGAGGAGTATGGAATTTCCAACTATGATGATTTTTACGGTTTTGTTTGCGGCATACTTTCCCAGAATTACGATATAGCACACATTTTCATTGATAGTATTACAAAAATTGTTAATGACGATGTTCAGGCTCTTGAAGCTTTCCTTTCCAAGATTAGTGCAGTTGCGGAAAACAGCAACGCAGAAATTCAGATTATCCTCAGCATGAATCCCCAAGATGCATCGGATGAAATCAAAAAATACGTAAAATAAAATGTATACCCCCCTCGTTTCGGTAATATATTCGAAATGAGGGGGTTTTTCTATGCGTAAATTGTTTGTGATAACAATTTTTTTTATATTTCTTTTTTCACTTTCGGTAAATGCAAATGAAATAAGTGCCCAAAGTGCGGTGCTTTTAGATGCCCACAGCGGAAGAATTTTATTTGAAAAAAATTCAAAACAGCAGCTTCCAATGGCGAGTACAACGAAAATAATGACGGGGCTTCTTGCCTGTGAAAGCGGAAAAATGGACAAATACGTAAAGGTAAGCCCCTTTGCATCGGGAACAGAAGGTTCGTCGTTATGGCTGAAACCGGGAGAAAAACTAAAACTTCATGACCTTACATATGGTTTGATGCTGAAGAGCGGAAATGATGCGGCTGTGGCAATATCAGAATTCTTAGCAGGAAACAGCGAAGCTTTTGCGCTCATGATGACTCAAAGGGCAAAAGAAATCGGTGCAACTAACACATCTTTCAAAAATCCACACGGCCTTGATGATGAAAATCATTATACAACCGCCTATGATTTGGCACTGATAACTCGTGAGGCAATGAAAAACAAGCTTTTTGCCAAAATTGTTTCAACAAAAACATATACAATTCCAAATCCAAATGAAAATTGGGACCGTGCCTTGAAAAATCATAATAAGCTATTATGGCGATTCGACGGATGCATCGGGGTAAAAACAGGGTACACAAAAAGATGCGGCAGGTGCCTTGTTTCGTATGCAGAAAGAAATGGAGAAGAACTGATTTGCGTTACACTAAACGCACCTGATGATTGGAACGACCATACATATCTCCTGAATTACGGATTTGAAAACTATAACTGCAAGAATATAGCCCAAAAAAACGACGTTGCATATGAGTTACTTTATGATAGAGAAAACAACCGTAAAGTAAAACTTCTTTACAGTGAAAATTATAAGATAGCAATCAAAGATAATGATAAAATTACAACCGAAATACAGACTGATGTGCTTAAAATTCCTTCTGAAAAAGGAACGGCAGCCGGAAAAATTATCGTATATTGTAACGATAGTAAGATTTCGGAAATTCCTCTCATTACAGCTTCTGATGTAAAGAAAATAACCTTTATACATAAAATTAAAAAACTTTTACTTCTTCTTTTGAAAAAAATAACTTCAATTTTTTTATTCTGACGAACTTAAAGCGGAAAGAAATCCCTTCGCGGGATTTCTTTCCGCTTTTTTTAACAAAGAAACCTGTTAATCGACAAAGGTTTCGGTTTGTTTAAGCAAAACAATATGATAAAATATATTCAGCCGACGGGAGGCTAAATACAAATCAGGAGGAATCAATATGGGCAAAGATTTTAAGCACGGAAATAACGCCTTAATTGTTTGCTTAAGTGGCGAAATTGACCAGTACGCGGTCGCAGTGTTAAAGGAGAAAATCGATATAGAGATTGAAGTTGCGTCAATTAAGAATCTTATTTTTGACCTAAGAGATGTAACGTTAATGGATTCATCGGGGATCGGACTCATAATAGGTCGCTACAAATTAGTGAAAATGCTTGGTGGAGGCGTGGCTTTATGTAATGCATCCCCAACGGTAAAAAAAATAATTGACCTGAGTGGCATAACAAAAATTATCCCTCATTATAAAAACCGGGAAGCAGCCGAAAACTCATTTGATAAAAATATTGATCCTGAAAGGGGCGAGGACAAATGAACAATTACCTAAAAGCTGAATTTTGTGCAAAAGGGATTAATGAAGGCTTGGCAAGAATAATAGCAGCAGGCTTTATAATGCCGCTTGATCCGACTATGGAACAGCTTGCCGATATTAAAACAGCGGTATCCGAAGCCGTTACAAATTCAATTATCCACGGTTATGGCGAGGCAGAGGGAAAGATAATACTGGAGTTTGAGATTAAGAATCGTGTTCTACATATAAAAGTACAGGATTTTGGTGTGGGAATAGAAGATATAGAGCAGGCAAGGATGCCGATGTTTACATCCAAGCCTGAAAAGGACAGAAGCGGCATGGGCTTTACCGTCATGGAAAGCTTTATGGATTCTCTGCTCGTTATCAGTGAACAAAATACGGGAACAACAGTTATTATGACAAAAAAGCTATAAAGGATGTGCAATAATGAAAGAAGAATGTTACCGTTTAATTTCATTGGCACAATCCGGAGATAAAGAGTCATTAGAAAGACTTGTAGTTCAAAATAAAGGCTTGGTATGGTGTGTTGTAAGAAAATTTTCGGGCAGGGGAATAGAATCCGATGATTTATTTCAAATCGGAGCAATCGGACTTATTAAAGCAATAAATAAATTTGATACAAGCTTCAACGTAGAATTTTCCACGTACGCAATTCCAATGATTTTAGGAGAAATACGCAGATTTCTAAGGGATGACGGTATAATTAAAGTGAGCCGATCTTTGAAGGAAACGGCGGCAATGGCAAAGGCTGCAGCAGAAAAAATAAGCAATGAAAAGGGAAGAGAGGCTACCATAAAGGAAATTGCAGAGGCAATCTGTAAAACCACCGACGAGGTTATGCTTTCGCTTGAAGCAACGCAACCTACAGAGTCCCTTTACAAGACGGTTAACGATAGCGAAAGCAGCCCCATGCTTTTAATAGACAAGCTTCATTCCCAAAGGCAGCATAATGAGGAGGGGGTTTTAACATCAATTGCATTAAAGCAGGCAATAGAGAAATTACCTGTCAAGGAAAAACAGATTCTTCTCCTCCGGTACTATAAAGAAAAAACACAAAGCGAGGTCGCAAGAATAATGGGTGTAAGCCAGGTTCAGATATCGAGGATTGAAAAAAAGCTGCTTGGCGTTTTAAAGCAAAACATCAGCTGATTTATTATAATCTCCGGGGGCTTTTCCTGTAACACGTCTAAAAGCATAGTAGAAATTAGCAGTGTTATTATAACCGCATTTGAAAGCTATCTCGGATTTTGACATATCCGTTGTTTTAATATATGTAATGGCTCTTTCCACACGCTTTATGGTTATGTATTCCCATGGGGAAATACCGTTAAGCTTTCGGAATTGACTGCAAAAATAAGTTTTGCTCATGTGTGCGACATCCGAGAGCATTTCCAGCGTTAATTCATTTTCTAAGTGCTCGTCAATGTAGTTTAGTGCATCCTCCATATATCTTAGGGACTGACTGCTATAGGAAATATCCGTTTGTGTAAGATTCTCTTCAAAAAATCTGAACATTTCCACAAGAATATTTACCAAATGTATTTTTAGCATTGTGTCATACTCATTCTTTTTTAAGGATATTTCATTTTCCATTTTAAATATCAGGTCTTTTATTGTTTCTGCGGAGTCAGTTTTAAATGAAATCTTGTTAAGTGGTTTTTTCTTTCTGTTAAAGAAAATTCTTATTAGGTCCTTGTTTGAAAATCCGAAATTGTCTGACCAGATAAATCTCGGCTCAAAATGAATATTTATAAATTCGGAATCGTGATTGAGTTTTTTTATCCAATGAAATTCATCAGTACTGAAAAAGAATATATCACCGCTTTTAAATGTAAATTCCGTAGACTTTGTAGCATATATACCTTCGCCGCTGAGCACCATGGTAATTTCAAAAGCCGTATGATGATGTTCCTCAAATATATCCGTTAAAAGCGGAACTTTCGAACGGAATATGGTCATAAGTGAGCTTTCGTTTTTAAAAATTTCCTGTTTAAGGGGAGCTTTATTTACTTTTTTCACAAAAATTCTCCTTTTTCAAAATCGTAATATATTTGATATTTAACAAAATATAATTGTTGACTGGAATACATCTAAATGTTATTATATAGTTAAGATGACATATTGTCAAATATATTATGATTTTCAAAGGAGAGGTTAAAATGGCAAAGGTAGTTACTATGGGCGAAATCATGCTTCGTCTCTCAACTCCAAACAATGAAAGATTCCTGCAGGCAGACGAGTTTGATGTTTGCTACGGCGGAGGAGAGGCAAACGTTGCGGTTTCTCTCGCAAATTACGGACATGATGCAGAGTTTGTTACAAAGGTTCCCTCTAACCCCATTGGTGAATGTGCAGTAGCGGCTCTTCGTAAAATGAATGTTAAAACAGATAATATTGCTCGCGGCGGTGAAAGACTCGGAATTTACTTCCTTGAGACAGGTGCTTCCATGCGTGCATCCAACGTTGTGTACGACAGAGCACATTCTTCCATCTCAACTGCTGTGGCGGAAGATTTCGACTTTGATAAGATTTTTGACGGTTGTGATTGGTTCCACTTTACAGGTATCACTCCCGCCGTTTCAGACCAGGCTGCAGAACTTACAGAAGCTGCTCTTAAAGCTGCTAAGGCAAAGGGTGTTAAAGTTTCATGTGACCTTAACTTCAGAAAGAAACTTTGGTCAAGTGAAAAGGCTCAGCGTATTATGACAAATCTTATGCAGTACGTTGATGTATGTATCGGTAACGAAGAAGACGCAGAAAAGGTTCTCGGATTCAAGCCCGGTGATACAGATGTAACAAGCGGCGAGCTTGAACTTGCAGGCTACAAGAGTATATTTGAGCAGATGGTTGAAAAGTTTAACTTTGAATATGTAATTTCTTCTCTGCGTGTTTCTCACTCTGCTTCCGATAACGGCTGGTCTGCTTGTATCTACTCAAGAGACACAAAGGAATTCTATCATTCAAGAGAATACAGAATTTGCCCCATTGTTGACCGTGTAGGCGGTGGCGACAGCTTTGCAGGCGGTGTAATTTGCGGTATGCTTGACGGAAAGAACTTCAAGGATGCTCTTGAATTCGGTGTTGCTGCATCAGCTCTTAAGCACACAATTCCCGGCGATATGAATCTTGTAAGTCGCGGTGAGGTTGACAATCTTGTAGGCGGCGACGGCAGCGGTCGTGTGCAGAGATAAATTGGGGAAAGGAAGATAAAAAACAATGGATATGTTAAAACAGATTTACAACATCGGTATTATTCCGGTTATAAAAATTAACGATGCTTCTAAGGCTGTACCGCTTGCAAAAGCTCTTATTGACGGCGGTCTTGCAGCAGCTGAGGTTACATTCAGAACAGATGCTGCTGAGGATGCAATCCGTGCAATCACTCAGGCTTATCCCGATATGGTTGTGGGTGCAGGTACTGTTCTCACAATTGAGCAGGCACAGAGAGCGCTTGACGCAGGTGCTAAGTTTATCGTAAGCCCCGGCTTTAACCCCAAGGTTGTTTCATGGTGTCTTGAAAAGGGTGTTACTCCGCTTCCCGGTTGTACAACTCCTTCTGAAATTGAGCAGGCACTTGAGCTTGGTCTTAAGGTTGTAAAATTCTTCCCTGCTGAGCAGAGCGGCGGACTTGACAAGATTAAGGCTATGTCAGCACCCTATGGCAACGTTAAGTTTATGCCCACAGGCGGCGTTAGTCTTGACAACGTTAATAATTACCTCGGTTGCAATAAAATTATTGCTTGCGGCGGTAGCTTCATGGTTAAAGAGAGCTTTATTGATAATGACCAGTGGGATGAAATTACAAACCTTACCAAGAAATCCGTAAGCACAATGCTTGGTCTTGAAATCGGACATATCGGTATTAACCACGAAAGTGAGGAGCAGGCAAAGACTACCGCAAATATGCTTTCTCTCCTTATGGGTAAGGATATTGAAAAAGAAAGTGCAAAGGGTATGTTCGTTGGTTCTCAGTTCGAGGTAATGAAGTCAATGGGTCCCGGAAAGTGCGGTCATATTGCAATTCTTACCAATAACGTTGAAAGAGCTATTTACCATCTTGGTGCAAAAGGTGTTAAGTTCAACGAAGAAAGTGCTACATATAATGACGATGGAACAAGAAAGTTCATCTATCTTGCAGAAGAATTCGGTGGTTTCGGAGTTCATCTTATCCAGAAAAAATAAAACTAAAACAACAAAAACAGACAAGCAATATGATTGCTTGTCTGTTTTTCATTTCACAAAAAAAGGCTGTGTTGAATATGATAAATAGCGGGGAACTCCCCGCTATAACGTTTAGGAAAGGAAGAAAACACAGCATGAAAGACTTGCTTAATATGCAGCTTGTTCCGCTTGAGGAAACAGCATCCTGCGGAATTCATGATAATTATCCGCTTGCCTATGCATACGTTCCGTACCAAAAGTACGAAAATCCGTATAGTAGGGAAAAGGCATTGGAACGCGGAACAGCATTTCCGTCCCTGGATAAGCCTTTAGGTGTCTACGGAAATGAATTCAATACAAAAGAGGGGGCAAGGAAATTATGGTAGAATGTAATGACAGACGAGACCTTCTTAAAAAAGTACAGGAGGCAGATTTCCTTGCGCTTGACCTGCAGCTTTATCTTAACACTCACCCCAATTGCGAACGTGCTCTCAAGCTTTACACCGAAACTGTTCGCAATGCCAAATCCTTAAGAAAAGAATTTGAGGAAAAATACGGACCATTAACTGCAACACAAACTCCGAATAAACTTCCGTGGCAATGGTCAAAGAACCCTTGGACTTGGGAAAAAGAAAGGAGTTAAATTATGTGGATATATGAAAAAAAGTTACAGTTTCCGATTAAAATAAAAAACCCAAACCCTAAAATGGCACAAATTATAATGAGTCAGTATGGTGGCCCCGACGGGGAACTCGGAGCATCGTTACGTTATCTCAGTCAACGCTTCAGCATGCCTAACGAAATAACAAAGTCTACTTTGAATGATATAGGTCTATCAGCGATGATTTTGCTCCTTTATACAAAGATAGGCAAAGCCTACTGTTTTCAGTATGCTTTGCCCTTTTATTTATACCACTTCAAGACTTAAAATCTCCGTCCTATATGTATCTAACTTACCTGTTGACTTATAAGCCACCTTAAAATTAAATGGGATGTCTTTAAGCCTTACCACAACTGTATGACCTTCATATACTGTGATGCTTTGTGTAACTGTTCCTAAAAGGTGGTCTAAATCTTCATCCTTTAAGGTCAGCACCCTATCAATTTCAGCAATAATACTATTCATTCTATCTTGTTGCTTTTGCTTAATATTCTCTAACTCTTTTACCTTATCTAATTCATCATACAACTTTGAAATAGCATCTTCAATCTCTTTTTGCTTTATTAAGAAATCTGCTTGTTTTATTTCATCTGCTAATCTTATGTCAATAAGCTTGAGTTTGCTTTTTTCTAACTTATCAATCTTGCTTTGTAATTTATCAATAGACCCTGTTTTGTCTTCAATGCTTAAATCTGCTATATCCTTGATTATTTCTTGTTTTAATTCTTCTTTGTTATCTACAAGAACATTAAGAATATATAAGACAATATTCTTTAAACTTTTATCATTTGCCCACTCACTCATAGAACATTCTGCATTTCTAAAAGCTGCAGCCTTAACGTGATTTAAGCAATTCCACGCTCTTGAACTACCCACAGACGTCTTTTTAATCTTGTTTACAAACCTTTCCCCACATACCCCACAAAAAACCTTTCCAGATGCCCAATATCTGTTACTATGCTTGGACTTCTGTTCTGCCGTAGTAGTACGTCTTTCTAACTCTTTCTGTGTTGCATCCCACATTTCTCTACTGATTATTGCAATCTCTGGATGATGGTCTCTTAGGTATATCTTTTCTTCTACACCACGATTATAACGCTTTTTGTGGTCTAAAAAGTCCTTTGTATATGTCTTCTTTTGGCAGAGGTCACCCACATATTTCTCATTGCGCAACACCCTTAATATTTGAGTGTTACTCCAATCATTCTTGTACTTTGCTCTGCCATCAGGGTCGTAAGGCTTTATGCCTTCTTCTTTGAGTTCTCTTGCAATAATGTGAGTTCCCTTGCCCTCGTTGAGGTACTTGTGAAAAATTAACTTGACAATTTCAGCCTCATCCTCAACAAGATACAACTTACCCTCTTTAACTTTATATCCCAACAAATTGCGCCCAAAAACAACACCTTTTTCCATCTGCCTTTTTTGTCCCCACTTGACACGTTCTGATGTCTTTCTGCTTTCTTCTTGTGCTAATGCAGAAAAAATAGTAAGTTTGAATTCTGATTCACTATTTCTCGTGTCAATACCATCCAATGAAAATACCACATCAACATTATGTTCTTTTAGCATACGTGTATATTGAATGGTATCAGCAACATTTCTTGAAAAACGAGAAATCTCTTTTGTTAGTATTAAATCAATTTTCCCAGCCAAAGCATCATCAATCATTGTTGTAAAACCCAAACGATTTTTTGTGCTTGTTCCTGAAATACCCTCATCACTATAAACCTTAACCAAATTCCAATTTTCTTGCTTACTAATATATTCTGTAAAATATTTTACCTGTGATTCAAAACTGTTTACTTGGTCATCTGCATCTGTACTTACCCTTGCATAAGCAGCAACATTTATTACATTTGTAATTATATTGTTTGATTTATCACTAATACCATTATTTAATAAAACACAATTTCTTAAAACATTTTTACTATTACTTAAAAATTCCATTATCTTATACCTCACTTATCTATTTTATCTTTGGGATGGTCAACGCATTCTAACGTGACCAACCCCTTTAGTCAACTAATTTTTAAAATTTTTATTCTTTTCTTTTTCCAACAGAAAAGAAAGTTGAACATTAGATAAGAGAGATTTACTATTTAATTCTTTATATATACCAATCTTTATATCACTAGTTAATCTTTTCTTTTCATCAGTAGAAAGAACAAAATTCTTTTTTGAATCAAACATAACATCACCATTATAAAGATATGATGCCATTGCTTGTCTAAATGAATTATTACCCAAAAGGATACCCCCAATCATAAATTTTTTAGAGTTTCCTTTCCTTGTTTTTTAAATTCTGTTCTTTTTATTTTCCTGATTTTTATAAAACATCTTGAATGATTGTTATATCAACAATTTACCCTTGCCATCATTTTCAAAATGAAAAATGTTGATTTGACAATGTTCTTGACATATCAAAATTAAATATATTCATATTTTTTCAATCTTATTTAATTTTGACCATCATTAACTCATCCGGATGCAATTAGATGCAAATTATCTTAATTTTTTATCATACGATAATACGTACTATAACTAATACCACATAATTTCATAATTTCATCCCTTGGAAAATCTGCTGCTTTCAATCTCAAAACTCTTTCCTTAATTCCCTTATTAGACTTTCTACCCATACGACCTTCCAACTTTGCCTTATCTATACCTAAACGTCTTTTCTTTTCTGTCAATTCTGCTGACATACCCATAACATCTACTACTAAATTATAATTTTCTTTATAATCATAGTCAGGCTCGTGTGTTGAAACAATCTCTATACCACGACTACCAAACCATTCAAGCAAATTCACAATTTCAATAGGCGTATCAGCAATATCCATAATACTACGAATCATCAATGTATCACCACCAGCAATAATTGACTGTAACTCCTTAAATTCTGTTCTATCTGCACCCATTGAATCAATGAAGATACGCTCGTCCTTTAAGTGACAATCTCTTATCAACTCAAACAAAGGTCTATTATTGATTTCATAAATTCTCTTAGTATTTTCAAGTAAATAAGCATATAACATCTCATTTCACCCCCTTTATTTCATATAGTCTGGAATATTTGAATTCCATAAAATCATCAATATCTTCAACTGACTTGTCATGACACATACAAGATAAATTCATAAAATTCTCTTGTACGACCTGACGCTTTTATCCCATAACTACATTAAATTAATTAGGTTGAAAAAATTTTACATCTTATTTGACACCGATGCTCAACGCTAACACAAATCTCAAAAGGTCTTATATTTAACACTCTGCCATAGACCACCCCCTGAAAAAATATTATCTATATAAAAGCACAAAAAATGTGCCTAACCAAAGGTAAGGCACATTTCAAACAACCCCCATAGGGCATTATTCTATTATAATTCTCATATAACTTGCTGACCTATCAGCAAGACCACCACCAACCATCAACCACCTTATATAACAACTATAAGTGTGCCGATGTCGTACTCATACGACCAATAACAAATCTGTTATGATTATATTATACTACATTTTTTCTAATTTCGCAATAAGTAGAAACGAAAAAAAGTGACGAAATTTTTTAATGTTGTAATCTCAATGTTAAGTTGAATGTTAAATGCTAAAAATAATTAAAATTAATCAAAACTGCATAAAAATTCGTCACTTTTAACAAATTTTTCACTTATCCTCATAAGTAAAAATATTTTCAAAATCACAGAATGGGCATACAACCGAAAGTTCATAATTGTTACCATCTTGGTTAATTACATAGGCTTTAGGTTCATTAGGTATTGTTTGTACTTCATACGATGATGTTCTAATCAAGTCAAATCTTACCCATTCAAACTCTTTTTTGCATTTTCCACACGTGCAATAATCTCTAAAAATTACAGGCATATAAATTCTCCTTAATCCTTTTCTATAATTTCATAAACATCCATATCCATTTGAGCAGTATTTCCTAATGCATCATGTTCTATGTCAGTAATCTTTCCCTTTACTGTAACCATATCACCTTTTTTAAGGCCTAAAATTATATCACACAAATCTTTATCTTTGGTAGTACAGGTAACACCTGAAGTATATTTTCCTGGATTTACTTCGTCAACTGCAATATACCCCTCAGCAATATATGTCAGTTCTCCTGTAAAGGAATAATACTCACCAACATATTTTTCACGTGCACTTGCTAAGTTGTCAGCAGCATCATTTCTTGCTGTTGACCAATTCCCCATTTTATATTCGTGTTGGGTATTACCACAACCACACATTACCAATAATATTAAAGTTATAAAACCAACTAAAAAATATTTCTTCATACCAATCTAACTCCTAATTATTTAACATATAAAATTTTTAATTGTGCCTCTGCTAATGCAGCAACGTATAATTTCAAATTGTCCAAATAATTCTCTAATGAACTTGTACTACTATTTGATGGAATAGATGGTATTTTATTAATAGCAGTATTTATGGCATTTTTTGTACTATTTAATTCTTTATATTCGCCACACATATCCTTTGCTTCATTCAAATATGTTTTTGAATTATCTATGTATGTTTGCATATTGATAATGGCATTATATACTGTTGAATTATTGTCATTACTGCTGCTCATATACGACAATGCTATATTAAGTTCACTATTTGCTTCCGAAAGTTTGTTTTTTATTGATGTTACCAAATCTTGATTTTGAAATTCTCCACAAGTAGAACATATACCAACATTAACATCGTGTTCATGTCCACAAGCAGACAAAGTTAATAAAATCAATCCAGTCATTAAAATAGCAACAATTCTTTTCATATTTCATTTTCCTTCCTTGTTTTTTATATATTATACCATATTTCTCCACCAAACACAATATATTTCACATAAAATACATATTCCAACTTTCTTTTGTCATTATTGACTAGTACTAGTACTAAATATTGCTATCACATAACCAACGTTGAATGTTTTTTCATCAATAATTAAATTACTCCCATTAATATACATGTAAGATGAATCGATTTATGCCCAAACCAGATAAAATAACCTTAAAATCATCTTTTTCTTACCTTGTATTTTAACTTTTACACTTGATTGCTACATAAAAAAGATTCAATAAATATAAGGAAGCAAAATCATCTCGGATTCAGGCACGGAAGAACTTGCCCACCTTGAGATGATTGGTACTATTGTGTATCAGTTAACACGCAACCTTACCCCCGAAGAAATCAAAGCATCGGGCTTTGATAAATACTATGTTGATCATAACACAGGTATTTATCCTGCGTCGGCGGCAGGTGTTCCATGGACAGCAGCATACATTCAGTCAAAAGCTGATGTTATAGCTGACCTTACGGAAGACCTTGCAGCAGAACAAAAAGCGAGAGCGACCTACGACAATATTCTTCGCCTTGCAGATGACCCCGATGTAATTGAACCCATTAAATTCCTGAGAGAACGCGAGGTAGTTCACTTCCAACGTTTCGGTGAAGCACTTCGCAGTGTTCAGGATATGAGCGACAGAAAATATTATTAAAATATATTAATCCCATAATCAAAGCCAACCGTTTGTCGGTTGGCTTTGATTATTCTTTATACAATCCTTGACAAAATATGTAAGAATATAATATAATTATCTTATAGAGAACCCAAAAAAGAGGGAGGAAATAATTATGTTTTGTGAAAATTGCGGAAGATTATTAAATGAAAACGATAAATTCTGCCAGTCGTGCGGAAAGCGCGTTAATCGTACTGAAGATTTGTTAGGTGGGGACCCAAAGATTGAAGCTGAAGCTTTAGACGGAAATATAAATCTTCAACACCCGGTTGTGACACAAGAAAATTTGGAAAGCGTTGCCGCAACACCCGCACCTAAGCCTCGTAAAAAATGGCACAGACCTGTTATAATTGCCGCAGTGTTAATACTGCTGTCATCCATAATAGTGTATGCTGCTCCTGTTATCAAAAACATGGCGCAAAAGCTCTATTATTCCCCTGAAGACTACTTCAAGGTAGTTGTTAAGCGTGAAATAAAGGATTCCACCGATGAGATTGGTGCCACCTTATCAGCTATTTCAGACTCAAACTCGCTTTTTGGCGATATAAAGGAGAAAGGTGAAGTAACACTTCAATTCGGAAGTGGGTTTTATGACATTCTTGAAGCTGCCGACGTGAACGAATTAGATGATATTACAGATAAGATAGATTGGATTAAAAAGATAACATTTTCAGGAGAATCTGCCAGAGTTGGAACGGATATTTCTTCTGAAATAGATGCATCAATAAACGGAAAAAAGATTCTTTCCTTGAATACCGCAATAGATGACAGTGGAATTTACTTTGATATCCCTGAAATTAATAACAAAGCAATCAAGATTGTATTTGACAGTTATGATTACTATGACAACCCTTTTTATGCGTATAAGGCACTTATGGATTCAGCAGAGTTTCAATCTCTTTGCGAGATTATGGACCTCATCCCTGATGAGAAAACAACCCAAAGTCTACTCTATAAGTACATTTGCAGTGTGATCGACAGTGTGGACAATGTATCGGAAGACACAGAAAAACTGAAGGCAGGCGATATTAAACAAAGCTGCACAAAGCTTTCCGTATCGGTAAATGAGGAGCTCCTTAGGAAAATGCTTGTTGCATTTCTGAAAGAAGTAAAAACAGATAATGAAATAAAAAATATTATCAGAGAATTTTGTGAATTAGACGCAGTTGATGCTGATTTTGAAAGTGTATATTCAGAAATGATTTTCGGAATCGACGAAATCATTTCTGAAGCCGAAAACACACAAGGGGACAGGGAGGAGCTTATCCGCTTTAACATTTGGGTAAACAATGCAGGAGATTTGGTAGGTTTCGGGCTTGAGAAGGACGGAGTTTCTTTTTCATCAATTTCATTGGAATCAGGAAAAGATTATGCAATGAAAATTAATGCCGGTGCAGGCTTTTTAAGCTCCGTAAGTCTTGAGGGAAATGGAAGGACTTCAGGTGATAAAAAATCCGGAACGTTTTACATAACCGCCGCAGGAAACAAGCTTGCAAAAATCGTTTCGGAATATAATACAAAAGACTCAAAAAATGGAATATTCAATGGCAAAATCAGCCTTGAACTTACAGACTTTGTAAAGGAGCAAATAAAGAGCATTGCAACGGGAGAAATTGCATCGTTGGTGTCTGACTTAAAACTGACTCTTGAATCAAATATAAAACCAAAAGAATCAGAAGATGTAACACTCTCGTTAACTAAGGGCAACGAACTTTGCTTTTTGTTAAATGGAAAGTCACAAATTCAACCCCCACAAAAAGAAATTGACATTCCCCACAACTATATTTCAGTAGGGGAAGAAAGCGAAACGCTTGATTGGTTATCCGGTTTAAGTCTTAATAAGTTAAGTAAAAATCTTAAATCCGCGGGAGCTCCCCGAGAAATAACCGATGCTATTACACAAGCAGATGAGGAACTTCAATATTATTTACAGCCTCAATCAGAGGATTATTTCGAATACGACTACGAATACGGCTACTAATACTGTTAAAAAGGCTGAGTTGCATAATAAGCACTCAGCCTTTGCAAAGGATTGAATATTATGATTACTATTGAACACATAAAAAAGGATTACAAAAAAACGAAGGTGCTGACAGATGTTTGTCTTGAAACATCAAAAGGCCAATGTATAGGAATTTTAGGCAGTAACGGAAGCGGTAAATCTACATTATTCAGTATTCTTGCAGGGGTAATGAAAGCCGATGGAGGAAGCTTCACATACAATGGGATAAATATGCTTTCAAACGAAAAGGAACGCAGCAAGATTCTGGGTTATGTGCCTCAAAGCACCCCACTTTTTGAAGAATTAACCGCTAACGATAACTTGAGGCTTTGGTATTCAAAAGGCGACCTTGAATATCAGCTTGATGACGGAGTCCTTGCAATGCTAGGTGTTACAGCTTTTATAAACACTCCTGTTTATAAAATGTCGGGCGGAATGAAAAAACGACTTGCAATCGGTTGTGCCGTTGCACACAAACCAAAAATTCTTTTACTCGATGAGCCTTCTGCGGCTCTGGACCTTGTTTGCAAGGAGAGAATTTCAAACTATTTACTTGAATATAAAGAAAACGGCGGAACCATTCTTTTGGCAACGCACGATATTCAGGAAATCCCTCTTTGTGATAAACTCTATATACTGAAAGAAGGAACATTGCATCCATATCAATACGATGGAAACGTGCACAGATTGGCAGGTAATTTATAAGCTATGAAAAAGAGCGTATTCTTCAAACTGCATTTAAAAAGAGCCTTTAAAATATATCCGGCAATTTTGCTTATAACCATTCTTACCGTGACTGCTATCGGAGTGGCGGCGGTAGGGCTTATTTCAGATACCCAAAACGGCGAGAGCAAGCAAAAAATTTCGGTGGCAATAGTTGGAGATATTAAAGATACTCATTTTGGCATTGGTATTAATTTGCTGGAAAATTTTGATAGTTCCCGCTTTTTTGTTGAATTTCCTCGTATGTCGGAGGAAGAAGCAATCAGTGCTTTGAAAAAAGGAGAAATCAAAGGGTATGTATATATTCCAGAAGAGTTTGTGCGCGGGGTATATTACGGGGATAACATACCTGCAAAGTATGTTATATCGGACGGTCCCGAGGGTTTTGGAACGGCAATTTCAGGAGAGGTTTTAAAAGTTGTTTCTAACTTAGTTGTAGAAACTCAAAACGGAAGCTACAGCTTGCGTGACGTTGCAAAAAGAATCAAACAAACAAAAGGCATAGGAAAAAAAGTTAACGATATGAACTTCTCATACATAGAGTTTGTTCTTAGCAGAGATACCGCGATTGAAACACAATTCGTAGGAGTAGCAGATTCAATTTCCTTAAGCGGATATTATGTTTGCGGTATTATAACCTTTTTCCTTTTGATTTGGGGTATATCCTGTAATAAACTTTTATCGGGACGTAATCTTGCTTTGTCGCGTTCACTACAATCATCGGGGTTAAAGATTTCCCTCCAAATGTTTGCTGAATACATTTCGTTTTTATGTATCACAATTTTAACTTTGATGCTGTTTGCATTGCTAATAGGTGTTGTAACTGCAGACAACAGCTTTGGCATCAAAGAGTTTAATAATAATTCAGTTTTCAGTTGTATTACCTTCGTTTTTCTCATGCTTCCCGTTATTATCATGTTTACCGCAATGCATAAAGCACTATATGAACTGTTCCCAAATTCTGTGAGTAGTATAATCGTACAGTTTCTCATTGCTGTTGGCTTAGGGTATGTTTCAGGCTGTTTTTATCCTATATACTTCTTTCCGACAGCCGTGCAGAAAGTTTCGATGTTTCTGCCTTCCGGTGCAGGCTTTTCCTACTTGCGTAAGCTTATGAGTGATACTGTCGGTTGGGGAGATTTCGTAATTGTGTCGATATATACGCTTCTATTTGCAATTGCGGCTTATTTTAAAAGAAAAAAAGATATGGGAGGGGAGAGTATATGAATTTGCTTAAAAAATGTGCGGCTTGGTATTTTATGTGCAGTAAACGTCTGCTTCATAAGCTGAGTTTTATCATTATACTCTGTTTAATCCCTGTCATCATTCCTGTTACTAAGCTTGCAATGTCGGGTGAGAGCGGAATATTGAGGATTGCTGTCGCATCGCAGGACAATTCGCCTGCAGCAAAGCGTGCAATGGAGAAACTTCGTAATACCGACAGTATAATTCAGTTTGTTATATGTGATACAGAATCGGATGCAACGGACATGGTAACAACACATAAAGCCGATGCTGCGTGGGTGTATAAAGATAACATTGAAGAAAGAATTAATAGTTTCATAAAAAAAGAGTCAAAGGAACCATTTTTAAAGGTAATAGAACGCGAAGAAAATGTTATATTACAGATGTCGAGAGAAATGTTTTACGAAACTATTTTTGACGAGGTATCCTTTTCTCTGTACAGTAACTATGCCCATAATAATTTGAAACTCGTCGGTAAAATATCAGATGAGGAACTCCGTGCAAACTATTTTGACAGGGAAAAGGGGAGAAGCATTATTGAAATGACTAAACTCTCATCCGATGCTCCCGTAAAACAAAATTATTTAATATCACCAATCAGGGGAATTCTTTCTATTTTGCTGATCCTGTCAGGCCTTGCCGCCGCCATGTATTTTCTCAAAGATAATTCAAACGGTAAATTCGCATGGCTATCTCCGACAAAAAGAATTTTACCCGCATTTGCTACCTGTCTTTCAGCCTCCGCATTTTCGGGAGTTGCAATTCTTTTAGCTTTATTAGTCGGAGGATTTTCGGTAGGTTTTCTCAGAGAATTTATTTCAATGATTCTCTTCATAATTGCTACAAGCATCTTTTCCCTGTGCTTTTGTATTATGTTTAAATCTTATGGAAAACTCGGTGCGGTGATACCGGGCATTATCGTGTTTGCTTTGGTTCTTTCACCTATTTTTTTCAATGTTTCATTCTTTCCGATGTTAAGATTTCTTCTGCCATCGCACTATTATCTTTACTCGATTTATGATAATGCATATTATTTGTACTTTATATTATACTCTTTATTAATTCTTGCTGTTGTTCTTATACTGAATTATGTGTTGAATTTAAATAATCCCTTCAAAAGGTGCACGAAATAATCGCTTGCACCTTTTCGTTTTACGCTTCTGTCAGAAATTAGCGGAACTTTAACCAACGTCTCGGCATCAGAGGTTATGATTAACTCACCGATAATCTGTCCTTTTTTTACGGGAGCCTGTAAATTATTTTCTATGTTAATATGTGTTTTAATTTTATCCGCATTTTGCTTTTCAATCAAAATGTTTGCGTTTTCTTTTGAAAGAGCCGTTACTTTCTTTTCTTTTCCGTTCTTTACCAATACATCGCGAACCTTTGAATTTTTCTCGCCAAACTTGGTGACGGTATAGTTGGCGAATCCATAATTCAGCAAACTACTCGCGGTAGCGAATCGCTCCTTGCTGTTACTGCTTCCCATTACTACAGCTATAAGCTGCATGCCGTCACGTTTTGCGGCTGCACTTATACAACACCCCGCACCGCTTGTAGAGCCTGTCTTAAGTCCATTAGCCCCTTTGTAAAACCTGATTAATTTGTTTGTATTTGCAAGCTGAAATTTGCCGTCACGGAGAGTGTCCATCCAAATTGTTGTGTATTTTTCAATTATGTCATGCTTAAGAAGCTCACGGCTCATAATTGCAATATCGTATGCACTTGAATGATGATTTTCTGCATCCAATCCGTTACAATTAACGAAATTAGTATCTTTCATACCCAATTCGGATGCACGCTTATTCATCAGCGCCACGAAAGTTTCCACACTGCCACACATGTGCTCTGCCACTGCTACACACGCATCGTTTGCACTTGCAACGGCTATACCTTTTAGCAGGTCGTTAAGAGTCATTATTTCGTTGGTTTCGAGGAAAATTGTGCTTCCGCCCATGCTTTTTGCATATTCGCTCGCCGTAATTTGAGTTTCAAGGGTGATTTCTCCGCGTTCTAATGCCTCGCAGATAAGGAGCATTGTCATCACCTTAGTTACACTTGCAGGCGGCAGAGATTCGTGAGAATTCTTTTCGTATAATATTTTTCCCGTAGATGCTTCCATAAGAAGAAGCGACTTTGCACTTGAATCAGTAGTAAACGTAGCAGCCAGAACATTATAATTAAAAAGAAGGATTATAACTATCAATAATGAACAAAATTTTTTCATATTTCAACATTCTCCTTTTATTTTATATAATAAAATATGACCGGGGAAAGAGAAATATTACTGCAAAACAATTGACTTTAAATAAGCAATATGATATACTAATTACAACAATTCGAAAGGATGCGTTAAGAATGAAAATAATTAACATTAACCTGCTTGAAAAAGAAACTGAGCACGGTTTTATGCCGACTTTAACCGGATATATATTAGACGGTAGTCAAACGATTGAAAAGGAAGATCGTCCCGCCGTTCTTGTGATTCCAGGCGGTGGTTACAGAATTGTTTCTCCAAGAGAAGGGGAGAGGATTGCACTTTCTTATAACGCCGCAGGATTTCACGCTTTTGTACTTGATTATTGCGTGGAACCTCATCGTCACCCGATGCCCATTTTAAATGCCGCAAAGTCCATTAAGATTATCCGTGACAGTGCAAAAGACTGGAGAATTAATCCCGATCAGATAGCTGTTTGCGGTTTTTCCGCAGGAGGACATCTGGCAGGTTCTATAAGTACTCTGTGGAACAGAGCAGATATATTTGGTGATGATGAAGAAAAGAATAAATATCATAAACCGAACGCTTCAATACTTTGCTATCCTGTTATCACTTGCGGTGATCATGCTCACAAAAGCTCATTCGCCAAACTTACCGGCATTGAACATGAATGTGAATTGTGGGATTCTCTTTCACTTGAAAATTGCGTAGACGAAAATACACCTCCTGCATTTTTGTGGCATACTTTTGAAGACGCTTCTGTCCCCGTTGAAAATTCGCTTCTTTATTCAAATGCTCTCAGAAAGCATAATATACCGTTTGAATTACATATTTATCCTAACGGAGCACACGGCACATCGCTGTTTTCAGATGAAACATATTGGGGACTCAGCAAGCTTGAATGTCGTAGCTATCCATGGATGAAGCAGTCTATAGAATGGCTCTATCTGCAATTTGGTATAACCGAGGCAAATTACAGATGATAACCAGAAGTGGAATATGCTATATCATAGGTGCATGCAGTGAGCTTTTAGACCAACTTTCAATTAAGCCTAAAGAGCATGATTTAATCATTGCGGCTGACGGAGGCTATGATATTTTGAAAAAGAATGGAAAAGAACCTGATATTCTATTAGGTGATTTTGACTCCATCACTGAAGTCCCTGAGAATATCAAACTCATCAAACATCCTGTAAAAAAAGATGATACAGACACATTTTTGGCATATAAGACAGCTTTAGAAAAAGGATATAAGAATTTTGTTATCCTTGGCGGTGTCGGAGGAAGATTCGACCATACAGTAGCAAACATTCAAACCTTGTTAAATATAGCAAAAAATGGCGGAAGAGGCTTTTTAATTGGAAAAAGCAGCGTTATGACAACGATTTTCAATTCCAACATTGAATTTTCAGAAAGTCACACCGGAAATTTAGGGGTTTTTGCACAAGGAAATGATGCACAAAACGTAACTATCAGCGGTTTAAAATATGAGGCTGATAATGTAACGCTTAAAGCAGATACTCCAATGGGTGTCAGTAATGAATTTGTAGGAGAGAGGGCAGTTATCAGCGTGAAAAACGGTTCGCTTTTTATAGTTTGGGATGAAAAATTGCCTGATTTTATCTCGCATATCAATGATTTTTGTATTAAATAAATAAAACGGAAGCATTTTGCTTCCGTTTTATTTATTGTTGTACTTTTGAAAGAGGATTTTTATCTATTGCATCACGTAATTGTTGCTCATCAATATGGGTATAAATTTGTGTGGTTGAAAGATGCTCGTGCCCTAAAATTTCCTGGAGTGCCCTTACATCTACATTTCCATACTTATACATTAATGTGGCGGCTGTATGTCTTTATTTATGCGGAGAATAAACCTCAGGGTCAAGGCCTGCACGTTGCAGATTCTTTTTTATCATCCTGTAAACCATATTGTTTGATATACGGGATTTTTGCTTGCTTAAAAACAGAGCTTTTCGGTCTTTTACGCCATCTTTGGGTCGTACTTCCATATAGGCTCTGATAGCTGATTTGCACGCATCGTTAAGATATACGGTCCTTTGTTTATTTCCTTTACCTGTAACCGTAAGCTTATCGCCATGAATATCCGTAATATTGATTCCTACCAGTTCCGAAAGACGCATTCCGCAGTTTAAAAACAGTGTAATTATGCAATAATCACGGGTTTTAAATTCGCCGTCAATATTTTCCAATAATTGTAAACTCTCGTCCAAAGAAAGAAAAACAGGCAGTTTTGATGGAATTTTTGGAGAATCTAATTCTTTTGTAACATTGACATCGAGCAGGTGAGCCTTACCGGACATATAATTGAAAAAGCTTTTTAAAGAAGAAACTTTTCTCGCACGTGCGTTTGCATTATTGTCGCGGTCGCTGTTTGCGTACATCAGATATTCGTACATATCATCAAGTATAATATCACGTATAAAATCTGTATCAATGTCACTACAATTAATGCTATCAAAATTTTCAAAAGATTCCATAGAGCGATGGCATTTCATAAAACGAAAAAAGGTACGCAAATCATAATAGTATTCATTGATTGTAGTGTCAGATTTTCCTTTAATATTAGAAAGGTAACTGAGGAAATTCTTTACATCCTGCGGAATGTCGGTGTAAGCTCTGAAATCAGCCATAATAAAGCCCTCCGTAAATATATAATATAGAGAAGCCCTTCCCGGAATCCTCCTATCGCCAATTCAACAAAATTTTTATTTTGTTGAATTGCATATATATTTTAGCACACACTTTCCTGTCTTGTCAAGTATGTGTGTTTAAATATTTTAAAAGGTTGAGATTTTTTTTCTCAACCTTTTAATTATATCATTATTCATCCCAGTTATGATATACATTCTGTACATCGTCGTTATCATCAAGCATTTCTATAAGCTTGTTCATATTCTTAAGGTCTTCCTCATCAGTTAATTCAACACTTGTCTGAGGAATCATCTGAACTTCGGCAGTTAAAAAGCTGTAACCGCGGCTTTCCAATTCTTCTCTTACAGATGAGAAATTTTCTGGTGAAGTTAAAACCTCATAAATACCTTCTTCTGCTGTAAAGTCATCTGCCCCACTATCGAGAGCATCCATCATAACGGCATCCTCATCAGGCAAATCTTCAGAAGAAATAATAAGTACACCTTTTTTGTCAAACATATAGCTAACGCATCCTGTCTGACCCAAATTTCCACCGTATTTATCAAAATAATGGCGCATATCTGCAGCAGTACGGTTTCTGTTGTTTGTAAGAGTTTCAACAATTACTGCAACACCCTTGGGACCATAACCCTCGTATGTGATTTCCTCGTAATCGTTACCGCCTGTCTCTCCTGCTGCCTTGGCGATACAACGCTGAATGTTGTCGTTGGGCATATTATTCGAACGTGCTTTTGCAATTGCATCACGGAGCTTTCCGTTGCTGTCGGGATTAGGACCGCCTGCACGAACAATAACCGCAATTTCTCTTCCGAGCTTTGTAAAAATCTTCGCACGCTGTGCATCTGATTTTTCTTTCTTATTTTTAATATTATTCCATTTGGAATGTCCTGACATTTTCTGTTACACCTCTATTAATTATTCTGCCTTTTCTGCTGTTTCTATTGCATTTGCTTTTGACGCTTCCTGCCTTACATCTGCGCGGGCCTTTCTGATTATGGACTGTGCCTTTGTAAGTTTTGCATCTGTATCAGCAAAAAGTGAATCTACATACTGACGTGCTCCCATTCTTAATTCGCGGGAGTTCTTCTGTGCTGCAGCAATAATCTGATTTGCCTGCTCATAAGCCTTCTTTGTAATCTCATGCTCATCAATCATTTTTTCAACCTTGATTTTTGCATTCTTTACAATTTCGTCAGCTTCAGCCTGAGCTTCAGCAAGGATTCTCTTTCTTTCATCCTTAATAAGACGAGCCTGCTTCATATCTTCAGGAATATTCAAACGAAGCTCTTCGATATTTGAAAGAAGTTCTTCCTTATCTACCATCGCTCTGTTCATAAGCGGTATAGATTTCGCCTGTTCAACCTTATCTTCTAAAAGGTCAATAATTTTTAAGATTTCCATTACTTTTTACCCCCTATTTTATCTTGTATATCTACTATAATTTCTTTTGGAACCATCTCAGTAAGGTCACCGCCGTATCTGGCAACCTCTTTAACTATGCTTGAGCTAAGATAAGCGTAATTTGCATTGGTAGTTATGAAAAACGTTTCTATTTCCGGTGCTAACTGTTTATTGGTTAAAGACATCTGAAATTCATATTCAAAATCGCTCACAGCCCTTAACCCTTTAACAATAAACTTTGCACTCTTACTCCTGGCGTAATCAACCAGCAGCCCTGTAAAGGTTTCGACCTTTACATTTTCCAAATCCTTTGTAACTCGGCTTATAAGCTCCATCCTTTCCTCTAAGGAAAACAATGGATTCTTGGAGCTGTTGGAAAGAATACTTACATAAACCTCATCAAACAACTGGCTTGTCCTTTTTATAATATCAAGATGTCCATTTGTTACCGGGTCAAAGCTACCAGGTACTATTGCGATATTCATTCACGTTGACTCCTTTTGAAAACCGAAATTCCAACTCTGCCATACTTTTTTTCTTTTACAATTTCAAATTCACGGGGCAAACTGCCAATACCGTTTTCATAATCCCATTCAGCAATAATTAAACCATCATGAGCTATCAAGTCATTCGATGCTATCAGGGAAAACACCTTTTCATATAAACCGGATTCATATGGGGGGTCAATAAAAATAATATCAAACACCCCGGAATATTCACGCAAAAATTTGCAGGAATCCGAACGAACAATTAAAGAATCCTCCACCATTTTTGCATTGTTGACATTAGTATTGATACAAGCAATTGCCTTTTCCGAAGAATCAACAAAGACCGATTTTTTTGCACCTCGGCTTAAAGCCTCTATTCCCATTGCTCCGGAGCCTGCAAACAAATCAAGAACCAAAGATTCATTAATATGCGGAAGAAGCATGCTGAAAACCGCTTCCTTAACCCTATCGAGAGTAGGTCTGGTATCCTCTCCCTCTGGAGAAACAAGCTTCATACCGCGAATTTTTCCTGAAATTACTCTCACAAAATCCTCCGAAAAGAAATTCCTTCTCAAATACCGAAAAGGAATTTAATATATCATATATATATTTTACATTAAGTTCTGAAAAAGTCAAGTGTTTTATGGTAATTACTATCATTTTACAGAATTCTTCTTGCGCAGACATAATTACGTACGTAGTAATCTGTGTTTAAGTCATCCATTACCACTCCGCGAACGCTGGTGGAAGCATGAATGAATTTACTGTCTCCAACATAGATTCCGACGTGATTAACTCTGCGGTCACCCCTGTTTGAAAAACATAAAATATCTCCGGGGACTAAGCTATCTTTTCCTACCTGTACCCCAATCTCGCTTTGAGATGTGGAAGTTCTTGGCAAACTGTAACCATACTGTTTATAAAGATAACTTGTAAACCCGCTACAATCGAATTTATTTGGACCGGATGAACCATAAGAATATCTGCTGCCTATGTAATTATGTGCAAGCTTTGCTATTTCAGCACCTGTTTTTGCACCGTTGTAAAACAAGTCTGACGGCGTTGATTTTTTATTAACATACGCGGCTGATACAAATCCTGTGATACCGTTATTCATTCTTATATTGTACCAACCATTATCCGTATAAATTATTTCAAACTCAGTTCCACGTGCCATGCGGTCAACAATTCCACAATTTGTATTAGGTGACTGCCTTACGTTTAAAACATCGCAAGTAACATAACCTATCTCACTTGCAGATACATCTAACACAAAAACAAGTAAAAATATAAAGGTTGTAATTCCTCGAAAAAATCTAAGCACTATTTTTCACCTCATTACTATTGTAACTCTTTTTAATCAAAATGTCAAACTTTTTTAATACTTTTTTTATATTTGGTGTGATTTTTAAATGTGTAAATTATTTTTTTATTTTAGTCTTTATTGTGACATTTTTTTCGAGAAATAAGTTGTATACTGTAATCGGGTGATGGATATGCCGGTTATTTATATTGATGTATTGTTTGCCGTAAATTTTATCATTAATTACGTGCTGCTGAAAACGAGTTGTATTTTTATCAATCTAAAACATAGCAAAATAAGGATGATGCTTGGGGCCTTAATAGGCTCAATATATGCAATTTTGATTTTCTTTCCTGACTTCTCTCCCCTGTATTCAACATTGTGTAAATTATTGGTGTCAATGCTGATTTTGGCTTCATCATTTACTTTCTATTCATTTGCCTCGTACTTTAAGGCTCTAATCGTCTTTTACATGGTTTCATTCGGATTCGGAGGTTGTGTTTTGGGGGTGTTTTATTTCAGCGATATAGGAGCAAGGTTGGGTGCGGTATATTCTAACGGGATTTTCTACTTTAATTTACCGTGGACTATACTTGCTGTTTCGGGAATGGCATTTTATTTTGCTGTCCGTCTTTTTGATTTCATATCAAGGAAGCACTTTTCTGCAAAGAGCCTTAAAAAAAAGTTATATCTTACATATAACAACAGAACAGCAGAAATAACAGCTTTGCTCGATACAGGAAACTCTTTAATGGATCCTGTAACAATGTCACCTGTTATAATTGCGGAATACAAATCAATAAAAAATTTATTTTCTTCAGATGTCAGGAATTCCCTGGAACGCATTGACAACAGCAATTTAACCCATATCCTCAGCGAGGTTGGCGAAAAGGGGCTTCGGGCAAGATTAATTCCCTTTTCATCATTGGGAAACGAAAACGGAATGCTGCTGGGCTTTATTCCGGATAAGGCGGAGCTTCGAGATGAGTGCGGCATAAGAACATTGGGAAAATGTGTTATCGCTATATATGAAAAAAGCCTGACCTGTGACAGAAGTTATGGTGCATTATTGAATCCGTATTTACAATAATTTGGGGGTAAAATCAAATATGTTTGAAATAATTAAAGAGAATACAAGATTGAATTATTTAAAATTGATTAAGAAATTAAAGTTTGAAGACTATATCCATTACATAGGTGTTGGTATTTACCTCCCTCCCCCGCTAACTCCCGAAGATGAACAAAAATGTATTGAATCCCTGTCTCTTTCAGAGAGCCGTCAGAAATTGATTGAGCACAATCTAAGACTTGTGGTATATATCGCCAAAAAATTTGAAAATACAAATATTTGCGTCGATGATTTAATTTCTATAGGAACCATTGGGTTAATAAAAGCCATAAATACATTTAAAGCAGACAAAAAAATTAAGCTTGCAACGTATGCAAGCCGCTGTATAGAAAACGAAATACTAATGTATTTAAGAAAGAATAATTCTCAACGTGTTGTAATATCCTTTGATGAGCCATTAAATGTTGATTGGGACGGAAACGAGCTTCTTTTAGGTGATGTTTTAGGCACTGATGATGATTGCGTAGACAGACACTTAGAGGAAGAAGTCGAAAAACAATTACTCCTTTCCGCAATGGAAAATTTATGTCAGAGGGAAAAAGAAATTATGGAAATGCGTTACGGACTGCACGGAAGGACTGAAAAGACTCAAAAAGAGGTTGCAGATCTTCTTGGAATAAGCCAGAGCTATATTTCAAGGCTTGAAAAGAGGATTATACGCCGTTTGAAAAATGATATTGCAAAAAACATATGAATATATGAAATTTTCAAAAAAAACATTGAAATCCTCTTTATAATTGTGTATAATAAATAAGGTATGCACCTTAGGAGGGATTCCATGTTTTTTTTAAAGAAGACCAAGCCTGCAAAGGGCGATAATGTAGTATTAGCAGAATTTAAACGTTTGTGGAATGAAGAACTGTTGAAAACTGTCGATTCACGTAATTTTTCTAAAGCCTATAATTATGCCCTGCGAAAGTATTCCATCCGAGATATGTGTATGAAGACATATTTCGATTTCGAATCAGAGGACTCGTTGCGCTTTAGAGAAGCCTGCAATGCTTTTGACGAAGGCGATATTTTCTGGACATATATGATTATACGTCAATTTGCATCGGTTCCGGGATATTCCAGTAAACTAAAAAATCTTACAAACAAACGACGCACTTTCCTTTCTGAAAAGAGAAAAGAAACAGTAATAACAAGAAATTCAGCAAGAATGTTTTTACATAACTTAATGCAAACCTCCGCAAAACAGGGCGAGGAGTTTATCAAAAATGCTCTTGCTGATTTGGAATTATATGAAAAGTATTGCAGCAAGAGTCAATATAAGTCAGCTTATAAAATAATAGCTCTGACGGATAAGCCCGGTGATTACGCTTCTAATATCAAAAAGTATCTTTACTATGCAGCAAAGAGGGAGCGTACTGATGAAAACGAAGAACAGACGCTTAAGTATTTTGAATATGCCGGTAAATATTATAATTTCAAAAGAAAGCTAAAGGACGGCTCCCCTATTTTTATTCACGACATTGATATAGTTATGGCGATGTTGATCTTTATGCGCAACGGCGGAGCTGTTTCACGAGAAGAACTAAAAAGAAAAATGCACAGAACTGTAAAAGTTTATTGTGTAGAAAGCTGTTTTGCACCTGTTTGTGTTTTGGCCGATTATTTGTATCAAATTGGAGAAACTGAATTTGAACAAATGGTGCTTAAATTACTTGTGCACTATGGCGAAGCAATTAACGACAAGTACAGAAAAAGATATACATGTCTTGAGCTTATGAGCAAAAACTCTGAAAAGTTTATTTTCAGACACAAGCCTCACACTCCGCTTGAATGTGTTTTGTATGATAATAAAACCTCATCGTTTGAGGAATGTTTAACGGAATGTTTGAAGCAAAAGGAAAAAAACCAATGGTGCATCGCAATTAAACATACTGTTAAAACGTATGAATTCAGCTATAAGTATTTTTACGATGATAAACTGCTTTCCACTCTCGAAACGGTTTTAGATAACGAGTTCGGGGATTTTGTTCTTGAATACTCAATGAGGACATACTTTAACGGTGATGACAGTTCAAACGCGAAACACTCTATGATTATCATTACAAGCGGAAAAAATCAATACAGTGATTTTCCAAAAATCGGAATAATGATAAAGATAGAACCGATCACAAAGAAATTTGTTAATGTTCATTATTGTGTTTTGTATCTTCCCGAGGAAGAATATACGGAGGAAATGATCGAAGCTGATTCTCGTTATGTAGAGACAATCCTCGGAAACGAATCAGATTCAAGATTTGAAACCTTCTCTATGGTAATTGAAAATCTTACTTGGAATACAGTTAATGACATGTTGAGTAAATAGAAAATTAATTCGGAGGATTTATACATTACATTATTTATAAATCCTCCGAATTATAATTTAAAACAATTATAAAAAAATATATATTTTCTAAAAAAACACTTGCTTTTTATAATTATTAAGTGTATAATATCAAGGTCGGCACTCGGAGAGATGGCTGAGTTGGTCTAAGGCGCACGACTGGAAATCGTGTAACGGTTAACCCCGTTCAAGGGTTCGAATCCCTTTCTCTCCGCCAAAAGCACAACCAAAAGGTTGTGCTTTTTTTTATTTGAATTTTAACTTAGAATAAAAAATTTATTCTCGGTAATTACTAAGATAATCAAAAAGACATATTTTGAAAGGATTGGTTTTGATGAAAGAATTTATCTTTACTGTAAATGACCCTGATGGAATACACGCCAGACCTGCAGGATTACTGGTAAAAGAAGCAAATAAATATAATTCACAAATTACAATTAAACTTAGTGATAAAACGGCAGATGCAAAGAAAATTTTTTCTATTATGGGGCTTGCTGCAAAAAAAACAGATAATTTACAAATAACGGTAAGCGGTAATGATGAGGACTTGGCTGCGGAAAATTTAGAGAAATTTCTAAAAAATAATATGTAAGGAGATTTATATGCTTATTTATCAGGGCAAGAGTGTTTATGGAGGAATTGCAATCGGAAAGATCAAAATCTGGAAGAAGGCAGATTCAATAATTAAATGTTATCACGTTAAAGATACCGACAAAGAATTTTCCAGATATTTAGAGGCTAAATCCAAGGCTATTAATCAGCTTTCCGGACTGAGAATGCAGGCAATAGAAAAAGTCGGAAGTGAAAGTGCCGCTATTTTTGAAATTCATGCAATGATGCTTGAAGATGCTGACTTTTCGGATTCCATAGAAAATATGATAAAAAACCAACACTATAATGCAGAATATGCCGTTTCCTTATGCTGTGAAAGCTTTGTCGCCATGTTTTCATCCATGGAGGATTCTTATATGAAAGAACGGGCGGCAGATGTCAAGGACATATCTGAACGTTTAATTAATATTTTAAGCGGAGTTTCTTTTAAATCAGATGAAAATGACAGTAATTTAATTATGGTTTCTGAGGATTTTTCTCCAAGCGAAACACTCCAATTGGATAAAAGTAAGATATTAGCCTTTGTTACAGCTAAAGGTTCGCTTAATTCCCATACAGCAATACTTGCAAGAATGATGAATATTCCTGCTATTATAGGTATTGATCTTTGTTCAAACGGTCATTCTGACGGGAAAATTGCAATAGTAGACGGTTACAGCGGGACCGTCTATGTAGATCCTGATGAGAGCTTCTTAAAGAAAATGCAACAAAAAGCTGACGAGGATGTCGCAAAACATAATCTTTTAAAGTTTTATAAAGGAAAAGAAACTGTTACAATTGATGGAAAAAGAATTAATCTATACGCTAATATAGGAAATATAAAAGACATTGCAAATGTAATTGATAATGATGCTGAGGGTATCGGTTTGTTTCGAAGTGAGTTTATTTTTCTCGAAAAAAACACATTTCCTTCGGAGGAAGAACAATTTGCTATATACAAAAACGCAGTAGAAACAATGGGTGGAAAAAAAGTAATTATAAGGACACTGGATATCGGTGCGGATAAAAAAGTAGACTACTTTGGTTTAAAACACGAAGAAAACCCTGCGATGGGTTTGCGCGCAATAAGGCTCTGTTTAAAGCATCCCCATATATTTAAGACACAGCTTCGTGCATTGATGCGTGCCTCTGTATATGGTAATCTTTCGATTATGTATCCTATGATTACTTCTGTTGATGAAATAAAACAAATTAAGGATGTTGTAAAGGAAGCCGCCGAGGAACTTAAAACGAGTAACATCCCATATTCAATACCGGAGCAGGGAATTATGATTGAAACACCTGCATCTGTTATGATTTCTGACTTGTTAGCGAAAGAAGTTTCGTTCTTCAGCATTGGGACAAATGATTTGTCTCAATATACTCTTGCAATAGACAGACAAAATGAGGATGTGGACGATTTCTTTAATCCACACCACGAAGCAGTTATGAGGATGATAAGACTAACAATAGAAAACGGACACAAGGCCGGTATATGGGTTGGAATATGCGGAGAATTAGCCTCAGATACAGCACTAACTAAAAAGTTTCTTGAGATGGGTATAGACGAGCTGTCCGTCTCCCCTGCCGCAGTTTTTCCAATCAGAAAAACAGTTCGTGAAACAAAATTATAAAGGATGTAGCCTGCTACATCCTTTATAATTTATTATTTCTTCCAAGTATATTTTGAGAACAGCACCAACATCGGAAATACTTCCAAACGGCCAACCAGCATATCAAACGATAATACTAAAAGCGAAAAATCCGAGAATCCCGAAAAGTTAGATGTTGGACCTACTTTAGCAAGGCCGGGTCCTATGTTGTTAAGCGTTGCAACCACTGACGTAAAATTCGTAGTAAAATCAAAATTATCAAAGCTTATAAGCAAAATTGAAACAACAAAAATCGAAAGATAAGCTGCCATAAACACATTTACACTTCGTACAGTTTCATGTTCTATATTTTTTCCGCCCATTTGAATTTTTTTTGTGAGTTTAGGATGAGCGGCAATAGCAACCTCTTTGGCAATACTTTTAAGGAAAATCATTATTCTCGAAACCTTGATTCCGCCGCCCGTACTGCCTGCACAAGCTCCGATAAACATCAAGAGTACGAGTATTGATTTGGAAAACTCAGGCCACTTATCAAAGTCACATGTAGAAAATCCCGTAGTTGTCATAATGGAGGAAACCTGAAATGCACTATGTCTTAATGAAACCCAAATGTTTTCAAATAAATCTACGCAGTTAATACATATTATAAGAGTTGAAACTGCCAATATTTCCAAATAAGTTTTTACTTCACTTGACTGAAGCAAAAGCTTGAATTTTCTTAACAGAATTATATAGTAGACAGAAAAATCAATACCAAATAATATCATAAAAATTGTAATCACGTTCTGCAAATATGGAGAATATCCTCCGATACTGTCGTTCATAATTCCAAAGCCGCCCGTACCTGCTGTGCCAAACATATGTGTCAAGGCATCAAAAAAGGACATACCTCCAAGCAAAAGAAGAATCAACATAATTACACTGAGACCAATATAGATACCGTACAAAATTTTAGCACTGGATTTAACTTTTGGTACAAGCTTACTTACGGATGGTCCTGTACTTTCAGCCTTCATCAAGTATAAATTACTCCCTCCTGACAGAGGCAAAAGCGCAACAAGGAACACAAGAACTCCCATACCGCCTATCCAATGTGTAAAACTACGCCAGAAAAGCAAACTTTTTGGAAGTGCTTCGACATCGCTTATTATTGACGCACCCGTCGTTGTAAACCCTGACACGGTTTCAAAAAAAGCATGCACAAAGTTTGGTATATACCCCGATATTACAAATGGAATACATCCGAATAAACTAAGCACAATCCAACTGAGTGCCACAATGATAAAGCCCTCTTTTGAATATATGCTCCTGTTTTTTGACTTCAACGCTACAAGTAACAATCCCGCAAAAAGACACAGAAGTATAGATATGAGAAAAGAAGTATACTCCTTTTCTCCGTATATAAAGGCGCATACAAGAGGCAAAATCATTAAAAAAGCCTCACAACATAATACTACGCCTAAAGTATGAAACACACGTTTTATATTCATAATTTAACCTTCCAGAATATCCTTAATATCTTTTAAGCCTTTATTTGTAGTAACAACAATCACTGTATCCCCTGCTTCTATTATATCCTGGCCTTTGGGAGTAATGATTTTCCCCTTTCGATTAATTGAGGCAATAAGAATATTGTTCTTAATTCTCAGGTTAAAAAGGGGTGTTCCCACAAGCGGACAATTTTCACCGATATTAAATTCAAGAGCCTCCGCTTTGCCATCCAAAATAAAATGTATCGTTTCTACATTACTGCTCCCCAGGGAGTTGTTTTTCGCCCTTACAAAACGCAGAATGTTTTCTGCAGTGATATTTCTCGGGTAAATAATTGAATCCAGTTCTAACTTTTTTATGACTTCATCATAATCAATTCTGTTGATTTTCGTTATCAACTTTCCTTTTGTTTTGCTCCTTGCAAAAAGTGAAAGCAAAATATTTTCTTCATCGATATTTGTTAATGCAACAACAGCATCGGCGGTTTCAATGCCTTCCTCCACAAGCAAGGCATTATCGGTTCCGTCTCCGTTAATTATAGTGGCTTTAGGTAAAAGAATAGATAATTTTTCGCATCTTGCGAAATCCTTTTCTATAATTTTAACCTTTATTCCAAAGCTAATAAGCTTATCGGCAAGATAATAGCCTGTATATCCTCCGCCTATAATGATTACATCTTTAATTCTGCCGGTTTTAATCCCAATCTTCCTAAAAAAGGCAGAATAGTTACTGAAAGTTCCTACTACACTGACAACATCACCTTGTTTTAAGACAAAGTCACCTCCGGGAATAAAGGCTTCTTCGCCCCTTTCAACACCGCATATAAGCACATCGCACGAGAGTTTGCTTCCAAATTCGGCAAGTCTTAAGTCGCACAAGAGTGAATCTTCGGGAATTCTGAATTTTAAAATTTCAACCCTTCCCTTTGCAAAAGTGTCTATTTGAATAGCACTTGGAAATTTCAGAATACGAGCCATCTCATTTGCTGCTGACATATTGGCGTTAATAACCATCTCAAGCCCCAAATCATCTTTAAAGAGATTTATGGTTTTTCTGTATTCCGGTTTTCTTATTCTTGCAATAGTCTGACAGTTGCCTAATTTTTTTGCCAGAAGACAAGTTGTAAAGTTTATTTCATCGCTACCTGTTGCCGCAATAAGTATGTCAGAATTTCTGACATCTGCTTCCTCAAGTATCTCGGCATTTATACAGTCACCGACAACTCCCAGCACATCATATTTATTGACAACCGCATCAACAATGTGATGTCTTAAATCCACTACTGTTATATTATATTCATTTTCCGAGCATAATCTTTCGATAATTTTTTGTCCGATTTTTCCGCAACCAACTACTGTTATATTCATTAAGTCACCTTCTTTGAGATTTATTATACCAAATATAAACAATGATTTCAAGTGTATAATCAAAGCATTTGTCTTAATACCTTAATCATACACTTAAAATCACAAAAACGCCCTATAATAGGCGTTTTTGTAATTTTGAATCAGTCAATGATAATATCCAATGCATCTTTTAATTCTGCATCGGGAACAAGAATTTCAAAGCAATCCTCCCCGATGTTATCTGTGGGACGTATCAAGCGGAACATCACAATAATGTCATTCTTTTCGATTTTTTCGCGAACAACTCTGGCATTTTCAATACTCTGAGTCATATAAACTGTAGTCCACATAAGAATATTTCCTTTCAGATTACTCTCTTTCAGCTAATTACATCTTAGATATAATACACCATTTTTTTGCTTTTTGCAAGCAATTATTTCACTATTCTCTCAGAAAATAATGAATTAAGTTTTTCCCTGAGCTCATCTACGGCATTAACATAAACTCCGTTAAGGCTAATTAAACCGTAACTGCTCTCAATTGCAACAGGGGTGCTTCCCGGATACTTCTGAAGAATTGGTTTTAACTGCTCAAGTTTCAAAAGCATTTCATCACTAAGGCTGATTACAAGGGAATCTGATGCACCTGTGAATGGAGTAGCAGAATCTACTATAAGCTTTACACCTTCGTCTTCTTTGATGTCAAGTCTGCCGCGAAGCAGTACGATTGAATTTTCAATAAGAATCGAATCCAGTCGGGTCAATACTTTTGGAAACACAATTGTTTCAATGCTTCCCGTAAAATCCTCAAGCGTAATAAACGCCATGTTTGTATTTGAACGTGTAAGCTTTTCACGACGTACAGATATGATGCCTACAAGGGAAACTTCACTTCCATCAAAGTAACCGGAGCTATGTGGCTCATCAATAATTTCGGAAATGTGAGGATAGTTCATTTTTTCTAAATCTTCACGGTAATCATCAAGAGGGTGGCCGGAAAGATAAATACCGGCAACTTCTTTTTCCATGTTTAAAAGTTCTCTCTTGGAATATTCATGAACATTCTCCGGGAAAACATCATCCTTACTGCTTTCATCAGCAAAGAAGGAGAACTGTCCTTCTATATTGTTTTTTCCCGCCCTTGCTTCCGAATCAATGATTTCATCAAATATTTCGAGCTTCTGAGCCCTGCTTCCTGCAAGTGAATCAAACGCACCACTCTTAATAAGACATTCAACGCTTCTCTTGTTAAGGTCGTTGATCATTCGGGATACAAAATCGCGTACACTTTTAAATTTACCGTTAGTTTCTCTGTTCTTAACGCATTTTCGTACAAAGGCATCACCAACATTTTTTATGGTGGTAAGCCCGAACCTGATATTATTATCTTCAACGGAAAAGTCAGCCATACTTTTATTTATATCCGGAGGCAGAATCTTTATGCCTTTTTGAGTGCAATTATTTATGTATGAAGCAACTTTATTTGCATTATCCATAACACTGGAAATAAGCGATGCCATAAACTGAGCAGGGTAAAGACATTTAAGGTAGGCTGTCTGATATGTTACAAACGAATATGCCGCCGCATGACTTTTATTGAATGCATATTGAGCAAAGGCGTCCATATCGTCCCATATTTTTTGAGCGGTTTGTTCATCTATTCCGTTACGTACACAGCCCATATAACGCACGCTTCCGTCCTCATTATCTTCTCCGTATATGAAGCTCTGACGGGCTTTCTGCATCTCCTTTGCTTTCTTTTTGCTCATAGCTCTGCGTACTTCATCAGCACGCCCCATTGAAAAGCCGGCAAGGGTACGTACTATTTGCATAACCTGCTCCTGGTATACTATACACCCATATGTCATTTCAAGAATTTCCTTTAAAAGAGGGTGTTTATATGTGATGTTTTCAGGATTCATTTTATTTTTGATATATGCGGGTATGAAGTCCATGGGGCCGGGTCGGTAAAGTGCGATACCCGCCGTTATGTCTTCGATATTTCTTGGCTCAAGGCGTTTCATAAACGCTCGCATACCGCCGCTTTCAAGCTGGAATACCCCGTCCGTGTCCCCTTCTGAAATCATTTGATAAACCTCGGGAACATTATAGTCAATATTATTAATATCGATATCAATCCCCATTGATTTTGCGATACTGATGGTATCTTCGATTACCGTAAGATTTCTAAGTCCGAGGAAGTCCATCTTAAGGAGCCCAAGTTCTTCGACTGTATCTTTTGTATACTGCGTCGAAATAATATCTTCGCTTCTCTGTATAGGTACATAGCTTGACACCTTATTTCCTGCAATAACAACGCCTGCTGCATGTGTTCCTATGTTTCTGGGAAGTCCCTCCACTGCTTTTGCCGTGTCAATCAGGTTCTTGATTTCATTTGAGGATTCGTACGCTTGCTTTAATTTTGGGTTTTCCAGGGCAAGCTCTATAGTCATACCTAAATCCATGGGAACCATTTTTGCAACTGCATCAACGTCTCCGTAGGGCATGCCAAGCACTCTTCCGCAGTCCCTGATCGCCCCTCTTGCTTTCATAGTTCCGAAAGTTCCAATCTGGCTTACATTGTCAGCACCATATTTTTGTATAACATAATTTATAACCTCTCCCCTTCGTTTAGGGCAAAAGTCAATATCTATATCAGGCATACTTACCCTTTCGGGATTTAAAAATCTTTCAAAAATGAGGTTGTATTTTGTCGGCTCTATATCAGTTATACCCAAAGCATATGATACGATGCTTCCCGCGGCACTTCCTCTGCCCGGCCCAACAGGAATCGAATTGCTTTTTGCGTAGTTAATGAAATCCCAAACAATCAGGAAATAATCTACAAAACCCATTTGGGAAATTACATCAAGCTCATAGTTGAGCCTTTCAAAAAGCTCGCTTCCCGGATTACCATACCTCATTTCCATACCTTTAAGGCACAGACTCTTAAGATATTCGTAAGGTTCCATTCCGTCAGGGACAGCGTAGGACGGAAGATGCCTTTCGCCAAATTTAAATTCAAAATTACATTTCTCAGCTATTATACCGCTGTTATCGATTGCTTCCGGAGCGTATTTAAAAAGCTCACGCATTTCATCTTCGCTTTTTAAATAAAACTCCTCGGTTTCAAAACGCATACGGTTTTCTTCGTCCAGCGTTTTCCCTGTTTGTATGCAAAGAAGAACATCTTGAAACTTTGCATCCTTTTGCTCTATATAATGAACATCATTTGTTGCAACAAGGGGTGTATTCGTTTCTTTTGCAAGCTTAACAATAAGTGGATTTACCTTTTTTTGTTCTTCGATTCCGTGATCCTGGATTTCCAGATAAAATTCGTCAAAAAGCTCCTTGTATTCTAAAACAACCTCTTTGGCACGGTCATATTCTCCATTCAGCAGCGCTTTGGGAATCTCTCCTGCCAAGCATGCGGAAAGAGCGATTAATCCGCCCTTATACTTTTTCAAAATTTCCATGTCAACTCGCGGTTTGTAGTAAAAACCGTCTACAAATCCCGCAGAAACAATCTGAATCAGGTTGTTGTATCCCTCTGTGCTTGTGCATAGTAAGAGCAGATGATTTGTTTCGTTTTCTCCCCTGCCTCCGCTTTTATCAAGACGGTCTTTTGTTGTATATACCTCACAACCTATGATAGGTTTTATTCCCTCCGCTACACACGCCTTGTAAAAATCAACGACACCATACATAACTCCGTGGTCTGTAAGTGCAATCGAAGTTTGCCCAAGCTCCTTTGCTCGCTTAGGTAATTCCTTAATTCTGCTCATTCCGTCCAATAAGCTATATTCACTATGTACGTGTAAATGCGTAAACATATGATATCCTCCAATGGCTATTTAGTATTTGCCAATTCCATAAGCTTATTTAATCTGCGATTAACGCTGCTTTTTGTCATTTTCGGCGACATTTTTTCGCCTATTCCCGCTAAAGGAAGATCAAAAAATTCAAGTCTTAGCTGTGCAAGCTGTTTTGTTTCTTCATCAATTGTGTCCCAGATAGGGAGTTTTTGTAATTTTAATATTGCACTGCACTGGTTTGCCGATGCGGTTATTGCCTTGTCAAGATTTGCTGCCTTACAGTTTGATGCACGATTATTACGATTGTTAATATCCTTTTCTATTTGGGTCATCATCAGCTCCATCATAAGCTTATGTGCACCGACAATATTTAGAAAATCACTAACTGATTCTTTGTCCTTTAAATAAGTGACAAAATAGTTATTTCTTTTAACCGTGTTTGCCTTAATATTAAAATTTTCAAGCAATTCAGCAGCAAGGTATGACATATTTTCATTATAGGTAATAAGTTCGCAAGAATAGCCCTTGAGAGGATCAGTGATAGTGCCGCTGATTACAAAAGCGCCCCTTAAAAAAGCTCTTTTTGAGCTATCCTCCTCGCAGACATCCTCATCAAATTCAATCTCGCCCTCATCAGTAAAGAAAACGCCTGACTTCTCTGCGATGGTCTTGTTTATTTCTACCGAATAATTTTTTTTGCCTTTTATAACATCAATTGCTACTTCCAAAGCCGTAGCCCGCTTTATTATATATTGTATGCGAGCGGCAGTATTTGCTTTATCGGTTTTAAAACACATCTTTTCATCCTCGGCGTTTTCCCCGAAAAGAATCATAGCTGCAAGCTCTGCTACTGCTTCGCTTTCATTTACCTTAACTTCGCATAATTCATCTTTCACTTCTTGCGAAAATGTCTTACGGCTCATAAAACTCAATCCCTTTGAATATCCCTGTGTCTTACAACAGTCTTTACATTACATCTCTTCAAAAATTCTGACGTTTTCTCAGCTATGGTAACGCTTCTGTGCTTTCCGCCCGTACAACCGATTCCTATAACAAGTTCAGTTTTTCCTTCTTCAACATAATGCGGAATGAGCATTTTAAGCATATCTTCAAGCTTTGTCAAAAATTCCTGCGTTTGTTTATAATTCATAACAAAATCTGAAACTTCCTTTTCAGTTCCGTTATGAGCTTTAAGCTCAGGAACATAAAAAGGGTTCGGTAAAAAACGCACATCAAAAACCAAGTCAGCATCTCTCGGAATACCATACTTAAACCCGAAAGATTGAACCTGTACCATAAAATAGTCACTATTTTCTTCATTTCCGAAAATATCGCGAATCATTTGCTTAAGTTCTCTTGTAAGAAGCGGAGACGTGTCAATTATATGGGTTGCATGTCCGCGGAGAAAAGAAAGCTTATCTCGTTCAAGAAGTATCCCCTCTTCAATACTTCCCTCAGGGGAAAGCGGATGTTTTCTTCTTGTTTCTTTATATCTTTTCACAATTACACTTTCGTTAGCTTCAAGGAAAAGAATCTCGTAATTTATGTTATTCTCTACAAAAGATTCTAACGCTGTATCTATTTCAAGCAAGGCATCACCGCCGCGGATATCAACAACCACAGCCACGTTCTCAAATTTTTCACTTTGTTCATTACACATCTTTGCAAATGGAAGCAAAAATGCAACGGGCATATTATCAATACAGTAATATCCCATATCCTCTAAAGAATGCATTACCTGTGTTTTTCCTGCACCGCTCATTCCTGTAATAATGACAAATCTCAAAACATTCACCCCTTTAGCTTAGCCCCAAAACTTGACTTCGGTTTCCAAAACAACATTGTGCTTTTTATAAACTTCTTCCTTAACGATATTTATGAGCTCGCAAATATCAGATGTTTTAGCACTGCCAGTATTGATTATAAAACCTGCGTGCTTTTCGCTGACTTGCGCACCGCCAACGCGCCTTCCTTTAAGACCCGCTTCCTCTATCAATGCTCCTGCAAAGTATCCTGCAGGACGCTTAAACGTGCTGCCCGCACTCGGAAATTCAAGCGGTTGTTTTTCTCTCCTTTTTGCATTAAGCTCACTCATTCTTGCCTCAATTTCTTTTATATCTCCCTTTTTGAGCTTAATCGTGGCCCCTGTAATTATGCAGTCCATATTTGAAAGAACACTGCTTCTGTAAGAAAACTCCATTTCATCGCCTGTTATTATGTGCTCCTCTCCGCAGGGGTCAATAAAGCTTACCGCTTCCACCACATCCTTCATTTCCCCGCCGTAAGCACCTGCATTCATAATCAGGGCACCGCCAAGTGTTCCGGGAATACCTGCCGCAAATTCAAATCCAGTCAAAGAAGCGTCCGCCGCTTTTTTTGCTATTGAAGATAGAAATGCACCTGCACGTGCAGTGATACAATCTTCAAAAAGCTCTACTGCCGAAAAATTCTTTCCGAGGCAAATTACAGGGTCGTTTATTCCATCATCGCTTACCAAAAGATTGCTTCCGTTTCCAAGTACGTAGTATTTAATCTTTGCATCAAAGAAGAACTTTACAATTTCTTTTATTTCACTTACACTTCTCGGAAACAGAACTATCTTCGCATTGCCTCCTGTCCGGAAGGTAGTAAGCTGACACATAGGTACATCCTTTTTTACAATGTCATTATCTATTAATTCCAAAAGCTTGTCAATCATATCAGTGTTCCTTTCGAATATCAGAATAAATCATCGCTGGACATATCCTTACCCTGCATTTGTTTTATCAATCTCTCGTTCAGCTCCTCAGCGGCATTATAGCCCATGTTACGCTGACGATGATTCATTGCGGCAATCTCAATTATAACCGCAAGGTTTCTGCCCGGCCTTACCGGGACTGTAAGACTGGGAACATTAATTCCGAGGATATTGGTCACCTGGGTATCAAGTCCAAGTCTTTCATAAGTTTTTCCCTGCTGCCATATTTCAAGATTGATAACAAGATTTATATTCTCTGTATTTTTTACGGCACCCATACCGAAAATTTTCTTAACGTCAATTATTCCTATGCCTCTTAATTCAATAAAATGGCGAATTATTTCAGGAGAACTTCCGACCAAAGTCTTTGCCGAAACCCTTCTGATATCAACTGCATCATCGGCAACCAGACGGTGCCCCCTTTTTATAAGCTCAACAGCAGTTTCGCTTTTTCCTACACCGCTTTCTCCTAAAAGGAGTACACCCTCGCCGTACACCTCCACAAGTACACCGTGACGGGTGATTGAGGGAGCCAGCGAAAGATTCAAAGAGGCAATCAATGCCGCCATAAACGAAGAAGTGCTTTCATCAGTTCTCATCAGCGGTACATTAAACTTCTTTGCAGCCGCAAGAAGCTCTGACGGCACATCTAAGCCACGGGTAACAACTGCAGCAGGAATCCCCTTTGACATAAGATTTTCATAGGCAGCTTCTCTCTCCTCGGAAGACTTCTTCATCATATAGAAGTGTTCAACTTTTCCGAGAATCTGAATACGTTCATTATCGAAATAATCAAAATATCCCTCGCTTAATTGTATTCCCGGTCTGTGAACATCACTGCTTTTAAGCGTAATGTCATCTAAATTTTCCGGTGCAAAAACAACTTCCAGGTGGAACTCTTTAATAATTTTTGTTAACTTAACACTTCCGCGATGACCTTCCATTTTTATTCCTCCTAATTTTTCAGACGTTCACTTTGAAAATGAGTGATTAAAGCATCAATAATTTCATCAATTTCACCATTCATTATAGACTCAATTTTATATAAAGTGAGATTGATTCTGTGATCACTCACTCTTCCCTGGGGGAAGTTATATGTTCTGATTCTTTCGCTTCTGTCCCCACTTCCCACTTGGCTTTTTCTCTCTTTACTGATTGCATCATTTCTCTGTGCTTCCATATGTTCATAAAGTCGGCTTCTAAGCACTTTCAAAGCCTTATCCTTATTTTTGTGCTGACTTTTTTCATCCTGGCACGAAACAACCAACCCCGTAGGTATATGGGTAATTCTTACGGCACTATCGGTGGTGTTAACGCACTGACCTCCAGGGCCACCTGCACGAAACACGTCTATTCGCAGGTCATTTGGATTTATATCAAGCTCAACTTCTTCAACTTCGGGCAAAACAGCCACAGTTGCGGCACTGGTATGAATACGACCTCCCGATTCTGTTTCGGGAACACGCTGTACTCGGTGAACACCGCTTTCATATTTTAAACGGCTGTAAGCCCCCTGCCCCTCGACTGTAAAGGTGATTTCCTTGTAACCTCCCAGCTCGGTTGCATTTGAGTTCATAATATCAATTTTCCAGTTTTTATTTTCAGCATACATACTGTACATTCTGAAAAGTGAGCCTGCAAAAAGTGCCGCCTCATCTCCTCCTGTTCCGCCGCGGATTTCTACAATTACGTTCTTTTCATCATTTGGATCCTTGGGAAGAAGGAGTATCTTTAATTCTTCCTCAATTTCGGAAATTTTTTCATTGTTTTCCTCAATTTCGGAAAGAAGCATTTCTTCAAAATCTTTTTCGGGATTATCCCGAAGCATTTCTTTTGCTTCATCAATGGCTTTTACTGCATCCTTATATTCGCGATATTTCTCCACAATCGGAGTTATGTCAGAGCTTTCCTTGCAAAGCTTTCTCCATTGGTTCTGATCTGCAATTATTTCAGGGTCACTGATTTTTTGCGAAAGCTCCTCATATTTTTCTTCAATAAATGCTAACTTCTCGAACATGATATGCTCCTTTTTAGTTCTCTCTGTTTAATAAATAAAGTGCAAATTCCCTCAAAAATTCCCCCCTGCCGCCTAAAAAGCTTATTGATTCCAATGCTTTTTCGGTTTCCTGTGCCAATTTTTGTTTTGCACCGTCAATGCCGTAAAGGGAAACATAGGTAGTTTTATTGTTTTTCTCATCGCTAAGAATTGGTTTGCCAAAGGTTTTAACATTCCCTTCTACGTCAAGAATGTCATCTCTTATCTGAAAAGCAAGACCAACAGCCTCTGCATACTCATCAAATAAATTAATATTCTCTCCGGCAGAAATTACACCTACACGTGAGGCTGCTTTAATAAGTGCACCCGTCTTTTTTTTATGAAGGATTTTAAGCTCGTCTTCCGTAATTGTTTTGTTCTCGGAACGTATGTCAAGCACCTGACCGCCTATCATTCCAAGGCTTCCCGATGCTTCGAAAATTTCTTTTATTGCGGAAATTTTCATCTTGTCGGTTCCTGAATTTGAACTAATTACACTTTCACAAGCAAAATTAAGCAGTGCATCACCTGCCAGAACCGCCATATTCTCACCAAATACAATATGATTAGTAGGTTTGCCGCGTCTTAAATCATCATTATCCATACAAGGAAGGTCATCGTGAATCAATGAATAGGTATGAATCATTTCGATTGCACTTCCGTAGCAAAGAGCTGCATCAAAATTCCCGTTTAGAGAATCGGAAACTGCCAATGACAAAATAGGTCTGATGCGTTTTCCGCCTGCATACAGGCTATAACGCATAGCATCATATATTTCTCCCTGTCCAAAGTCAAGTAAGGTATGAAGATAAGAGTTAACACTATTCAGATATGTTTCATACTGCCTATTAAAATTCATCATATGTTCTCCGTATCAAATTCAACTTCACTGTCGTTTTCCGCAATCAGTTTTGTTACTTTAAGCTGTGCTTCGTTTAATAGTTTTTGGCATGTTCTTGTTAAAGAAACTCCTTTTTCAAAAAGTGCCATGGAGTCTTCAAGGCTCGTTTCACCGCTTTCAAGCTGTTTTACGGTTTCCTCAAGCTCTTTCATTGCTTCTTCAAATTTCATTCTTTGCTCCTCCTCCCGGTGACGTTACAATCAAGTTCACCGTCAGTTAATTTTACGGTAAGCGTATCACCGATAGCGATATTTTTTATACTGTTAAGCAGTTTTCCGTCTTTCTGTGCGGCGCAGTATCCTCTTTCAAAAACGGCAAGAGGACTGAGTGCCGAAAGCTTGCCACATAATGCGGAAAACTTTTTTTCATTAAGCTCAACCCTATTCTTATATGAAATCATAATGCGTTCATACCATGCATCAATTGTTTGTTCTTTTTCGGTAATTCTTCTCGGAAAGTTTACAATACCGCTTCTTTTTGATAATAATTCAAGCCCCCTTGCTTGCATGGATAATTTATTTTTAAGCAGGGATGCCATACGGCTGTGAGATGAATTCAGAAAATTTTGAATCTCAAAAATATCGGGGACGGCTAATTCAGCCGCCGCTGATGGCGTGGGGGCACGTAAATCTGCAACAAAATCACTAATCGTAAAGTCAACCTCATGACCAACCGCAGATATTACCGGGATATCCGATGCAGCAATTGCACGGGCGGTTATTTCCTCGTTAAACGCCCATAAATCCTCAATGGAGCCTCCGCCCCTGCCTGCAATTATAACATCGGGTTTACGCTTGGAATTAAAGTACTCAATACCATTTACAATACTTTGTGCCGCATTTTCACCTTGGACAAGGCACGGGTAAATAATAACCTTAACCATGGGAAAGCGTCGTCTCAGAACATTAATCATATCCCTTATGGCGGCACCTGTAGGGCTTGTTACAATGCCGATTGTTTCGGGGAATCTGGGAATCTTTTTCTTTTTCTCCTCGTCAAAGAGCCCCTCCTGCAAAAGCTTCTTTTTCAAAGCTTCAAAGCGTGCATAAAGGTCACCTTTTCCCTCCTGCTCCATTTCTTCAATATACATCTGGTATTGACCGCCCGCTTCATACACGCTTATTCTTCCGCGTGCAAGCACCTTTGTACCGTCGACAGGCTTAAAATTAAGTAAAGCGGCACTGTTTCTGAACATTACTGCTTTTAAAACAGCCCCTTCATCCTTAAGAGTTAAATAAATATGCCCTGAAGAATGAATTTTACAATTACTTATCTCTCCTTTTATCCATATGCTTTGAAGAACAGGGACTTTATCCAAGACAGCCTTTATGTAGTTATTAATTTGAGTAACGGTAGCAATTCTGCGTCCATCATTCATACTTAATTTGTCCCCTTTAATTTTTCTCTATGTTGTCAAGGAGTGTTCCCAATACGCCGTTTATAAATGATGCAGATTCCTTACCTGCATATTTCTTTGCAAGCGTTATTGCTTCATTTACAGAAACCTTGTTCGGTATATCTTCGATGTAGTAGATTTCATAAACCGCAAGCTGCAAAATAGCCAAATTAACTTTTGCAATACGCGTAATGGTCCAATCCTTTAAAGTAGGCATAATAAGGGCATTTAATTCATTCTCTTTTTCTTCGATGCCCTTCACAAGGTTTTTAATATATGCTCTGTTTGAGGCATTTATAAAATCCTGCGCCCACATCTCATTCTTTTTATCAACAGTTTCAAACAAATAATTTACGGCTTCATCTGCCGAAACATTAGTAACTGCCATTTCAAAAACAAGTTTAAATGCATCCTCCCTGGCTAAAGCTCTGCTCATTCTTAACATCCTTTCGAAATCATCTTTATAGTGCTAAAATATCTCCAACGGTTACATACAAAGCAAGCACCATCAATAGAACAAATCCGATTACGCTTGCATAACCGACAATTTCACTTTTAACTTTTCTTCTTGTAATTAGTTCATACAGTGCAAAAATAATACTTCCGCCATCAAGCGCGGGAAAAGGCAGTAAGTTGAATATACCAAGGTTTACGCTTATCATAGCAAAGAGAAGTAATATCATTATTAACCTCGTTTCGCCCTGCGTCTGCTCGGTTACCTGCCCGACGGCCCCTACAATTTCTACAGGTCCTGATAAATTATTAATATCTTCTTTTCCTGTAATTAAATCCCCTACGGCAAAATACACTGCTTTTGTAACATTAACAGTATCGTAAAAAGCAAATTCCACGCTCTCTAAAATACCTGCACTTTTTGGGTTGAAAACTACACCGAGTTTATAACCGTTTTGAGTTTCATGTAATTTAAAATCTTCTATGGTAAACTCATTGTCGTTTCTTTCTACTGTTATATCTATTGTTTTTGAAGCGTTACGGCTCATAAAAAGCGATACATCATCCATGGTATGAACATTTGTGCCGTTAAGCTCGGTAATTTCATCTCCTACAGCAAATATTTCCTTATTTGCAGGGAATTCTTCAGGAATACCGCCTACTACCGTTGGTTGAATGCCTACTTTTAGATTTATTACGGTAAAAATAAGTATACCCAATAAAATATTCATAAGTGCACCCGAAACAAGTACAATAATCCGCTTGAAAGGGTGAAGATTCGAAAAGGAACGGGGATTTGTGTTCTCCTCCGTATCATTCTCTCCCTCCAGTTTAACATAGCCTCCAAGGGGTAAAAGCCTGAGGGAATATTTTGTTTCCCCTTTACCAAAGGAAAAAATCTTCGGACCCATTCCGATTGCAAATTCATGAACAAGCACACCAAAGCTCTTTGCTGTCAAAAAATGGCCGAGTTCATGTAAAAAAACCATTATGCCAAAACCTATTATAGTAATTAAAATTGACAATCAACAACATTCCTTTACAATTTTTCTGGCAAGCTCATCTGCCATATAAATATCTTCAAGCGACGGATTTGGTATAAGAGGACACACATCCATAGCTTTTGCAATTAAATCGGTAATATCAAGAAATTTGCATTTTTCATTAAGAAAAAGTTCTACCGCAGCTTCATTTGCCCCATTGTAAACGGCACACATAGTCCCTCCTGCTTGTGCCGCTTTTTTTGCCAGCACAACCGAAGGAAAGGTATTATTATCTATATCATAAAATGTAAGCTTGTTAACACTGACAAGGTCAAGAGCTTCACACACGGGCGCTGTTCTTTCAGGATACGACAGCGCATAGCTTATGGGCAGTTTCATATCGGGAACGCCCATCTGTGCAATTACGCTCCCATCACAAAATTCAACCATGGAATGTATAATGCTCTCTCTGTGCACAATTGGCTGTATATCCTCTACAGAAAGCCCGAAAAGATGCATTGCTTCGATAATTTCAAGACCTTTATTAACAAGGGTTGCACTATCTGTTGTTATCTTTGCCCCCATACTCCAATTCGGGTGTTTAAGTGCCATTTGCGGAGTAATATTTTCTAATTCATTGCGTGTTTTACCAAAAAAAGGACCTCCGGAAGCTGTGATTATAATTCTCTTTAAGTATTTCCTTTGATTGGATATTGACTGAAATATTGCACTATGTTCGCTGTCAACGGGAATAATTTCACAGCCGTTCTTCTTTGCTGCATCCATTACAATATGCCCCGCCGTAACCAAAGTTTCCTTATTTGCTAATGCTATACGTTTTTTTGCGGCAATCGCACTCATTGTAGGCTTTAGCCCTGCGATTCCGACAATCGCGGTAACCACGCTTTCCACATCATCCAAAGAGGCACATTCACAAGCCCCCTCTATTCCGCCAAGAACCTTTACAGGAGTATCCGCAACACGTGTTTTCAGGTCTAATGCCGATTTTTCATCTGTCATTGCTACCACTACGGGATTATATTTCCTTATTTGACTTTCTAACAGTTTTACATTTTTGTGTGCGGTCAAAGCACACACCTTATATTCACCTGTAATATCAACTACATCTAAAGTTTGAGTGCCTATTGAGCCACTTGAACCGAGTATCGAAATTTTTTTCATAACGCAACCTGCTTATTTTATAAATATAGGAAAATAACACAAAATATAATAAACAACGGGAGCTACAAATAACAAGCTGTCAAATCTATCCATCACTCCGCCGTGTCCCGGCATTATGTTTCCAAAATCTTTTATGTTATTTTCTCTTTTTATGATTGATGCACATAAATCACCGCATTGTGACAAAAACCCGCATATAATTCCTATTATAGCCGCACAAATCAGATTCACACTCAATCCCATTATATTTGAAGCTATAGCCGCATATGCAGTAATAATGGCACTAACGCCGAGAATACCCCCTATTGAGCCTTCTATTGTTTTCTTCGGGCTGATTTCGGGAGCGAGCTTGTGTTTGCCGAAAAAGTAGCCTGCAAAATAAGCACAGCTATCCGTAATCCAGCAGCCCAATAAAATCACAAGCACATCAAGGTTTTCAAAGCCAAGTCTTCTTGTCATAATCACATGATGAAAGCAAAGTGGTATAATAACTGTAACAGTAATGAATTTCGAGATAACACCAAAATTACACTCTTTGTGATTAAACAGCATACACAGCATGAAAAATGAAGCAAACGCATAAAGTACAGGCATGTACAACTCTGCCTTTTGGTATGAAAGTAATGTTAAAACAACAGGAAATAAAAGCGAAGCGGCAGTCATTCCTTTAAAACGCGCAAGCCTGAGCGCATTAAGCACCTCAAACACGGCCGCTGCAGAAATCAAGGTAACTGCAACATCAAAAACATACTGATTGCCCAGCAAGACAAGCACAAGAACTATTACTCCTACAAAAGCACTTATTATTCTTTGTTTCATAATTTACATATCCTTTCGGGAGCTTATTAAACTCCTCCAAATCTTCTGTTTCTCTTTTGGTAATCCGAAATTGCTCTAAGCAAATCATCCTTAGAGAAGTCGGGCCACAAGCAATTTGAAAACCAAAGCTCGCTATATGCACCCTGCCACATCAAAAAATTGCTGAGACGACACTCGCCGCTTGGTCTTATAATAAGATCGGGATCGGGTAATCCACTCGTATAAAGGTGATTTGAAATGGTTTGTTCGCTAATATCCGAAACGGATAGCTTTCCGTCTTTGACCTTAGCTGCAATTTCTTTTACCGCTGCTGTAATTTCATTACGCGAGCCATAATTTAGTGCAACATTAATTAAAAGACCACTGTTTTCTTTAGTGGTCTTTTCAACATGACAAATTTTCTTTTGAAATTCTGCTGAAAAGACGCTTGTGTCTCCAATGAACTTAATAGCAGTATTTTTTCCTGCCAATTTTGCCAGGCCATTATCGAGATAGTCCTCAAGAAGATTCATAAGTGCATCCACCTCATCCTGAGGACGATTCCAGTTTTCCGTAGAAAAGGCATACACCGTAACTATCTTTATTCCGATATTACCTGCATCTTCAACAATTCTTTCAAAAGTTTTTGCCCCGGCAGCATGACCGGCAGAACGAGGAAGGCCGCGTTTTTTTGCCCAGCGGCCGTTCCCGTCCATGATTATTCCGATATGCTGCGGTAAATTTTCAAAGTCCACATTATGCTCGCTCTTTTTAAACTTTAATCTAAAATTTTTAAGCATAATCATATTTCCATAATTTCTTTATTTTTCTTATCTGCTATGTTGTCAATATCCTTAATCTGAGCATCAATAATATCCTGGATATCCTTTTCAATACCCTTAAGGTCATCTTCGGTGATTTCACTCTTTTTCTTCATAGCCTTGTATTTTTCAATTTCATCTCTTCTGATTCCGCGAACAACTACCTTGCAGTCTTCACTCTTCTTTGCAACGGTTTTTGTAAGTTCTTTTCTGCGGTCCTCTGTAAGCTGAGGGAATGTGAGGCGAATTGCCTTTCCGTCATTCTGAGGGTTGATGCCCAGTTCGCTGGCAAGAATAGCTTTTTCAATTTCTTTGATAAGAGTAGCATCCCAGGGCTGAATCATAATTGTTCTTGCATCAGGAGTTGAAACTGCGGCAACCTGCGAAACAGGTGACATTGTTCCGTAATAATCAACGCTGATTTTATTAAGCACTGTGGTGCTTGCCCTTCCTGCACGTATAGAACCAAGGTCTTCTACAAAGTAATTAATTGCCTTTTCAATTTTTGCTGAAAGCTCAGGATAATCGTTTTTCATAATAAAATTCCTCCAATATATAATATAAAATTTAAAACTTATTAAGCGTGAACAAGTGTACCGATTTCCTCCCCGAGAAGAACACGCTTGATATTATCGGGGTTATCAAGACCAAATACACGAATCGGCATCTTATTGTCCATACACAAGGAAGTAGCGGTAGTATCCATAACGCCCAGTCCCTTATTAAGTACATCGATATATGATATGGAATCAAATTTTACTGCATCGGGGTTCTTGGCAGGGTCGCTGTCGTAAACACCGTCAACCTTCTTTGCAAGAAGAATTGCATCAGCATCAATTTCTGCCGCTCTGAGTGCTGCAGTGGTATCTGTCGAAAAGAACGGATTACCTGTTCCGCATCCGAATATCACAACTCTGCCTTTTTCAAGGTGGTGAATTGCTCTGCCGCGTACATAGGTTTCTGCTATCTGCTTCATCTCAATTGCGGTTTGAACACGCGTCTCTATTCCATGACGCTCAAAAGCATCACACAGTGCAAGAGAATTTATAACGGTGGCAAGCATGCCCATGTGGTCTGCACGGGTACGTTCCATCTTCTCTCCCGTTCTTCCTCTCCAAAAATTACCGCCGCCAACAACAACGGCTATCTGAACACCGATTTGGGTACATTCCTTTATTGTAGATGCGATTTCATCAAGAGTCTTTTCGTTAAGTCCAAAGCCCTTATCGCCTGCAAGTGCCTCGCCGCTCAATTTGATAAGAACCCTGTTGTATTTTTTCTGCATAATACCACAGCCTTTCATAATATATAAAATTCACTTTATATATTTTACCACATTTAATTGCAATTTGTAAATATCTATAGTATAATAAGTTAAATATTTTTTTGAGGTGAATAAAAAATGAGTGATTTTCCAAGATTGTGGAATAATTTAATTGCTTCTGACGTGGGACTTCCCATTGTTGTTAACTCTGTGCAGAAAATTATGGATGCAAGATATCATCCGGACCACATAAGCATGCACGATGAATTTGAGCTCGTGTACATGCAGGAAATTGATCGAGGCTCATATTATATTGACAATACAATTGTAAAAGTCCATTCAAACGACCTTATTCTTATAAAGCCTCAAGTCCCTCATTATCTTAAGATTGAATGCAGCCGGCCATGCAGATTCATTGTATTAAAATTTAAATTTGAAAAAGGCAGTTTCAACGATTATTCGAATATCAGTGTGAACGATTTTATTTCATTCATCTCCGACAACAATGATAGTGGCGGCTATTTTATGCTTTCAAACAATAACTGCAATAATATTTCATACATAATGCAACAGATAATGCACGAAAGTAAGAATCCCGACAACGAAAGTGAGTTCTTGAAAAGTCTTCTTACCATGGAGCTTTTTGTATGGCTCAGCAGAAGTTTGCGTTCGCAATGGGAAACCAACCTTGCGACAAAAGGTCACAAGCTTAAAGAAATTTTAGAGTCTGCAAAATCTTATATTGACAATAATTATAATACCGATATTTCCCTTACTGACATTGCTTCGTTTGTATATATATCAACAAGCCATTTTGCACGTGCTTTCAAAAAGCATTATAACATTAGCCCCATTCAATACCTTTTAAGTGTACGTATAGAGGAAGCAAAAACCTTACTTGAGGAAACGAATCTTAAAGTTGGTGATATCGCATCGTCGGTCGGATTCAGTGCACAACAACGTTTTAACGACATTTTTAAGAAGCATCTTGGTGTTTCGCCAAGTGAATACAGACAAAATTACCGTAACAGTATATTGAATAAATGATAAATTTTCAGCAATACTAACACAAAAGGAGTTTGGTGTTAGTGGATTATATTAAAGCGTTTATCGTAGGCGGTATATTTTGTGCAATCGGGCAAATTTTTATTGATAAAACCTCGCTTACTCCGGCGAAGCTACTTACAGGGTATGTATGTGCGGGAGTATTTCTTTCTCTGATAGGTCTTTACGGAAAGCTTGTTAAGTTTGCTGGTGCTGGTGCTACAGTTCCTCTTACGGGGTTTGGATACACCCTTTTTGAAGGCGTAAAAAAAGCAGTCGGCAAACACGGTGTCTTGGGCGTTTTTACGGGAGGGCTGACCGCAACCGCCGGGGGAATCACCGCTGCGGTTGTATTTGCCCTACTCGCAGCACTTGTATCGAGACCAAAGAGTAAATAATTACGGGATGGATGTGAAAAGGATGTGAAAAACACGTCTTTTCACATCCTTTTCACATTATAATTATTCAAGATTCATAACGTCACGCACTTTTTCTCCGCACTCTCTGCAAATCGGAAATCCCTCAATCATATTTTTAGTGCTATGACAAATTGAGCATACTTTTTCCACCGGCGTAAGTATGATTTTATCACCCTCCGTGTGAATATACACCTTTGTGCTCTTTATGATTCCCATTGTTTTCAGCATGGGCTTGGGAAACTGAATTCTGCCGTCTGCCGTTATACTAGCTTTAAACATATTTAGTTATCCTCCTAAAGTTTATATACTATATATTGTATTATAATTGGTTGTTTGACAAATGTCAACCATATTTTGGAAAAAAATGTAAATTTTCTCTAATGTTCTTATTTTTTGCTAAAATTAAAATTTCTTTGCAATAATATTTTGCTTAAAATATCCATAAAAAGGGATTGACACAATCATGTTTTTGGTTTATAATAACTATTGTTGCTCGAGTGGCGGAACTGGCAGACGCCCGGGACTTAAAATCCCGTGTCCCTTAAAGACGTACCGGTTCGATCCCGGTCTCGAGCACCATAAAAAGAGCGTAACTTTGATACCAAAGTTACGCTCTTTTTCAACGATAATTACATAAGCTTAAGATAGAGTTCCTTAATTTCTTCTACACTTGTTGCTCTTGGGTTGCCCGGACGGCAAGCGTCATCAAAAGCAGACTGAGCAAGAAAATCTATATCTTCGGGTTTAACGATTTCTTTAAGGTCTGAGGGGATACCAACATCCGAAGAAAGCTTTTTCACGGCATCAATCGCGGCTTTTCTTGCTTCTTCAAGGCTTATTGTATAGGCATTTTCTACACCCATTGCCTTAGCAATGTCTCTGTACTTTTCTCCTGTTGCAGGGGCATTGTACTCCATTACGGTAGGAAGAATAATTGCATTTGCAACACCGTGGGGAGTGTCATAGAGTGCACCCAAGGGATGAGCCATTGAATGAACAATACCGAGACCTACATTTGAAAATCCCATTCCTGCGATGTACTGTCCGAGAGCCATACCTTCTCTTCCCTCATCAGTATTATCTACTGCACCGCGAAGAGTTTTTGCAATAATTTCAATAGCCTTGATATGGAACATATCGCTCATTTCCCAGGCACCTGCAGTGATGTAACCTTCTATAGCGTGAGTAAGTGCATCCATGCCTGTAGCTGCTGTCAAACCTTTGGGCATTGTAGCCATCATATCAGGGTCAACTATAGCAACAACGGGAATGTCGTGAACATCCACACAAACCATCTTTCTGTTATTTTCTGCATCTGTAATAACATAGTTAATTGTTACCTCTGCCGCTGTACCAGCAGTTGTGGGAACTGCAATAATAGGTGTACATTTATTTTTTGTGGGTGCAACGCCCTCAAGCGAACGAACATCAGAAAATTCAGGATTTTCAATTATGATACCGATCGCCTTTGCAGTATCCATTGAAGAACCGCCGCCAATTGCCACGATACAGTCTGCACCGCTTGCTTTAAATGCTGCCACACCTGCCTGAACATTTTCGATTGTGGGATTAGCCTTGATTTCGCTGAAAACTTCATAAGCTATGCCTGCATTATCAAGAATGTCTGTAACCTTCTTTGTTACACCGAACTTAATCAAATCAGGATCAGAGCATACAAATGCCTTTTTAAATGCTCGTGCCTTGATTTCGGTTGCAATTTCGTTTATTGCACCTTTACCGTGATAACTTGTTTCATTAAGAACAAATCTGTTTGCCATATTGCACATCCTCCTGAAATTTAATTTTATAGCAGTATAATATGTAATATACCTACTATCACAATTTTAACAAATAATACTTAAAAAGTCAATTCCAAACTTTTGTTTCTAACTTACAAATTCAAAAAGTCCTTACGGTAATTAACTCCGAAAAACTCAGCAAGTTCTACCATTTCTTCATCCTTAATTGTGTTAATTCTCGGAAGATTTGCAGTAAGCATATAAATCTGGGCTGCCTTTTCTACCGTTTCGATAAGGCCAAATGTTTCGTCCATAGTTTTTCCTGCGCCGTATATTCCATGCATACCCCAAACAACTAATCTGAATTCTTTCATTTTTTCTGCGGTTGCTTCACCGATTGAATTTGTTCCGCAAAGCATCCACGGAAGAACACCAACACCATCGGGAAAAACAACAATACATTCCGTACACATCTCCCAGAGGGTATGAGTAAACTTCTTTTCGTCAAGCTCATGGACATAATTCATAGCAAGCGTGTATGTGGGATGTGAATGCATAATCACGCGATTTTCAGGGTCTACCTGAAGACGTGCCATATGGCTCATAAGATGAGCAGGAAGTTCTGATGTAAACTTACCTCCATCCTCATAGCCCCACAAAAGCTCTGCCGTTTTTCCATCTTCTGCAATACGTATTATTCCAAGATTATTTGCAGGGTCATCCTGAACATTTTTGAAATATTTACCTGTGCCTGTAACAATAAAAATTTTTCCTATAAGGCTCTTTGCCTCAAATCCGATGGGAATTGTGCGTATTACCTTTTTAAGGTCAAGATATTCTCCCACCTCGTCGTTATCAAGCATATAGCTGATATTTCCGCCGTTTCTCTCATCCCATCCAAGACGGTACATGTTTGCAGTTGTCTTCTGCATTTCTTTCACAAAAGGAGCAGTTAAAATGTCTTTCATATTCTTTCCACCAACACTTTCTTTTCATATTCTTTTACTTCGATTATATAATCATTTTTAACATTTTCACGAGTTAAGTATTCATTCCACACATCTCCAAAGGGTGCCGTTTTAAGCTCCTCCTGAAGAACCATAAGTTCTGTAAACTTTCCCTCATTCTGAAGCTTTTTAAGTGTATCTATCGGCTGCAAAAGTGCGTTAAGCAGCGCCTTCTGCACACTTCTCATTCCTGTTACCCAAGCAGAGATACGATTTATTGATGCATCAAAATAATCTGTTGCGATAAAGACTCTGTCTAACGCATCATGATGAACAATTTCTTTTGCAATTTCCTTTGTTTCATCATCAAACAAAACTACATGGTCGCTGTCCCATCTGACACCCCTTGTGATATGAAGTGCAATTTTTTCATGAAATGGCAGCATTGCAGCAATTTTATCCGATACAACTTCTGTGGGATGATAGTGTCCGTTATCCATAAGAGGAGTGATTCCCTTTTGATTTACATAGTTAAGACAAAATTCTGCTGAACCTACGGTGTATGACTCCATGCCTATGCCAAACACTTTGGATTCAAGGCACACATAAACTTTTTCCTTGTCGTAATTCACCGAAAGAATTTCATCAAGAGATTTTTTAAAGCGTTCCCTCGGTCCGAGCCTGTCTGCGGGAATATCCTTATAACCATCAGGAATCCAGATATTCATAACGCAGGGTATGCCGGTTTCTTCTGCAAAGTACTGTGATATTTCAATACATCTTTTTCCATGCTCCACCCAAAATTTTCTTACATTTTCATCAGGGGAAGATAGAGTAAGATTGTCCTTTACCATTTCATGGGAGAAGAATGTAGGATTAAAATCAAGCCCCATTCCTCTTTCCTTTGCAAACTCAACCCACGCCTTAAAATGTTCGGGGCGTAGCTCATCACGGTCTGCCTTTTCTCCGTTAAAAATTGCATAGCAGGCATGTACATTTATTTTCTTTTTACCGGGAACAAGGCTCATAGCCTTGTCTAAATCTGCCATAAGTTCTTCGGGATTTCTTGCTCTTCCGGGGTAATTTCCTGTTGTCTGAATACCTCCCGTAAGTTCACCTACACTGTCAAAACCTATTACGTCATCTCCCTGCCAACAGTGCATGGAAACAGGAATGTTTTTCAGTGTTTCTATGGCTTTTTCTGTGTCTACGCCCATGCTTTCGTAGATTTTTCTTGTTTCTTCATATCGACTCATTTTCTTCTCTCCTATATTTAAAATGAATTACTTATTATTTCTCTTAACTTATCCAAGGTGTATTCGCCGTCTTTTGTGTAAAACTGCGAAATGATGTTTCCGAGTGCGGTTGTCTCAGTTGCACCTGCAGATACTTTCTTTCCCGTATAGTCTTCAGTTAAGGCACAAAGGTATTTATCCTTACTTCCTCCGCCTACGACATGAATTGTACTGATTTTTGTATTTGATATGGATTCAACTTCTTCAATTGCCCGTTTATATGACCTTGTAAGCGAATGATATACGCTGTTTATAACCTCGTCCAAAGTCATATCAGGCTTATTAAGATAATTCTTTATTGCATCAATCATATTTTCAGGTGCAACAAAATCCTGAGCATTGACATCAATATAATAATAATTTCCGGCGTTCATTGCCTTAATCATCATTTCGTCATAGGTAAGAGCTTTCCCCAGATTGCGTCTGATGTTTTGGAAAAGCCACATTCCCATATAATTTTTCAGAAAACGAAATCTATATTCTATTCCGCCCTCGTTTGTAAAATTAGCCTTTTGTGCGTCTTTTGTGAGGACGGCTTCTTTCATTTCCGTTCCTATAAGACTCCACGTTCCTGATGAAATGTATGCATCATTATCCTTTAATGGGCACGCTGCAACAGCAGATGCAGTGTCGTGACTGGGACAGAATAAAACCTTTGCATTAAACCCGCAAAATTCTTGTATCTCCTGTGTGAATTCACCAATCAAATCGCCCGGCATCAGAATTTCACCAAACATATCGTCTCTTATACCAAGCTCATTTAATACAAATGTATCAGGCTTATAATCCTTGGCATTCATAAATCCTGTAGTGGTCATATTTGTATATTCGTTTTTCATAACCCCTGTCAGACAATATGAAAGAAATGCAGGTATCATCAAAAAGTGCTTTGCATTTTCCAGCCTACCCGAAAGTTTATCGGCGTATAGCTGATAAACCGTATTAAAATTAAGCTTCTGTATACCGGTTCGTGCATACAGGTCTTCTTTGGAAACAATTTCTTCGACCTTTTCTATAATATCCAAGGTTCTTGAATCTCTGTAGCTGTATACGGGGAAAATTATGTCTTTCTTTTCATCTAAAAGGACATAATCAACGCCCCATGTATCTATAGCAACGGTTTCGGGGATTTTTCCGATTTCTCCGCATTTTTTGATACCTTCCTTGACTTCGTGGACAAGGCTCTCAATATCCCATATTAGTGAGCCATTTACATCTTTGATGTTGTTTTCAAATCTGTAAATTTCTTCCGTATATAGTCTTCCGTCTTCAATCCAGCCTAAAATATGTCTCCCTGAAGATGCACCAATGTCTATAGCAAGAGCGTATTTCATGCTATCCCTCCTTTTTAGAAAGTATATCACTGCAAAAAGGAAATTTTAATAACGCTATTTGATAAAAAAACTGTCTTTATTTGCAAAAAAGAAAAGCCAACCTTATATAAGACCGGCTTTTTCACTAACTCTGTATTTTCTTGGAGACAGACCATAGGTATTTTTAAATATTCTGTAAAAATAGCTTATGTTTTCATACCCGACGGAAAATGCAATCTCCTCTATTGTCATATTTGTGTTCTTAAGATAAAAGCACGCTTGCGATAACCTTTTTTCCTGTAAAAGTTCTGTGTAGCTTTTTCCTGTCTTGTTTTTAATTTCACGCGACAGTGAACATACATCGCAATATTGTATCTTGGCAAGCTCAGAAAGGCTTCCGTCCTTATAATTGTCCTCTATGTACCTTAGAACCTTCACGATGCTTTCGTCCTGCTCATATGATTCAAGCTTATCGGTATGATTTATCAGATGCAAAAACAAAAGCGCCATTGTTTTCTGGTTAATATTACGTTTGTTTGAGGCTTTGTGCAAAAGATTCCATATTAAATTTTCGATAAGATTTTGTATGGGCAAAACTTCTGATACTTTAAAATGCAGATATCCCGATTCACTGTTATTACCTTTAATTGTATCGAAAAGGAACTTTCTGAGAGGCGTATTTTCTTCCCCGATTATTTTCAACACGTCATCAAAGAATGACGGCAAAACAATAAAATTCACTGCAATATCATCAAATCCCGCTGGCAGTATTTCCTGAACGGCACTTTGACACAAAATCAAAAGCTCGCCTTCTTTAAGAGTGACTTTCTTTCCGTTTACAATGTGCGATGTGCATCCGCTGCACATATATACCATTTCAATAAAGTCGTGGGAATGTTCCGGAAATCTTACAAATCGAGTGTGGGGCCTGACGGTGATTAACTTACCTCTTTCAAGCAGTTTTTGACTGTTTATCACATTAAGTGAACTTTTCATATAAATACTGCGTTCTATATTTATTCCACCGTCTAAAAATTTCTGCTCTTCTACTGTTATTACTCTTAACTTATCAAGCAATCCGCTGTTAATCACTCTTGCACCGCCTTTCTCTGCTCTACATTCACAAAAGAATGCTGTGGTATAATCATACACAAGCAATCATCGGTTATAAGTTGTTACAAACTCATACATAAAACTTATATCACAATAACCATATAAATTCAATACTTTTTCGCAAAAACATAAGAAAGTTAAATGAAAACAGAGGCTGAGAAATCTCAACCTCTGTTTCAAATCGCATTTATTTGTATCTATTTTATTTAAAATAGCGGTTTAAAAGTCCTTCAAGACCTTTACCATGTCGAGCTTCGTCGCGCGCCATTTCATGAACTGTATCATGGATCGCATCAAGGCCGTTCTTCTTTGCACAGGAAGCAAGGTCAAACTTACCCTGAGTTGCACCATATTCACAGTCTACTCTCCATTTAAGATTATCCTTTGTGGTAGCTTTCATGTTAGGCTCAAGGTCCTCACCGAGAAGCTCTGCAAATTTTGCAGCGTGTTCCGCTTCTTCATATGCGGCCTTTTCCCAGTACAAGCCAACTTCGGGATATCCCTCACGGTGTGCAATTCTTGCCATGCAAAGGTACATACCAACTTCCGCACACTCTCCGTTAAAGTTTGCCATGAGCTGTTCAAAGATATACTTCTTGACTTCCTCGGAAATATCGGGATTATTCTTTACAGTTTTCGCATAAACTCCGTATTCATGCTCTGCCGCAAGAGCTGCACCCTCCTGCATTTCCTTGAATTTTTCAGCAGGAACCTTACAAACGGGGCATGCTGCGGGAGGATTGTCTCCCTCGTGAACATAACCGCATACTGAACATACAAATTTTTTCATAATAAATTACCTCTCTTTATATAAAATTTAAAATAAAATACATTTTAATTTCGACATTGTCGGCACATGCCGCTTAATGAAATGTCAATTCCGTCAATCCTGAAACCGTTTTCCGTCTTGATTTCGACATTGATACTTTCTTTTGGAATATCAATTATTTTGTTACAAAGACTGCACCTCATGTGATAGTGCGGTGAAATATCACCGTCAAAATGCGATGAATCTCCGTAACGAAGCTCTAAAATCTCCCCCAATTCTGTTAACTGTCTTAAATTTCTATAAACAGTTCCCAATGAAATATTGGGGTATTCCTTACGAAGCTCTTCGTAAAGCCATTGGGCGTCCGGATGTGATTTTGTGGAGCACAGAAGCTCTACAAGCGATTCCCTCTGTCTGCTGTACCTCATTTCCCCCCTCCTTTTTTCTTAACGATAATGATTATCGTTATTGCTTAATTAAAATATAACACATAATAAACCACCTGTCAACAATTTTTTTAATATTTTTCGAAAACTAAAAAAGTGAAGCTTCATATCAAATAAAACTTCACTTTTTTCAATGTGTTAGTCACAAAATTTACAGAATATTTTTCCGCTTTCCACAGGCGCTTTGCAGGAAGCACAATACTTTCCCGTGTTGCAGCTGTCACAATAAAAATAGCCGTCTTTATCTTTATATGCTGTCAGCGTGTTAATCTGTGTGTCGCAATAATAGCACCAAGCCTTCTCCCCTTTTTCGGCACATTTTTCACAATATCCGTTTGAGAGATTTTCCTTAACATTACCGCAATCCTTGCATATATGATTTTTCTTACATTCATCACAGTAATTGTCTTTTATTGATTTGTCGAATATTTCGCAATCTTTGCAAGTGTAAAGCTTTGTACACTCCCTGCACAGACCTTCTTCAAGTTCCTTGTCAAAGGAATCACATTCGGTACAAACGTAATCCTCAGTACACTCACGGCAATACCCGTCCTTTGTTCCGAAGTCGATTTCACCGCAATTTTCGCAGGTGTATTCTGCGGCACAGGAGGTACATAAGGATTTATTGATCTCAAGGTCTGTCTTTCCGCACTCAGTGCAAGTAAAATCATCTGTGCACTCCTTGCAGATTCCTTCTTCCACATTATTCTTAACTTCATTACAGCCTCTGCAGGTGTATTCTTCTACGCAAGACTCACAATATGGACCTTCGGTATCAAATTCACTGTTACAGATTTTGCAATTTTTCCCGAAAACGTCAGTACAGAAATAAATTAACACAAATGCCACCAAAAAAGCAAGAGCCGCTGTTATAGAAATTACCAAGACCTTTAAATTAGCTGACTTCTTCTTTTTGCCGCGTACAACAGGAGTTCGCGGTGCCACCGCTCTGTATGTATCATTAAATCTTTCCGTTGAAACTCCGCGGTCTTCCAAAATGGGCTTTGTCATCGTTTGCGTATGCTCTAAATTTTCCAGCGGTTTTCCGCATCCTGAACAGAATTTTGCATCCTGTGAATTTTCATAACCGCAGTAACTGCATTTCACATTAATACCTTCTTTCAAAATAACATTTTATGTTAATATCAGTCTTTAAACTCAATATTTTCAAGTGTTGCTCTGAAATTTTCACGTATTCCTTTCAAATACTCCTGACGAAGCTGTGCCTGCTCCAAGGCTTCTTCCTCCGTCAGTCCGACAGTCTTTTTCTTTTTGGCAAGCTCATTTATACGCGTAATCTTACTCTGCTCCATAACATACCTCCGAAATGTTCTTATCTTCATTATACACTCAAATTCAGCAAAACACAACATTTATGTGTAAAAATTATTAAAATATACAAGATTTTTGAACTATTTATTGCAAGTTGAGCCGAATTATTATATAATAAATGTATTAGTTTGCAGGAGGTAATCTTATGTCTTTGAAACTGATATGCGGCAGAAGCGGAAGCGGTAAAAGTACATATATGCTTAAGGAAATGGAAAATGATTCCAATCCTATATATATTGTCCCGGAACAACACTCTTTTTCCGCCGAAAAAAAGCTTATTGATGTTTTTGGCGCAGTAGGTCTGGACGGACCGCAGGTTCTCAGCTTTATGAGACTTGCCGACCATGTATTTTCAAAATACGGTTCGCCTGAATTCATTTCAGACAGTGCCTCTTATGAAATGCTTGTAAGCTATTGTGCCAATTGTGTAAATCCCGAAAAACTGCGTCTTTTTGACGGTCTGGTGAAAAAAAATGAATTATCACAAACTGCCTCTATGCTTATAACAACCTTTAAACGCTACTGCATAACTCCCGAAATGCTGCAAAACGCTATCGATAAGACCGAGGACGAGCTTCTTAAAAAAAAGCTTTCCGATTCCCTCGTTGTATATAACCAGTATCTCCATGAATTGCACGAGGCAAATATATGTGACCAAAACGACAAGCTTTCCGCCCTCGCAAACATATTGTCCGATGACAACTGCGATTTTTTAAACGGAAGAAATGTATACATAGATCAATTTTCGGATTTTGATCCCAGCGAATGTGAATGTATAAAGGCTATACTTAAGAAATGCGATAAAGTTACCATATCTCTTTGCACTGATTTTGGAGAAGAATTTGAAACGGTAAATCGTACTTTGAAAAAAATTCAAATGCTGGCAAAAGAGACGAGAATTGAAATTGAACCTATAGCGGAGCTTTCTTCCGCCATGTATGGGGCTAAACCGATGATACGTCATCTTGAACATTTTTACTTTGACGATAATGCTGCTGTTTTCGCAGGAACAGATGACAGTATTTCACTCTTTTGCGGCAAGGACAGAAGCTCCGAAGTGCATTATATCGCACGTGAGATAATAAAGCTTGTCAGGAATAGTAATATGCGATTTAAGGATATTTCTATCATTGCAAGAGATGTCGAAGTTTACAAAAAGGTCGTAGAACGTATTTTCCCTTTTTATGATATTCCGCTTTTTGTAGACAATAAAATGCCCCTTTCAGGTCACAGTATAACCGTATTTATAACAAGTATTCTGGAAATTGCATTGGGTGGTTTTACGTATGAAAACATATTTGCATATATAAAAAGCCCATTTTCTCCTTTAAACGAAAACGAGGCTGATCTACTTGAAAACTATTGTCTTGCGGCAGGGGTTCATCCATACGCATGGAGTAAACCTTTTACCGCTGTCGCAAAAACGTACGACAATGATTCTTCTTCTAAAAAAGAACTCTTTACAGCGGAAAAGCTTGTTGAAATCAACAAGCTCAGGGAAAAGGTATATAATCCGCTTTACAGTCTTGTTTCAAAGCTTCGCAAAAATTCCACGGTAAGTACATTTTGCTCACTGTTGTTTGATTTTTTTGAATCAATCAGCCTTGAAGAAAAAATCAAGCTTTACTCAATTAAATTAGAAGAAAACGGGGAAAATCTTTTTGCACTTCAAACCATGCAGGTTTATAACATTTTGATAGATATATTTGATGATATATGTTCTGTTCTCGGTGAAAAAGAGCTTTCTCTCCGTGAATTCCACACCACAATTATTGTAGGATTGCAGTCTGTTGAAATCGGCACTATTCCCACATCCTCCGACTGCGTCACAATCGGAAGTATTGACCGAATCAAAGGACATGGTGCAAAAGTAATATTTATTGTAGGAGCAAACAGTGGCATTTTCCCCGCTTCTCCTGCGGAAAGCGGTTTTTTTACCGATGAGGATAAAAAAGCTCTTGAGTCCTGCGGAATTGAAATGCCGCCTACTCTTGAAAAAATGGCACAGACCGAACAACTGCTTGTTTACGAGGCACTTACCTGTGCAGGAGAAAAGCTTTACATCTGTTATGCCTCCTCCGATAATAATTCTGCTCCCCTTCTCCCTTCCGAAATAGTGGAAAGAGTACGAAGTATTTTTCCTGATATTCCGTTTTCAGAGGATATTGTAACAGAGCCTTCGGGGGCAGATATTATCACAGCAAAAAAAACGGTCTTTGATATTTTACTTTCAAAAATACGTGCCTTTGAAAAAGAGGGCAAGCCTCTTAGCGACGAGCTTAGGGCTGCGGCGTATTACTTTAGCAAGGATAAAACATATTCGCGGCTTCTCTACCATGCTGTCAATATGACGGGGTACACGAATGAGTCTGTTCAGATTGATCCCTCACTTATAGAGAAAGCCCTTGGTAACGATATGAAAACAAGCATTTCCCGTCTGGAGGCTTATAACAAGTGTCCGTTCTCATATTTTGCCAAATATATACTAAAGCTTGAACCAAAACAAAAATTTGAACTGAACGTATCCGACAGCGGCTCTTTCCTTCATGATTTTTTAGACAGGTTTTCAAATCTTGTGGTTTCCTCCAAGGACGAATCGGGAGCCCCTCTTACCTGGGCAAAAATTGATAACGACTTCATAAAGATTAACACGCCAAAAATTTTGGAGGAAATACTTGGCGGTGTTAACTCACGCATGCTTGAAATTCCGAGAATCAACGCGCTTTTCAAAAGACTTTGCCGTACGGCAGAGCAATCACTTTACGCCGTCAGACATCACATCGTAAAAAGCGACTTTATACCTATGGGATATGAAATTTCTTTCGATGAAAACGGGGATCTTAAGCCTATTAAAATCAAGCTTGACGACGGCAGGGAAATTGTCCTCCGCGGAAGAATAGACCGTGCAGATACTTTTGACGTTAATTTACCTGACGGAAGTATGGGGAAATTTGTACGGATTGTGGATTATAAGAGTACGGATAAAACTCTTTCTCTTTCGGACGTATATAACGGAATCCAGCTACAGCTTTTTGTCTATTTATCAGCACTTTGTTCTGACGGCTACTCCCCTGCGGGAATCCTCTATTGCAATCTTTCTGACCCTATAGTCGAGGTTTCCCCCGAAGATTCCGAGGAAGATATTTTAACAAAGAGAAACAGCGCCCGCCGTATGGGAGGTATTGTTTTATCAGAAAACAATATGCTAGAACATATGGGCGGAAATGACATATTAAAAACAAAGAAGGCTATAACTGCAAAGAATTTCAATTCAATGTTCAGGCATTTAAACCGTGTCATTAAAAGGACTGCCGAAAACATATATGCAGGAAAATATCCCATTGAATGTCAAAAAAACGCCTGTGATTACTGCGATTACAAAGGTCTATGCTTGTTTGACAATGCGTTTTCGGGCTGCAGGAACGGCGTCGCAAGCACACTCACGGACAAAGAAATATGGGAAATTCTTGAAAAGGAGGTTAGCGAGAATGAAATGGACTGAAGACCAGGAAAAAGCGATTTATGCCACTCCGGCTGAGATTGTTGTAAGTGCTGCGGCAGGCAGCGGAAAAACACAGATTCTTACGACAAGAATAATCGAAAGATTAAAGCAGAGCGATAATCCTGTGTCTATCGAAAAGCTCTTGATTGTGACATTTACCAAAGCGGCTGCCGCCGAAATGCGGGAGCGTATAGGCAAGGCTTTGAAAAACGCGGCAAGGGCAGAGTCGGATATTTCTTTGCGTAAGCACTTAAAAAAGCAGCTTACAATGCTCGGAAGTGCGCATATTTGTACCATTGATTCTTTCTGTTATGATGTTGTAAAGCAAAACTTCTTTACAGTAAATCTCCCCTCTGATATAGCTATTGGCGAGCAGGGAGAACTGGCACTTTTAAAGCTCTCCGCCCTGGAAGATACCATTGACGCACTATACTGCGCGTTGGAAAAGAAAAAAGGAAATAATCTGTCCGAGGACAACCTCCTTCTCGCCTCATTAGCGGAAGATTACTTCACGAAAAAGGAAGAACTTGATTTAATTTTAGACGGGTTTGAAGCGCTAACCAATACATGTTCATACGACAAACGTGATTCGGATTTTTCCGAGAACATTAAGGGTAATGGCGATTATTCCACAATGATTTCCACCCTTTATTCCAAAGCCCAGTCCGCGGCATACCCCGACCTATGGCTTAAATCGGCATCCGATGCGTATAATGCCGAAATGACAAATTACGAGGATACCATTTTCTATAAACATGCGTTTTCCGAATGTACACGCGTTATTAATAATTCCTTACGTTCGCTGAAAGAGCTTGAAGAAATTTCCCTTGCAAACGGCATCGGTTACGAGCAAACATTAAGAAACGATTATGAATCTCTTTTTCCTCTGTCGCTTTGTTCCGATTACAATTCTCTTTATAATGCGGCGAGAAATAAGGTTTTATTTGCTGATTTAAAAGGCAGAAAAAGAAATGTTGATAAAAATATTGCCGATTCCGTAAAAAATGCACGTGCAAGCATAAAGGATAATGTAAATGAAACCTTGAAAAAGCTTATTGAATTTTCCCTTGAGGAATGTGATTCATTAAGAATTCAGCTTTATCCTCAAATTAAAGCCCTTTGCTCTGCCGCTTCTCTCTTGGGGAATATTTATTACCGCAAAATGGTTGCACGAAAGATTATTGATTTTTCCACCTGCGAGCATCTTGCAATGCAGATAATCTCAGAAGACGGAATCAATTTAAGCGATGTGGCAATTTCGCTCAAGAACAAATATGATGAAATCTATATTGATGAGATGCAGGATTCAAATGAATTGCAGGAAATGCTGTTTTCTTTCATTTCAAAAGGAAGAAGCTTCATGGTTGGGGACGTAAAACAAAGTATATACGGTTTCAGAAACGCTGACCCCTCCATTTTTATGAAAAAATGTAACGAGTCCAGCTTTGATGCAGCTGCCCCTAAACGTAAAATATTTCTTGCTAAAAACTTCAGGAGCAAAAGACGCGTTATTGACGGAGTTAACAGCATTTTCGATGTTGTAATGACGGAGCCTGTCTGCTCCATTGATTATAAAGCTCAGCACAGGCTGGATTTCGGCACCGATTTTATACCCGAAAGGGAGCCTTCTGAAAAGTGTGAGATTGCCATTATCGGCGAAAGCGGAAATTCAGCACAGCAGGCTTTTAACGAAGCATGTTATATTGCCTGTGAAATTCAAAAAGTGATTGCAGAAAAAAAACAGGTATGGGACAAGGATATCAATGATTTCAGAGAGGCGCAATACAGAGATTTTTCTGTTTTAATGCGTTCTTTAAAAAATTATTCTCAAATATATGAAGAAGCATTCGCACTTTACGGTGTCCCCTGCTACATAGACGGCAGTAACGACCTTTATGAAACCACTGAGGTCGGTCAGATAATTGAAATACTTAAGCTGATAGACAATGCCCAAAGTGACATTTCTCTGGCATGCACACTGCGAAGCCCGATGTTTATGTTTGATGAAAATGAGCTTCTTGAAATCAAGCTTCAGTCCAAGGAAAGCTTTTGCGATGCATTCTATGGAATTTGTGATAAAAAATATTCTGTGAGAAAGGCTCTTAAAGAAAAGTGCAAATCCTTTAAAGCTCAGCTCGACAGATGGAGGTTTGTATCGGGATTCATGTCTGTGGAAGATATTATACAGCGGATTTATACCGATACGGGTATATACAGCAACGTTCTCGCCTTCCCTGACGGTCAATTAAGACGTGCAAACTTAGATTTATTATTGGAAAAGGCTGCTGAATTTGAGCGGTCAAGTTATAATGGGCTTTTTAACTTCGTAAACTACGTGCGTAACATGCAAAAGACCTCCGACAACACAAGCGAGGCAAAGGCAGTTAACGAAAAAATGGACGTAGTGCGTATTATGACAATACACAAATCAAAAGGACTGGAATTTCCGTACGTATTTGTCGCAAATTGTGCAAAAAGTTACAAATCGGCCATGGCAGGTGCCGGCGGGCTTATTGTAAACAGCCGTGTCGGAATAGGCATGAACGTCATAAATCCCCTGCTCAGGTGTAAATACAATTCCCCTCCGCAGACGGTGTTGCTTAATATGGCAACGAAAGATAATAAAGCAGAAGAAATGCGACTTTTGTACGTTGCCCTCACCCGTGCAAGGGAAAAAATATATGTCGTTGCAACTCTTAAGGATTACGAAGCCTTTGAAAAGCTTCAGCTTTGTCCATCGATAACTCTTACGCCGGATAATATTCTTGCATGTAAAAGCTATATTGCACTTATTGCTCTTGCCTTTTCACGAGGGGGCGATAAATACTGGAATCTCTCTTTTAAATCTCCTTTGGAAAACGAAATAAAGAAAGAATCAAAAGAAGATTTTAATTCACTGTTTTGTGAAAACAGTGAGATTTCCGCAATGCTTAGTTATGAGTATCCGCACAGAGAATCTGTTTTTCTTCCTAACAAAGCATCGGTTTCTTTCCTGAAGTCAGCAGATATTAACCTGGCACCTGCAAGTGATGGAAATATTCCAATGCTGAACACTCCCTCATGTAAGAGAGTTTCGCTGAAAAAGCCGCAGTTTCGCAGTCTGAAATCGGGAGGGGTATTTTTCGGAAATACGCATCACAAGGTTCTGCAATATATTGATTACAACGGAGATTCTGTAGAAAAGCAATGTGACGAGTTTTTAAAATCCGGAATTATCACGAAAGAAGAAAGAGAAATTGTATCAATCGAAAAAATAGAATCATTCCTCTCAAGTTCCTTGGGTCAAAGAATGAAAAAGGCATCTCGGCTTCACAGAGAAGAACCTTTTGTTATTTCTGTTAAAGCCTCCGAAATAGAGCCGTCACTTCCTGACGATGAAACAATTTGCGTGCAGGGTATTATTGACTGCTATTTTGAAGAAGACGACTGTATTGTTTTGGTAGATTACAAGACTGATGCTTATGACAATCCGGACGAAATCGCCCGAAAATATGAAAAACAGCTTTATTATTATGAAAAGGCACTGAAATGTAAATGTAAAGATAAATTAATAAAAAAGTATCTTTACTTACTCTATAAAAATGATATAATAGAGTTGTAGTATGAGTATATTTTTTCTTTAGGAGGTACATATATAATGTCAGAAAGAATTGACGAAACAAAAGCTATAAAGCTTCCGAGTGAAGTCAGCGGCACCGCCGTTATGGTAAAATCTGAAGGAAGGACATACGACAGCGATTCAAATACTCTTGATGAAGAAACCGTCGAGCAGCTTGTGGAGGACAGATTTGTTTCAGGGATTGTTGCTCCCCATGCCAGAAAGAAGGCTGGGACACGCACCGCACGTCCTTCAGGCAGAAAAAGAAAAAAGAAAAGAAGTTTTGCAATGAACGCTTTGATTGTACTTCTTATTTCTGTATTAATATGTATTGTATGCTTTATTACATCTTATCTGATGTTCTCTCAGCCTGACGATTCTTCCGAAAAGTCTAATCCCTACGATTACAGTATTGGCGGCAAACCTCCTGTAAAAACCGAATCCCCTGCTTTGGAAAATGATAATGAGCCTGCAATAGATGAGGATAATGATAACGCTGAGATTTCAGATGAAAAAACCGATAATAAGCAGAAGGAAAAGGAAGATACAAAGCCTGCACAGAAAGAACCTTCTACGGCAAAACCGCAGAAAAACAATTCTGTAACAACTAATGAGAAAGAGCCTGCATCCGAATTAATCAAACCGAGTAAGCCCGAAAAAGAAAGACCTTCGGAAACAACAACGGAAAAAGAGGATACCCCCTCCACTCCGACAACAAGCAAGCCTGCTCCCGAAAAGCCCGCAAGCAGCAGTTCAAACGAAGGTATCGTTTTTGAATAATGGCATACGGAGGTTTTGTTTATGAAAACAAACGGTGCACAAAAGCTTATTTCAAAAATGATAGACCGTGAATATGCCGAAATGGCAGACCTACCCGAAGATCAGCTTTATGAGGAGCTTTTTGATGACGATGATGAGCTTGTAGACGAAAAAAAAGACGAGGACTACTATGCTAACAGAATCGCAAAGGGATATGGTTTAACAAACAACAAAATATGATCAGATAAAAGATGCGATTTTTCGAGTAAAAACGATTATCTTTCTTTAAGTTGTTGAAATATTACACGTCGTGTGGTAAAATAAGTAAAAACATAGCTAATATCATGCTAAAGAAAGGAACTTATTATGCGTAAAACCAAGATTATATGCACTGTTGGCCCTGCATGTAACAATGAAGATACATTGACGAAAATGTGTCTTGCCGGAATGAATGTGGCAAGGCTTAATTTTTCTCACGGAACACATGCTCAGCACAAAGAAATGATTGATTTAATAAAGAAGGTTCGTGAGAAGCTATCTGCCCCGATAGCTATTATGCTTGACACGAAGGGTCCTGAATATAGAATAAAAACCTTTGAAAACGGCAAAATCACATTAAACGACGGTGATACCTTTACCTTTACAACAAAAGAGATTGTGGGTAATCAGGAAAAAGTCAGCGTCAATTACAAGGGACTGATTAATGACCTTGATATCGGAGATACCATACTTGTAAATAATGGCCTTGTAATTTTCAAGGTAAAGGAACTTACTGAGACAGATGCTGTTTGTGACGTTATAACAGGCGGCGAGCTTTCAAACCAAAAAAGTATGAGTTTTCCCGAAAAGGTTTTAAAACAAACCTTCCTCAGCGAGCAGGATAAAAAGGATATTCTTTTCGGCATAGAAAATGACATAGACTATATTGCCGCTTCTTTTGTGTCCTGTGAACAGGATATGATAGATATTAAAACCTTTCTCAAAGAGAACGGCGGCGAAGAAATTGGTCTTGTGGCAAAAATTGAGAACAGATTCGGTGTAAATAACCTCTATGATATTTGTAAGCATTGTGAGGGAGTAATGATTGCACGCGGAGATTTGGGAGTTGAAATTCCCTTTAAAGAGCTTCCCGCCGTACAGAAAAAGCTTGTAACCGCATGCAGAATGATGGGAAAAAGAATAATTACAGCTACCGAAATGCTTGAATCTATGATACACAACCCCCGTCCTACCCGTGCCGAAATTTCCGACGTTGCCAACGCCGTATATGACGGTACCAGTGCGGTAATGCTGTCCGGAGAAACAGCGGCAGGAAAATATCCCGTTCAGACAGTGAAAATAATGAGCGACATATGCGAGGAAACCGAAAATAATATTCATTATAACAAGCGTTTCCACAATTCTGATTTCGAAATAAGAAATAATATAGATGCAGTTTCCCATGCCGCTTGTTCAATGGCAATCGGCGTAGATGCAAAAGCCATTGCCGCTTGCACATTGTCGGGATCTACAGCAAGGTTTATTTCCAGATTTCGTCCGATTGCTGACATAGTAGCCCTTACCGCCAACGCAAAAGTATGGCGTAAGCTCGCTCTGTCCTGGGGTGTTATCCCTGTTCTTTGCGAGGAGTATCCCTCTGCCGAGGTTATGTTCTATAGTGCTTCAAGAAAAACGGGAAAGCTTCTTGACCTTAATCCGGGAGATAACATTATAATTGTAGGCGGAACAACCAGCGGAAAATCAGGACAGACAAATACCATACGACTTGAAAGTATTACCTAAGCAAAATAATTGACCCCACTTCCCTGTTTTTTATGGTATCACTTCACATATCTTTCGGCTATTGCATATACTATTGTGAGGTGATATCGGTGTTTAAAGGCAGAGCTTCTCATTTTAAAAAAACAGTCTGCTTTTCTCTGATTTTCATTGGACTGCTATCTGTTTTTGGTGTATATCTGTTTTCAGAATACTTAAGACCTACAATAATATCGGTATCACAAAAAACAGCCGAAAATGAGGTTTCGAGAATAATCGATGAGGAAATAAAAAGGTTAATGCTGGAAGAATTTCTGACATATGACAAAATCACGATTATTTCAAGAGATTCAAGCGGGAATGTTACTTCCGTAAGTGCGAACTCCGTCCTTATAAATAATTTTGCCAATGAGCTTGACATTTCCATAGGAAACAGAATCGATAATACAGATACAATGAAAACCGAAATTTATCTTTCAAGCCTTCTTGGGATTGATTTGCTTTCGGGAATAGGCCCCAAAATACCGCTCAGGTTTCAGCCTATATCGGTTACACATGCGGATATTGCACACAAATTCGAACAGTCGGGAATTAATCAAACTCTGCACACTATAGATCTTACTATATGTATTGATATAGAGATTTTATTACCCCTTGCAAACAGTACGATTACAGTTGTATCCGTGATGCCCATTGCACAGACATTGATTGTCGGAACCGTTCCGAAAGGATATTTCAATAAAAATTAAAATTCCTCAAAAATTTATTGACTATTTGTTGAAAAAGATATATAATTATATATATTTTTAGTAAGGAGCTTTCAGTTTATGGTTTCAAAAGAGATTGTTGTGCAGAATCAGGTTGGATTACACGCACGTCCTGCAACATTTTTCATACAAAAAGCAAATGAGTATAACTCTTCAATCTGGATATCTAAGGATGAACGCAAAGTTAATGCAAAGAGCCTGCTCGGAGTTTTGTCTTTGGGCATTACAAGAGGTACTGCTGTTACTTTAACCGCTGATGGAGCAGATGAAGAAGTGGCTTTAGAGGCTTTGGATAAGCTTATTTCCTCAAATTTTACAGAATAAATTTTAAGAGCCTGACGTATGGTCAGGCTCTTTGCTTATCGGGAGATTATCATGGTTAAAAGAAAACTACTGTTACTTCTAATAATTATCTCACTAATATTGTGTGCCTGCCACCCATCCCATCGTTCACCTATCACCACAGAGAAAATCGGAGAAAATGATGATACGGCACAATTTCATTTTATAGATGTTGGTCAGGGCGACTGTACATTGATCAGAAGCGGCGAGACATCAATTCTTATTGACTGCGGTACATATGAAAGCGGTGGAAGGCTCTGCGAATATTTACAAAACTTAGGAATAAAATCTATTGATTACCTTATCGGCACTCACCCGCATGAAGACCATCTTGGAGGAAGCAGTGCTGTGCTCAGGCTGTTTGACGTCAAGAATGTATTTTTAAACGGAGAAATGTCCTCATCTTATTTTTTTGAAAGAATGGTAGATGTTCTTGAGCAGAAGAACATCACGCCATATATTCCCGATATTGGTAAAAAGTACACGGCAGGACCTTTTGAGTTTGAATTTTTGTCTCCTGAAACGGATTTCGGAGATGAAAATCATAACTCATTAGTCGTAATGGTTAAATACAAGGACATTAAGACTCTTGTAACAGGAGATATTGAAAGACCTGTGGAATCTTATCTTGTAAATCACGGAAAGGATTTGTCTGCGGACATATTAAAAGTTGCACATCACGGGAGCAGAAACGGTTCTTCGTCGGAATTTTTGCGAAAGGTTAATCCCTCCATTGCCGTGATTCAATGCGGAAAGGATAATTCCTACGGTCACCCTCATTATGAAGTATTGAAAAGATTGGAAAACACTCGTGCAAGTGTGCTTAGGACAGATGAGAACGGCAGCATAGTTATCAGAACTGACGGTAAAAAGCTCTACAACGCATCGGAGGAAGTTGTTCCCAAAGAATCCACGGAAAATGGTGACAAACAAAAGAGCTTTATAGGAAACATTAAATCAATGGTGGTACATTCTCGGAAGTGCAGAAACCTGCCCTCGGAAAACAATCGAATCTATTTTGATACAAAAGAGGAAGCACTTAATATAAACTATAAGCCTTGCGGAAACTGCAATCCGTAATTTTGAAAGGAAGTTTTTTTATGAAAGTTATTTTGTTTAACGGCAGCCCAAAGAAAAACGGGTGTACATACACAGCCCTGAGCGTAATTGCAAATGAGCTTGAAAAAGAAGGTATTGATACCGAAATTTTTCATGCAGGCACCGCAACGAAGGGATGTTTGGGATGTAATTACTGTATAGCTAACGGAAAATGTATTACCGACGACTGTGTAAATGAGGCAGCTAAGCTTCTTTCCGATGCAGATGCCGTTGTTTTCGGCTCCCCAGTTCATTATGCCTCTGTAAGCGGAATGATGACTTCTTTCCTTGACAGATTATTTTATTCTGCCGGAGCGGCACTCAGGCTTAAGCCCTGCGCTGTTATGGCAAGCTGCAGACGAGGCGGAAGCACTTCCACCCTTGACCAGCTTCTGAAATACCCCGAATTTAAAGAAATGCCCATTGTAAATGCACAGTACTGGACAATGGTGCACGGAAATACTCCCGAAGAAATACTAAGGGACGAAGAAGGCGTTCAGGCAATGCGTACATTAGGAAAGAACATGGCGTGGCTTTTAAAATGCATAAAGGCAGGAGAAAACGCAGGAATAGAAAAGCCTGTGGCAGAAGAAAAAATCAAAACAAATTTCATCAGATAAGAGGATATGGTTTTATGACAAAATTTGATTCTTTTAAAAAATATGTAACAGGGAAAAATATATCGGTAGTGGGAATCGGAATAAGCAATCTCCCCCTTATTAAATTTTTACATGAAAATGGTGCAATTGTTACAGCGTGCGACAGAAAAAGCGAGTCGGAGCTTGGCGATACCGCATCCGAGCTTCTTTCCATGGGTATTAACCTTAATTGCGGAGAAAACTATCTTGACAATTTATCGGGTGAAATAATTTTTAAAACGCCCGGAATGCGTTTTGACCTCCCTGCACTCGAAAAAGCCCGTAAAAATGGAAGCATTGTTACAAGCGAAATGGAAGTGTTTTTTGAGGTTTGTCCTTCAAAAATAGTTGCAGTAACGGGAAGCGACGGAAAAACCACAACTACGACACTTATTTATAACATTTTAAAAGAAAGCGGCTATAAGTGCCATGTTGGAGGAAATATCGGCACTCCCCTGCTTTGCAAAACTGATGAAATTTCTCCCGACGACATTGTTGTACTTGAACTTTCAAGCTTTCAGCTTCACACAATGAAAAAAAGTGCAGATATTTCCGTTATAACCAACATGTCACCCAATCATTTAGATGTTCACAAGTCATATGAGGAATACATTGATGCCAAAAAGAATATATATATCCACGCTGATAAGGACAGCATTCTCGTTGTAAATAAAACAAATGAGAAATCCTATCAATGTAAAGATGATGCAAAAGGAACAGTGCGTGTATTTGGCTATGATAGTGATTGTGACGTTTATTCAGACGGAGAATTTATCTTTGCATTTGGCAAAAAACTTTTAAAAACCAGCGATATAAAAATCCCCGGTGAGCATAATGTACAAAACTACATGACGGCAATAGCGGCTACCTATCCTTTATATAAAGATGATGCCGTTATCTCGGTAGCACATAATTTTGGCGGGGTTCCCCACCGAATCGAATTTGTTCGCGAATTTAACGGAGTACGCTACTATAACAGTTCAATCGATTCAAGCCCTAACAGAACAATTAACACGCTTAAGGTTTTTGATAAAGTAATTCTAATTACAGGCGGTAAGGATAAGGGTATCCCCTACGATGATTTAGGCGAGCATCTGGCGAAAAAAACAAAGCATATTGTTCTTATCGGAAAAACAGGTCCTATCATAAAAGAAGCACTTGATAAATATGTTGCAAAAACAGGCATAGGAAAGGATATTTGCGTGGATTTTTGCACAACATATGAAGAAGCAGTCAACGCGGCAAGGCTTGCGGCAACAGAGGGTGATGTTGTGTTGCTTTCAAACGCAAGCACCAGCTTTGACATGTTTAAAAACTTTGAAGAAAGAGGAAATCTCTTTAAAGAAATCGTTAATAATCTGAAGGATTGATTTTATGAAAGCATCGGAATACTTAAAAATACTTGACGGTGAATTTGGCGTAAGCGGAAATGAATCCGGCATACGAAAATGCGTAACGAGGCTGTTTTCAGACTTTTGCGATGAAGTATACACTGATACCCTCGGTAATGTTATAGGAATAAAGAAAGGTACAAACCCCTCTACCCCCTCCTTAATGATTGAGGGGCATATGGACGAGCTTGGTTTTATGGTGAGCGATATTACCGAGAACGGAAGCATAAGATTTGTGCCTATAGGAGGGTTTGACCCGAAAATTCTTCCCGGAACTGAAGTAACAGTCTGGGGAAAGGAAAAGCTGTTTGGAGTAATCGGTGCTACCCCTCCCCATCTGCTTTCAGGAAACAGCAAGGTTTCTAAGATTTCCGACTTATGCATAGATTTGGGAATGAGTAAGGAAAAGGTAGAGGCGCTTGTAAGTATCGGCGATATAATAACCATGAATACTTTCTTTACCCCTCTTATGGGAGACATGGTTGCCGCACGCTGTATTGATGACCGTGGAGGTGTGGCAATTGTATTGAAAGCTTTGGAAATATTATCTGCCTTTGAGCTTGAAAACGACATTATTGCCGTTGCCACGGTACAGGAGGAAGTCGGGCTAAGAGGAGCAAAAACCGCGGCCGCTCATATAAAGCCGGGTTGTGCCATAGCAATAGACGTCTGCCACGGGACATCTCCGGGAGTATCGGAGGATGCTTTTCCCTGCGGGAAGGGACCTGTAATAACAGTGGGACCAAATCTCCACAGCAAAATGACACGAAGAATAATTGAGCTTGCGAGGCGTGACGGTATCGAGCTACAGCTTGAAGCATGCCGCGGTGACACGGGTACTGATGCATGGGAAATTCAGGTTTCCGGTGCAGGTGTACCCACGGCACTGCTTTCTGTTCCACTGAGATATATGCACTCAAATTATGAAGTATGCAATACAAACGACCTTGAGAGTGCCGCAAAGCTTATTGCTACCTTTGCAGTACAATTGAAAGAGGGTGAATGTTTATGCTGGTAAAAGAACTTGTTTCCCTTAATGCTCCGTCCGGTTTTGAAGATGAGGTTCGTGAATTTATAAAAAGCAATGTAACGGCAGATGAAATCTACACTGATTCCATTGGAAACCTCATATGCAGAAAAAAAGGAAGCGGCAAAAAAGTTATGGTTTGTGCTCATATGGATGAAGTTGGGTTTATTATAACACAGGTGACAGATGCGGGCTTTTTAAGATTTGAAACGCTGGGAGGCATTGACACAAGTGTTTTAAGCAGTAAAAAGGTTCTTATCGGAAAAGACAGATTACCGGGCATCATTGGTGCAAAAGCTATTCATTTGCAAAGTGCCGACGAAGCTAATTCACCTATTAAAAAGAAAGATTTATATATTGATATCGGTGCTAAGGATAAGGAAGAAGCCGAAAAGCTTGTCTCTATGGGCGACTATGCAGTATTTGACGGAGAATATACCGCTTTCGGCGAGAATATGATAAAAGCCAAGGCACTTGATGACCGCACCGGCTGTGCGATTATGATGGAGCTTATGAAAGAAGATTATGAAAGTGATATGTACTTTGTATTCTCTGTACAGGAGGAGGTCGGGCTGAGAGGTGCCAATGTTGCTGCACATAATATAAAGCCCGATATTGCCCTCGTTATTGAAGGAACAACCTGTTCGGATGTGCACGGCAGTAAGCCGCATAAAACAGTCACCACTTCAGGCGGAGGTGCAGTTATGACAGCCGTTGATATGGCTGCTATTTCCGATAAAGAGTATTTTGATTTTATAACAAAAATTGCGGCAGAAAATAATATTAAGCTTCAGATAAAACGCACAACAGCCGGCGGAACTGACGCAGGAGCTATCCAAAGAAGCAACAGTGGCGTAAAAACAGCAGTGCTTGCTGTTCCCTGCAAGTATATTCATTCCAGTGTGAGCGTTATGAATTACAGCGATTTTGAAGCTGTTTATGAGCTTTCAAAGGCAGTGCTGAAAAACATTGAAAGGAGCGGTCTGTGATGGAATTATTAAAAAAGCTTACTCTCTGTGTTTCCCCTTCGGGACGGGAAAACAGGGTTCGTGATTTAATAGAATCTGAATTAAGTGCAGTTTGTGATGAAATATATACCGATGCCCTGGGAAATCTCATTTGCCATAAAAAGGGAAACGGCAAGAAATTAATGCTTGCCGCTCATATGGACGAAATCGGATTTATGGTAACATACATTGATGATAACGGCTTTTTGAGATTTTCAACCATAGGCGGTGTAGCAAAATATAATACAATAAATTCGCAAATAGAATTTACGAACGGAACAAAAGGAAAAATCTCCTATGAAAACAAAGAAAATCCTACCTCCGTAGGTTTTGATAAAATGTATATTGATATCGGTGCTTGCGACAAAAAGGAAGCCGAAGGCTCGGTACAAATCGGAGATATGGCAGCATATTCGGGAAGCTTCCAGTTAATCGGCGGCAAAATTATGGCAAAGGCTCTTGACGACAGAAGCGGCTGCTGGGCACTTATCCGTGCAATGCAAAATGCAAAAAACAGCCCCAATGATATTTATGCAGTTTTCACCTCGCAGGAAGAAGTCGGACTTCGAGGTGCGAAAACATCATCAAACCTCATAAATCCCGACATGGCAATAGCAATTGATGTGTCTAATGTCGGCGATACTCCCGAATCGGCAGAATTGAATCTTAAACTTGGAAAAGGGCCCGGCATAAAACTGAAGGATGCCTCATTTATTATTCACGAATCCGTTAAAAAGCTTCTTCTTGACGGAGCAAAAGAAAGCGGAATCCCCCATCAGCTTGAAGTGGCAAATATCGGCGGCACCGATGCAGGTGCAATACACCTTTCGGGAAGCGGAATAGCTTCGGGTACAATTTCCATCCCTACACGCTATATTCACTCTTCAAGCGAGGTAATCGACAAATCAGACCTTGAAAACACGGTTACGCTTTTGGAAAAAATCATGGAAAAAGACATTTGTGAATACTTGATATAAAGCAAATAGGATGCAGAAAAGATTTGGCTTTTCTGCATCCTATTTTTAGACTAAGAAATTAAGTATATTGTTCTGCTTGCATTATCCCAACCGACTCTGATACCGAGTGCTTCGGAGGCAAATCTGAGAGGAACCATGGTGCGGCTGTTTTTAATATAGGGTGCCGCTTCCATCTGTTTTTCCTCACCGTTCATATTAACGGTAAGATTATCTATCTGAAGTTTAACACTATTTGTACCTTTGTGTGCCGTAACGGTTCTTGTTTCGCCGTCCCACTCTACGGTTGCACCAAGCATTTCAAAAAGCTCACGCATGGGTACCATTGTTCTGCCCTCTATAATTTCGGGCATTACGCTAAAGCTGATTTCTCGGTTGTCCATCAGAACGGTAATCTTACTTTCAAGGAACTCCCAGTACTTTTTATAGTCATACTCAAAAAGACCTTGATGTCCGCCAATGTATGCCTTTCCATCAATAAAATCAACATTGTTGAAATAGCCGCCCCAACCTCCGGGGACTATTTGCCAGGTCTTTCCGTTATCACGTGTTTCGGCAATCTTGAAATCAGTATCGCTTACAGATGTGCCGGGAGAGCTTAACACTATCATATGTCCGGGAACTGTAGGGTTAGCAAACATGCGGTTGATTGCTCCATAAGTAAGCTTCTGGTGATAATCCTCTACCGCTCCGGTCTCTAAGTTAAATCTTTGAATGAACCAGGTTCTTGCAATCCAGACGTAGTTATCGTCAACAGTGTCAAAGAAAATTGCCTTGATATCGCTTGAAAAACCGGGTGTAACTGCAAATTTCCATGTCTTACCCTTATCAAGACTGACATTTAAGGTTGTGGCAGCACCGCTTCCTTCTATGCCGAGGAACTTCTTTCCGTCCTGAGATATTGCCATAATTGCCATAGTATTGGGTTCCCATGTTTTTCCGTTATCATGGCTTGTATGATATGTGGTGTAAATAGTATTTTTATCATCTACATCGTACTGCAATACCTTTGTTGTTCCATAAGGAGCTGTACCCTTGGGCTGAATGGTAGCTTCATCCATTGGCTCAAAAGTCTTACCCTTATCAAAAGACTGACGCACTCCGTCAAAATCGGGTGTAGCATTATTTGGACCTACATATGCTATTATATGGTCATCATTGTTCGGATCGTAGACTGCATTGGTAAAGGTGTGGGCTTTCTTTGCGGCATTATCTGCCTCATCTACATAGATACGGCTCATTGTAAAGTGGTCTCCGTCCTTCATAGAGCCACTTTCATATACAAACGCCTTAATATCAACCGTTACGAAGAAGGGCCGAAGCTGACTGTCAACGGCAATATCTGAAACGGATGCCCCGGAGAAGCCTGTAGACATAGTTTTTACCTTTCCGTCCTGATATATAGCAGGTCCCAGGTAGCTGAGGAGAAGCCTTCCCGGGTTTTTCATGTCAACAGCAAAGTGCTGACACCACCAGCCGGTATAGTTTTCGCCCACACCGTATCGGATGTTTGCCGTTTCCTCTGTGATTTTTGTGATTTCCGGAGTTAATATACGCTGAAAACTCGTACCATAGTCGTAGCTGACAAGGTAGTTATATGTCATTTGCTCTCCTGCCATATACAAGGGATATATTCCGTTTGCGTCCTTGGGACCGAAGGTCAGATGGTAAAAGGTCTTGGGTGTTTTTGAAACGCCTTCTTCAAGATTTTCATATGTAACAAGGAATTTTTCTGTAAAGGTATTTCCGCCGTCGGTTGTTTCATAAAGCATATAGTCCTTTATCGCCTTGCCTGTAGCTTTATCGGTAAATTGACCGCCTGCAAACACACGCATGGGGTCCTCGGGATGAAGGGCTATTGTTCCACAGGAGAATGTTCTCGTATCATCGGTGCCTTTTATTTCCCACGTGGCACCACCGTCGTGGGAAACATAAAGACCGGGAGTAGCAGACTCGTCCTTTGAATTTATGTTTGCCGCAGCGTAAATATGCTGTCCATCGGCACTTACCTCGATATCCATGAAATAAATACCCTTATCGCCTGTAGCTTCCTTAAACTTATCATACAGACATGTTACCTTATCTGTCGCTCTGTCAAGCTTAAAAATACCGCTGGGAACAGAAGCATAGAGATTACCTGCCGCATCCTGAGCCATGATTTTTTGATAGGTTGCAAAGTTACTCTTGTCGGGGATAACTTCTTCCCAAGTCTTACCGCCGTCACGACTTCTGGCAACGCTTGCCTTCTTTGCAACATAGTAAACAGTGTTTTCATCAAGAATATCACACATAATACCCTGAGAATAGAAACCCGGGTATCCGTTATTCACATTATGCCATCTTTTTCCGCCATCGGTTGTTTTAAATATACCGCTTGTATCTGTACCAAAATACATAATGTCGGGATTTACGGGTGAAATTGCAAAAGCACGAATCTGTTGGGCGCCTTCACCGCCGTAGTCACCGCGGTCAACCTGTGCCTTATTCATAAGATGTAAATTCTTAAGCCAGGGAGCGTACACTGTTGCAAACTGCGATTCCATATACGGTTCCTGATAGACGGATGCCGGAACTTCCCTGAGATTCTGATATGTATAAAAATCTGCAGCCGATACGCCAAAAGTGCCCACTGTAAAAATTGCAATCATAAACAAAATAAAAACTCTTTTCATTTTTCTTTTTCCTTTCTATGGCTTTTATAATTAAAATAATTTTAACCTATAATCTGTTCTGTTTCATAGTCAATAGTATAATCACAGTTTTCCTTATGGAAATATTTTGCCTTCAGCCTGATATCATTTGCGGATGCTGCCGCAGAAAACACAAACTCGCCCGGCTCAATCATCCATTTTCTGCAAGTCAAATTATAGTGGCTCAGATAATATTCGGGAACAACAATATTAATCTCCTTTTCCTCCCCTGCCTTAAGGAACACTTTTTCAAAACCGCACAATTCTTTTTTTGGTTTTGAAACACTGCTTATGCTGTCCGAAACATATATCTGTACTGCTTCTTTTCCGTCAAAAACACCTGTATTTTTTACTTTAAGCGATATATGAAACTCCGCTTCGTGCTTTTCTACCTTCATATCGTGGTACTCAAACTCCGTGTACGAAAGTCCGTATCCGAAAGGATACCATACTTCTTCGGGATGCAGGTCATAATATCTGTAGCCTACACGCCATTTTTCATCATAGCTTACGCAGTAGCCGTTACCCGGGTAATCAATGTCGGTTCTGGATTTTAAGGGGAAGGTTTCTGAGAGCTTTCCTGAGGGATTTACCTTTCCGCACAGTACATTTGCGATTGCACTTCCTGCCGCTTCGCCGCCAAGCCACATTTGCACTATTCCCTTTACCTTATTCTGCCATGCAAGAGGAATAAATGCCCCTCCTGACTGTACTACCAATACTATATCTTTATTCTTGGCATAAATTCTGTTGATAAAGAATTCATAGTATGGGTCAAGATGCGATGTAACGCGGTCGCTTCCTTCTGCTTCCACAGATTTCTGCCGTCCTATAAACATGAGTACCAAATCAGCACCATCTATTGCTTCGACATAATCTCTTTGCAATGCAATATGCGTTTTTTCAAAATATTTATCGGTTGAATACACGGGAACGTAGGTGATTTCAGTACCCGCATCTATTTGCTTCCGCAGACACTCAAGTGGATTATCTATGTATTTTTCACTTACATATACATTTGCACTGCCATATCCCGATATAACGGGTTTTTCAGCATATTCACCCAAAATTGCAATTTTCTTATACTTTCCCTTTGTTATGGGAAGTACATTGTTCTCGTTTTTAAGGAGAACTATGGATTCTTCGGCAATTTCACAGGCGGTTTCGTGCTGCTTCTCTCTGCTTATTTCTACATTCTGTTTTTTGTAGTTTGCCACAAACTTAAGAATTCGATATACCGCTTCGTCAAGTATTTCTTCCGTAATTGTACCGTTTTCAAGTGCTTCTTTTATTTTTTCTACAAGACCAGGTGCATCGGGCATCTGTAAATCAAGACCTGCTGCAAGAGCCTTTCCCTTATCTTTACAACAACCCCAGTCAGTCATTGTGAACCCTTCATATCCCCATTCTTCTTTTAAAATATCATTTAAAAGAAATTTATTTTCACTGCATAAAACAGAATTCACCCTTTGAAGTGCACACATCACAGAGGCGGGATTGGATTTTTTTATTGCAATTTCAAAGGGACGAAGATAAATCTCTCTTAGCGTCCTTTCATCAACATCTACGCTGATTGTCAAGCGGTCAATTTCCTGATTGTTTGCTGCAAAATGCTTAATGCACGCACCAACACCAAGGCTTTGAACTCCATTAATATACTCTGCCGCCATTTCCCCTGTCAAAACCGGATCCTCTGAAAAATATTCAAAATTTCTTCCGCAAAGGTCGGTACGCTTCATATTTACTCCGGGACCGAGAATCATTGCCCTGTCATGAGCAATGCAATCCTTTGCAATGCCTTCACCCATTTTATAGACAAGGTCTTTGTTCCATGTTGCCGCAACGGCGCTGAGGCACGGAAAAGCCACACAATCATCCGTTCCCATAATTCTTACACCGTGAGGCCCGTCAGCAAGAGTTACGGGGGAAATCCCAAAACGTTCAACACCTGACACGTCCATGGTAGAAACGCCTGAGGTGATTGCGGCCTTTTCTTCAAAGGTCATTTTTTTTACAATTTCGCGTATTTTGTTCATTCTATTCTCCTCTTGTGTAAAATAAATCAAAAAGTGTCCTGCTTTTGTTATATTATAACATAACACAAATTTCAAAGCAGGACGTTTTTTAACTTCTATAAGACTTTTTTTGATTTTCTATATGTATTTGGAGAGCATCCAAAGTGCTTTAAAAATTCACGGTTGAGATTTCTTACACTTCCGAATCCACAGTCATAGGAAATATCGATTATATTCATATCAGTTGTAAGAAGTAAATTTTTCGCGTGGATAACCCGCATATTATTTAAGTATTCCACAAATGTTTTTCCTGTGGTTTTCTTAAACTGTCTGCAAAAATGAGCATTGGAATATCCGCATTTTCCTGACACTTCATCCAGCGTAAGGGCGTTTCTGAAGTTTTTATTTATATAACCGATAATTTGCCCTATGTCAAGCCCATCTCCCTCATTCGGTGTAATCCCTTTTGTTCTGAGAATCAAAATCAATATACGCTCTAATGCATTTTTTATTGCAAAATCAGCAAATTTCTCAGATGAGCGTTCGTTTTTAATGTTGACAAATGCATTTTTTAGGTTGTCATCGCAACTCATAATAAAAGGCTCAAATTTCGTTATATCCCTAAGCAGATGGCTAAGGCGTTCCGGTACGAATTTAACTGTAATTGTTCTGAATTTTTCATTTCCTTTGTTATATGAATGTAAATCCATGGGAGTAACAAAGACCAAATCTCCTCTTTGAAGTTTGAAGGATTGACCGTTTAAAACATACTCGCCTTCACCTTCCGACACGTATTCAAATTCATAAAACTCATGCCTGTGCTCATGGAACGAGTCGAATCCGCTTGTTATTACTTCAATATCACGACGGTAAGAAACTATTTCAGGGATTTTTTTGTTCTTCATTTTCATCACCACCATTATGTAATAATTATAACATTAGTTCTTTCATATGTCCAGTTTTTATTGACACTAACTATATTTTGTGATATAGTTTAGTTGTGTAGTTGTATATATTGTGGTTAAAACTAAAGAAAAGGAAATAAGACCAATGAATTATTTTATTAAAGGAATAGGGGTAGCCTTGGCTGCATTTTCACTCTGCACCTCTGCGTTTGCTTCGACACAAATCAGCGATACCAGAATTCTTTCGGCACCGATATGGATGCCCAATGATTTACTGGTAGATAATGAAAATGTCCCCCCTGCGTTTGACGATGTTATGCACCCTGAAAGTGCTATGGGATTTACCGAAACCTATAACGGAAAACAGAAGTTCACAAACAACGTTGACGGATATTCTGTTATTCTCCCGCCAGATATGAAGCTTGATATGTCGCTTTCCGATACAGGTGCAATCTTAAATGATGGGTATAAAACTTTGAAGATTTTCAAAGAAACTTTTGATACCGCAGGTGAAAGGCTTTCATATTTAAGCTATTCAAATAAGTTCGTGGAAAATACTGCGGATCACAAGGTAGAAAAACAAATCACCTATACCCAAAACGGCAGAGAGTATCACATTTTACAGTGGTCTCGCCAAAAGCTTAGCTCTGTTAAGGACGACAAGAACAATTATGTCTGTGTAGATGTTTGCATCGGTGCAAGGGTGTATACTTTCTTTTTTGCCTCCTCCCGCCCGTTTACGCAAGAGAGTGATTACATGAGCATTGTAAATTCGCTTTCAACATTTGATGCATCTGTGCCTCAGGCGAATGCTTATAACAGAGGCTACAAGCTCAGCAGCCTTTCCCACCTTAACACAACTGCAAAAACCACCTACGACAATTTGTTTTCCGACAATGCAAAATTCACCTTGGGAATGTTCCCGCCCGATAAATTCGGAGGGTTTGAGAAAATGGAAGAATTTGAGGAAAAACTAAACTACAAATTCAGTTCTTTCCTCGTTTATACAGAGTTTACCGATAAAACCGAAGCATATGCCGCTGCGTATAACACAAAAGTAAATAATTACATGGCTAAGATTGCAAAGAATTTACAATATGCACAAAAAACGGGCAAAGCAATTGAGCTTACACTGCAAACTCCGTTAGTTCGTAAGTCCGATAAAAACATGATTTATGAGATTTTAAACGGAGAATATGACTATTTCTTAAGTGCTTACGGCAAGATGCTTGCTTCATACCCCAATGTAACGGTTCTCATGCGCCCCTTTAATGAAATGAACGGTGACTGGTGTAACTACAGTGCGTTCCATACATCCCGTGACCCGCAAATTTATGTGGAGCTTTATCGCTATGTTCACTCAAAAATTTCAGAATCCGGTGCAAAGAACATTATTTGGGTATGGAATCCCAACGAAAGAAGCTTCCCGGGCTATAAATGGAATAGCCAGGATTTATATTATCCCGGCGATGAATATGTTGATGTGTACGGAATTACCGGCTATAACACGGGAACATATTACGAAGGCGAAAACTGGAGAAGCTTTGACGAAATATATGCCCCCATCTACGAAAGAGCTATCCGTATTAATGAAAAGCCGATTATGATAACTGAATTTTCCTGTTCTGCAATCGGCGGAGACAAGATAAAATGGATAGAGGACATGTTCATTTCACTCCCCAAATATGATAAAATTAAAATGGGAATATGGTGGCACGCAACAGATTATGACGGACAGAACCTTTCCCGTCCGTATTTCATGGATACTCCCGACGGAACGATGGATATATTTGATAAATATTTAAATTAGGCGGTGATTAAAATATGTTTTTTTGGACAATAGCTATTATAGTATTTATGATTATTGAGGCATCGACTGCTCAATTTGTTTCAATTTGGTTTGCAGGCGGTTCATTCGCCGCATTAGTTGCCGCAATATTTGAAGTCAGCATTCCTCTCCAGATACTGATTTTTGTTTTAGTCAGCGGTTTACTTCTGATTTTCACAAAGAAATTTGTAGACCGGCTTAAATCATCAACAGCCATCAAAACCAATTTTGATGCACTAATCGGGCAGACTGCCGTAGTTACGGAGGACATTTCAAATCCCGACGGCAAAGGTGCGGCAAAGCTTCGCGGAATTGAGTGGAGTGCAAGAAGCGCAGACGACACTCAAATAAAGCAAGGCACCTATGTAACAGTAAAAAGTATAGACGGCGTAAAATTAATTGTTAAGGAGGACTAATTTATGGTTTTTTCAAATTTCACAGCTCAATTGGCAACTTCCGGCATAAGTATAGGCATGGGAAATTCAATCATTACCATATCCGCTATTATTGCAATCGCTGTTATTATTCTGGTTATTTCCAATATTAAAATTGTTCCGCAAGCATATTCGTATGTCATAGAAAGATTCGGCGGTTATCACGACACCTGGACTGTTGGACTCCATGTAAAGATTCCGTTTATTGACAGAATTTCCAAAAGGGTTAATTTAAAGGAACAGGTTGTGGACTTCCCTCCCCAGCCGGTTATTACAAAGGATAATGTTTCCATGCAGATTGACACCGTTGTTTATTTTCAGATTACTGACCCTAAGCTTTATACCTACGGGGTTGAACGCCCTATGATGGCTATTGAAAATCTTACTGCAACTACACTTCGTAATATTATCGGTGACTTGGATCTCGACGGAACTCTTACCTCGCGTGATACGGTAAATACGAAAATGCGTGCGATTCTTGACGAAGCTACCGACCCTTGGGGAATAAAAATCAATCGTGTCGAGCTTAAGAATATTATTCCTCCCAAGGAAATTCAAAATGCAATGGAAAAGCAGATGAAGGCAGAACGCGAACGCCGTGAGGCTATACTTCGTGCCGAGGGTGAAAAGAAATCATCAATTCTTATGGCTGAAGGTGAAAAGGAAAGTGCAATTCTTCGTGCTGAAGCAAAGAAGCAGTCTGCAATCCGCGAGGCCGAGGGTGAAGCTGAGGCAATTATAGCTGTACAGACTGCAATTGCAGAAGGTATCAGAAAAATTAATGAGGCAAATCCCTCAAAATCATATATTGCAATAAAGTCACTGGAGAGCATGGAAAAGGTTGCAAACGGACAGTCAACTAAAATTATTATTCCTTCCGAAATTCAGTCACTTGCAGGTCTTGCGGCATCGTGTAAGGAATTAATTACAGATTAAAAGCTGATAAAAAAACAAATGTAGTCGAAATAATCGACTACATTTGTTTTTTATAAAATCAGTGAACAATTTGGATGTCGTTCAATTAGCTCGTTCTGTAAAATAGACTTTTCCGCTGTTGTCTAAAGCCAATGTAGTCATTTCAGTCGCATAAACATCAACTATATTCGTCCAGTCACCTATATTTAATTGTCCAAATCTGTTTTGTCCTGCTACAACTACTTTTCCATCTTCTGTTAATCCTACAACATGATTTATTCCAGCGGATATCTTTTTAATGTTCTTCCAAGTGTATACAGTTTCTAACAATTCAGCAGTATTATATTTACCTACTTTTGTCGGTATCATTACTCCCTCTTCGAAGTTAAGCTTTGTCATCGTATTATTTATAGCCATTACAATTCTTCCATCTTTTTTTAGACCTACAGTAAATCCTTCACCTGCAGCAATATCTATTATATCTGCCCATGTATCAGTATCGCATTGACCTGTAGAAGTATTACCCGCCGAAACAACTGTACCATCTTTCTTTAGCCCCACTATATGTGACGGTGAATTAGAAATCTTCACAATATCTGTCCACTCAGAATCCACAAACTCTTGTTCCAAATCCCTAAGAAGAGTATCTTTGGGTTCATGTAATTGAGTATGTATCACTTCACCAGATTTCAACAATGCAAAAAACGAATTATCAAAGCTACCATCACTGTCTGCAGACGTCAAAAACGCAACATCTTTGACATTATTCCAGTTTTCTATATTGTTCTTTTCTTTATTGTAACTTTTTTCATAAACATATTTCCATGCTATCTTTCCGTCATCATCTATCCTCGCAGTTAAACCCCACTGTATGTGATAATTTTCGTCAAACAAATATTTGGCTAATTTTTCAATATTCTCTCTACTGTCTTTAAAACCCAAAACATCACCATATGCATCTATGGTAGAATATATGCTGAATCTATTTTCACCAGCGAGTGCAGCATTGTAGCTTTCAAGCGGCAACCAGTAGTAAAAAAAGAATAATGTTCCAAAAAGCGCCAATAAGAATAAAACACATAATATAATTATAAGCAATTTGATTTTGTTTTTCATGCATAACACCTCTATTTAAATTCTACAATTCGTGGCCAATTCAGATGATAATTCATTGAGTTTGCTTTGCAAACTAATTATATCACATAAACACACCTTTTATGAATATTTCCAATCCGATAAAGATTAAAATACATCCTCCTAAAACAGTGGGCTTGCCTGCAATTTTTGCAGCACAGCTCTTCCCTATTTTTACTCCTACACTGCAAATTCCAAAGGTTACAACCGCTATAATTAACGCAGCAATTAGTGCCATAAAGAAATTATATTCGGCTATTGTAAATCCCACTGAAAGTGCATCAATGGAGGTCGCTATTCCCTGCATTATCAAGGCGGCTAATCCCAAGGTTCTGACAGATTGGATTTTCTCCTCCCCCACCTTTAAGCCTTCGTAAATCATGTTTCCGCCGATATATGTAAGAAGTATGAGTGCAATCCAGGGAATCAGAGGCTTAAATCCTTCAAACGCACTTGCAACCGTATGCACGCAAAACCATCCAATAAGAGGCATAATCGCTTGGAAAACGGCGTATACAGCCGCAATGGTAAATAGCTTTCTTCTTTTCATAAACGGCTCATTAAGACCATTTGCAAGGGAAACCGAAAAGGCATCCATTGCAAGTCCAATACCCAATACAACACTGTTTATAATAAATCCAAAACTCAGCACTATACATTCTCCTTAGGTATGATATAGTAATGATAGCATTAAATAACATAGATGTCAATATTTTTGGCATTTTATCCAAAATAATTTGAAATTTTCCTTGACATTCACCGCCCATTTGAATATAATATAATGGTAGCAAATAAAGGGGTATAGTTCAGCTGGTAGAATAACGGTCTCCAAAACCGCAGGTCGTGGGTTCGAATCCTACTGCCCCTGCCACGAAAAAGGAAGACATCGACGTAAGTTGGTGTCTTCCTTTTTCGCAGGGACAGTGCGAATTGTGAAGTAATACGCCATCCTACTGCCCCTTTACATAAGGCGGTGATATTTTTGATTAAATACGAAATTATTGATATATCCAAAATTCCCGATGAAAAATTAAAGAACTGTTTTCACCACATGGATAAAGAAAAACAGAAAAAGATTAAACGGTATAGAGATTCACATGCACAAAAACTTTCAATAGGCGGAGAGTGGCTTGCTAGAAAGCTGTTGTCCGATTATTGCGGAATTTTACCATATGACATTATAATTTCAAGGGATTCTTTCGGGAAGCCATATGCTTCAAATTTACCGGGAATATTCTTTAGCATTAGTCATAGCGGAAATTTTATTGCCGCAGTAATCTCTGATAAAGATGTCGGAATTGATATTGAAAAACTTAGGATTTTACCTGTAAAGGCTTCAAAAAAAATATGTTGCGACGAAGAATTACACTATATATTCGGTAAGAGCAAGTGCGATATTGATTTTAACAAGGAACAACCACCTGATGTAATTAAACGATTTCTTGAAATTTGGACCTCAAAAGAAGCATATTATAAATGTGTGGGAACAGACATCAAAAAAACCAAAGCATTAAACGTATTATTATACAATGCGAATTTGATTAAACTTGAAGAAGAAGGCTGTCTGATATGCATAGCAGAAAACTGATTTCGGTTTTCTGCTATTATTCTATAATTTCCACTGTTTTTTGTACAATTTTGGAAATGACCTTATCTTCGGTCATCCATACATAAATGTAAAGAGTATTGTCGGTATTGTTTTTAAATTTAAAATCCTTAGCCCCATATACCACAGTTGCATCGTTTCCATGAGGCGCATACATTACCGCCTCACTATGATTATGATGTTCCGTAATGGATAAGTTTGCATTAAGCGCAGCCATATAAATGGTTGTGCTTACCTGGCATACCCCTCCCCCTATTCCGTAGCTTTTTTCACCATCTACTATTACAGGGGCATTTTTATATCCGTTTTCCCTACTTCTCGGTCCCGTGCCTTTATTGAAACTGAATTCCTTCCCCGGATAAACCACGCTTCCGCTTACGCTTTCGCATGCTTTCTTTATATTTGAAACTCGATTTTCGCCCGTGTCTATAATTTTTGTTGTTGCCTCGCCCAGGGTTATTTCTCTTTCTTCATATTTTTGATTTTGTCTTAAAGCTTTACCATTGTGTTGCGTGGTTTTATTTTCAACAGCACTGCATGCTGTCAATAAAATAAGAAGCAGTAAAAATATTTTTTTCATAACAAAAACCTCTTTTCTTACTTATTTTAAGCAAGAAAAGAGGTTTTAATGAATGAAAATTTTTGCTATTTTAATGGTCGGATACTTGATTGGGGTCTATCATGGCTTTTCCACTGCGTTTATCTTCAAGCTCAGTTTGTTTTTCTTTAAGATATTCCGCCGAAAACACAAACGAATCACCATTATCTGTAACGTCCTGAGGATGAATCATTACAGGGCAGCAGTCCTCTGCCACAAATCCCATTTCTTCAAATGCCGTACCATGACCGCAATTTTTACAAACAATACCTGTTTTATCATCATTTACACGGTACGAAAAATGTTTTCCAAACTGCTGATAACAACCTTCGCAGTCGTCAAAAGCAAAGCTATACTTATAGGCATCTCCATCTTCGGATTTAACTGCAATAATGTTGGTATCAAGTGCATCTACCTTAACGAACAATGCATTTCCCTCAGAGATTTTATCTTTTTTAATTACGATATCGGTAGGATTGGGATTATCTGCAAGCCAATTTTCAATCAATACTGCAACAAAAACCAGCATTGCTATTAAAATAAAACCCAGTAGCACCTTTTTACGACTTAATCTTCTGTGTTCAATAACTCTTTCTCTTACATTGTCCATTAAATCAACTCCTCATGCATATAAGTATATACCTGTTTTGATGAATAATCAACCATAGTTTGTAAATTATCTGAAATATTTCACAGCAGAGTTAAACATTCCCATTTCATAATTGCCCTCAACATTTTTGTAGAGGTTTGCACCGACACGCTCTGAATGACCCATTTTACCAAGGACTCTGCCATCGGGAGAAACAATACCTTCAACAGCACAAATTGAGCCGTTGGGGTTATACTGAATGTCATATGTGGGATTGCCCTCAAGGTCTACATACTGTGTGATAACCTGTCCGTTTGCTGCAAGCTTTTTAATAAACTCTTCACTTGCAAGGAATCTTCCCTCACCGTGAGAAATCGGTACGCTGTATATATCCCCCACTTTGGTTTCCATAAGCCAAGGTGATTTATTGGATGCAATTCTTGTATTTACAATCTTTGACTGGTGGCGTGAAATCGTGTTGAATGTAAGCGTGGGGCTGTTTTCGTCAGCTTCAAGAATTTCTCCGTAAGGCACAAGTCCAAGCTTTATAAGTGCCTGGAATCCATTACAGATACCTGCCATAAGACCGTCACGATTGCGAAGAAGATTCATTACGGCATCACTGATTTCTTTATTTCTGAAGAAAGCTGTAATAAGCTTACCGCTTCCGTCAGGTTCGTCTCCGCCGGAAAATCCACCGGGAATAAATACGATCTGTGAATCATTTACCTTCTTAGCAAATTCCGATACGGATTCTGCCACATTTTGAGAGGTAAGGTTGTTGATAACAAAGATTTCCGCCTTTGCACCGGCTTTCTCAAATGCCTTTGCACTATCGTATTCGCAGTTTGTTCCCGGGAACACGGGAATCAGAACCTTAGGCTGTGCAATTTTTGAGGTTGCTGTGAATATTGTCTTATTTTCGTAGCTGAAAGGCTCAATTTTTGTATCGGGAGTTTCAATATTGCAACGATAAATCTTTTCAAGCTTATTTTCATAAAGCTCGCAAAGCTCAGCAAGTGAGAGCTTTTCATCACCAATTGAAATTTCTTCCTCAACAGTAGTTTTACCTAAAAGGATTGCGTCCGTGAGTTCCTCAGTAGTTTCAAGAACAAATGCACCATAGTTATATCCGAATATTTCTTCCATAGAAACATTTTCGCTATACTTAAATCCGATGTTGTTACCCATTGCCATTTTAAGGATTGCTTCCGCTACGCCGCCATAAGTGGGAGTATAAGCACTAAGCACCTTTCCATCACGCATAAGCTTTGTCACACGGGCAAACACATCTTTAAGAGATGCCGCATCGGGAAGATTATTTTCATTATATTCGGGCTTAATCATATAAACTTTGCTTCCCGCCTTTTTAAATTCGGGAGAAACAACACAGTTTATATCGTCGGTTGTAACGGCAAATGAAACAAGTGTGGGAGGAACATCGATATTTTCGAAGCTTCCGCTCATTGAATCCTTACCGCCGATTGATGCAATCTCAAAATCCTTCTGTGCTTTATATGCACCTAAAAGTGCCGCCATGGGCTTACCCCAACGAGCAGGGTCAGCCTTGGGTTTTTCAAAATATTCCTGGAAAGTAAGATATACTTCATTAAATGAACCGCCATGGGCTACAAGCTTACATACAGATTCAACAACTGCAAGATATGCACCATGGTAAGGACTCTTTTCCATGATAAAGGGATTGTAGCCCCAGCTCATAATAGAGCAGGTTTCGCTGTCACCGTCAGGAGTGGAAATTTTGTTAACCATAGCCTGAACAGGTGTACGCTGATATTTACCGCCAAAGGGCATAAGCACGCTTCCTGCACCGATTGTCGAGTCAAATCTTTCTGAAAGACCACGCTTGGAGCATACATTAAGGTCCTGGGCAAGCTCTTTATAGTTTTCGCCAAATCCGCCCTTGATTTCCTTTGTAAAGCTTTCTGCCTTTAAAGGTGCAATGTCGATATGCTTCTCTGCACCGTTTGAATTTAAGAATTCTCTTGAAAGATTTACAATTGTCTTTCCGTTCCAGTGCATTACAAGATACGGATGAGCTTTTACTGTCGCAACAACGGTAGCCTCAAGGTTTTCCCTCTTTGCAAGAGCACAGAATTTTTCTACATCCTTGCTTTCGACAACTACTGCCATTCTTTCCTGCGACTCACTGATTGCAAGCTCTGTGCCGTCAAGTCCCTCGTACTTTTTGGGAACAGCGTTAAGGTCAATTTCAAGACCGTCTGCAAGCTCACCGATAGCTACGGAAACACCGCCTGCACCAAAGTCATTACAACGCTTTATAAGGCGTGATACCTCTTTATTTCTGAAAAGCCTCTGAAGCTTTCTTTCTTCGGGAGCATTACCCTTCTGAACTTCCGCACCACAGCTTTCAAGCGAAGAAAGATTGTGGGATTTTGAAGAACCTGTAGCACCGCCGCAACCATCACGACCTGTTCTTCCGCCGAGGAGGATAACAATATCTCCGTCCTCAGGACGTTCTCTGCGAACATTTTCTTCGGGAGCTGCTGCAATTACTGCACCAATTTCCATTCTCTTTGCAACGTAACCGTCATGATAAATTTCGTCAACCTGACCTGTTGCAAGTCCAATCTGATTACCGTAAGAGCTGTAGCCGTTTGCCGCTGTGGTAACAATCTTTCTCTGGGGAAGTTTGCCCTGCATGGTCTCAGATACGGGAACTGTAGGATCTGCGGCACCTGTCACACGCATTGCCGCATAAACATAGCTTCTGCCTGAAAGCGGGTCGCGGATTGCACCGCCTATACATGTTGCGGCACCACCGAAAGGCTCGATTTCTGTAGGATGGTTATGTGTTTCGTTCTTGAAAAGAAGAAGCCATTTTTCCTTTTTGCCATCCTTCATTACATCAATTTTTACTGTACAAGCATTGATTTCTTCCGATTCATCAAGCTTTTGGAGCTTGCCTGCCTTTTTAAGAACACGTGTTGCCAAGGTAGCAATGTCCATAAGATTTACAGGCTTTGTTCTTCCGAGTTCTTTGCGGTCGGAAATATACTCATCATATGTCTCTTGAAGAAGCTCATCTTCAAATTTTACATTATCAATAGTTGTGAGGAATGTTGTGTGACGGCAATGGTCTGACCAATACGTGTCAATCATTTTAATTTCTGTGATTGTAGGCTCACGCTTTTCACCAATGAAATACTGCTGACAGAATAAAATATCATCAATATCCATTGCAAGTCCACGCTCGTCAATAAACTTTGCAAGCTCATCACGAGAAAGTGCACAAAATCCGTCAAGAATTTCAACCTCGGTAGGAATTGTGTAATCTGCCTTAAGGGTTTCTACAGTCTCAAGAGAAGCCTCCCTTGCCTCAACAGGGTTAATAACATATTTCTTAATGCTATTTTTTTCTTCCTCTGTAAGATTACCGTTTATAACATACACGGTAGCAGTTCTTACATCAGGTCTCTCCCCTTTTGAAATAATCTGAATACACTCTGCCGCAGACGCCGCACGTGCATCAAACTGACCGGGAAGATACTCAACCGCAAAAACTACGTCGCCCTTAGGACACTCGGAATATGTGTTATCCGTCTGCGGTTCAGAAAATACAGTTTTCACTGATTTTTCAAAAAGCTCTTCGGAAATATTTTCAACATCATAGCGGTTGTACATGCGAAGTTCCTGAATACCCTTAATTCCCAAAAGGTCCTTAAGGTCTTTTTTCAGTGCGTTTGCACCATGGTCAAGTCCATTTTTCTTTTCTACATATATTCTAAAAACCATTTCTGTGTTCTCCTTTCTGAAAAATCAGCTAAGTGCTTTCAGTGCCTTGGCACCGATATCACTTCTGTAATATGCGTTTGCAAAGCTTACTTCCTTTACAGTAGCATAAGCCTTATCAATTGCTTCTTTAAGGTCGGGGGCAGTTTCGGTTACGCCAAGAACTCGTCCTCCGCCTGTAAGAAGCTTTCCGTCTGCCGTCTTTGCACCTGCAACATAAATGTTTTTATCGGAGGGCATTGTGATTTCAAAGCCGGTTTCATACTTTCCGGGGTAGCCCTCTGATGCCATTACAACACAGCAGGCACTGCCGTTTGAGAAACGGACATCTGCATCTTTCAATGTCTTATCTGAGATATGGAGCATAATCTCAAGCAAATCACTTTCAAGAAGAGGAAGCACAACCTGTGTTTCAGGGTCACCGAAACGGCAGTTATACTCAATTACCTTGGGGCCGTTAGGAGTAAGCATAAGCCCGAAATAAAGACAACCGGAGAAGCTTCTTCCCTCTTTATTCATTGCTTCCATAGTAGGAATAAAAATCTTTTCCATACACTCTTTTGCAATTTCTTCCGTGTAATAAGGATTGGGAGCTATTGTTCCCATACCGCCTGTATTAAGTCCCATATCGTTGTCAAGCGCTCTCTTGTGGTCCATTGAGGAAACCATGGGAATAAGGGTTTCACCATCGGTGAATGAAAGCACGGATACTTCAGGGCCTGTAAGAAATTCTTCTATAACAACACTGCTTCCGCTTTCTCCGAAAACCTTATCCTCCATCATGCTTTTAACAGCATCCTTTGCTTCTTCCCTTGTTTGTGCGATTATAACGCCTTTACCAAGAGCCAAGCCATCCGCCTTTACAACGGTCGGGATGGGTGCAGTATCAAGATACCTAATAGCTGCATCCATATCGGTAAACACCTCATACTGTGCTGTAGGAATGTTGTACTTTTTCATAAGATTTTTTGAGAAAACCTTACTTCCCTCGATAATTGCCGCCGCTTTATTTGGACCGAAGGTCTTAATGCCTTTTTCGTTAAGAGCATCAACACAGCCTAATACCAACGGGTCATCGGGAGCAACAACGGCAAAGTCAATGTTATTATCAACTGCAAATTTAACTATTGCATCAATATCTTTTGCACCGATATTAACACAGGTTGCATCTTGGGCAATTCCTCCGTTTCCGGGGAGTGCAAAGATCTCACTGACCTTGTTACTCTCTTTTATTTTCTTAATAATAGCATGTTCACGGCCGCCGCCGCCTACTACCATAACTTTCATTATATTGTTCAATCCTCTCTATTAATGATGGAAAAGACGCATTTTTGTCATTGCCATAACCATGCCGTGCTTGTTACATGCTTCAATTACATTATCATCACGGATAGAACCGCCGGGCTGTGCAATATAGCTTACACCGCTTCTTGCAGCTCTTTCGATATTATCACCAAAGGGGAAGAATGCATCGGAACCAAGTGCCACACCCTTAAGTGATGCAAGGTATTCTCTCTGCTCCTTGCGTGTAAAGGGCTGAGGCTTTTCGGTAAAGAGGGTTTCCCAGATTCCGTCACCAAGTACGTCTTCATAATCTTCGGAAATATATACGTCAATGGCATTATCACGGTCAGGACGCTTAATTTCGGGCTTGAAGGGCAGATTAAGAACTTTTTCATGCTGACGAAGATGCCAGATATCAGCCTTATTTCCTGCAAGACGTGTACAATGAATTCTTGACTGCTGACCTGCACCAACACCGATTGCCTGTCCGTCCTTTGCGAAGCAAACAGAGTTTGACTGAGTGTATTTAAGAGTAATAAGTGCAATTATAAGGTCACGCTTTGCATCCTCGGGCATTTCTTTATTTTCTGTAACGATGTCTTCAAGAAGTGCACGATTGATTTCAAAATTGTTTCTTCCCTGCTCAAATGTAATTCCGTAAACCTGCTTATGCTCAATCGGGTCGGGAACAAAATTGGGGTCAATTTTAATTACGTTGTATGTTCCTTTTCTTTTTCCTTTAAGGATTTCAAGTGCTTCATCATCATAATCGGGAGCAATTACGCCGTCTGAAACCTCACGCGCAATAAGCTTCGCGCAGGTAACATCGCACTTATCTGAAAGAGCAATCCAATCACCAAATGAGCTCATTCTGTCCGTACCTCTTGCTCTTGCATATGCTGTTGCGAGAGGAGATTCGTCAAGACCTTCCACATCATCAACAAAGCAAGCTTTTTTAAGGTCATCGCTCATTTTTACACCAACTGCGGCAGATGTGGGGCTAACGTGCTTAAATGATGTTGCCGCACACATACCAAGAGCCTCTTTAAGCTCCTTTACAAGCTGCCAGCTGTTAAGTGCATCAAGGAAATTTATATAACCCGGTCTGCCGTTAAGAATTTCAATGGGAAGCTCGCTTCCATCGTGCATGAATATTTTTGAAGGCTTCTGATTAGGGTTACAGCCATATTTCAGTTCAAACTCTTTCATCTTTTTTCATCCTTTCTGTGGTTAGAAAATAATTACTTATTTTTATTTACAATCTTAGACTTAACTTCGCCTGTTTCAATATCAATATATCTTACAAAAAGAGATACCTTGTTTTCCTCGTTGAGGCTTGTCCAAAGCTCCTTCGTAAATTCCTCAATATCATTGGGGATTCCTACAAGCTTAGGCTCTCCTTCAAATGAAGGAAGAGGATTTCCGTCACCCATATAGGTATGGATAAAGTGTCCCTCGCCTGCTAATGAATTTTTGTAGCTGTAGGTAAATCTCTGACAGGAGTCGGGATTTCCGTTAGCACTCTTGAGAATTGACATTGCGTAGCTGAACTCGCCGTTATCAACCTTCATAATACCTGAAATTCGGGGAGTGTAGTTAGGTGCATCGTCCTCAAATTCACGGGTGCGAAGTGCCTGTTCAAAAGTAAGCTGCTGATTCATAAGCTCGTAGATAGTATCGGTCTGGTCACCGTTTGTAACAATAGTCTTATTACCGAGAACTCTTACAGGAGCGTAGATTATAAGATGGGGGTCTTCAAGCTTTGAAGGGTCAAATGCCTGTGTGCGAATACCTTCCCCGTCTTCTACAAAAACACGGTTACGACTGTTTACGCTTCTGCCCATAATAAAGTATGCGGTAACGGCACTTTTGCCGTCAGCGGATTTTCCTATAACAATTCCGCGTCCGGGATAAGCGTTTTGCTTTAATTCTTCGTAAATATCGATCTTTTTCATTATAAACTCTCCTTACAAACTTTTTCTACAGCTTCGGGCAGAATCTTCCACTCCGCTTCTTCCATTACTCTTTTTTGAAGTACTTCGGGAGTGTCGCCATCTTCAATATATACCGCCTTTTGCAATATAATTTTTCCGCCGTCGGGAATCTCGTTTACAAAATGAACCGTAGCACCTGTTACCTTAACTCCGTACCGGAGAGCCGCTTCATGAACTCTAAGCCCGTAAAAGCCCTTTCCGCAAAATGACGGAATAAGTGACGGATGAACATTGATTATTCGGTCTGCATATTTTGATGTGAAATTCTCACTAAGGATGCACATGAAACCGGCAAGCACAATGAGGTCGGTTTTATTTTCCTCCAAAATAGCAATCAATTTGCTTTCAAATTCTTCTTGACCGCTACATTCTTTTTTGTTTACAACTGCGGTTTTTATGTTCGCATTTTTCGCTCTTTCCAAAGCGTATGCTCCGGGATTATTTGAAATAACAAGCGTGATTTCACCACTTTTAATAATTCCGCTCATTTGAGCATCAATAAGAGCCTGCAAATTCGTTCCACCGCCGGAAACAAGCACAGCAATGCGTCTTAGCATATAACCACGCTTTCTTCACTCTTAATGATTTCACCGATTATGTAAGCATCTTCTCCGTTTGCACGAAGGATTTCAAGAGCTTTATCGGCTTCATCCTTTGAAACTACAACGCTCATACCAACACCCATATTAAATGTGTTGAACATATCACGTTCTGAAATGTTACCCTCTTTAGCAATAAGCTCAAAAATGGGAAGAATCTTAACTGCACTCTTTGTAATTTTTGCACCCATTCCCTCGGGAAGACTGCGGGGAATATTTTCATAGAAGCCGCCGCCTGTAATATGAGATACCGCCTTAACGGTAACTGCATCAAAAAGTGCAAGCATGGGTTTTACATAAATTCTGGTGGGAGTAAGAAGTATCTCCCCTATGCTCTTTCCTCCAAGAGCCTCTACGGGAGCTTTAAGGTCTCTGTTTTCAACATCAAATACTTTTCTTACAAGAGAGAAGCCGTTTGAGTGAACACCGCTTGAGGGAAGTGCAATGATAACATCGCCTTCTGCGACCTTGGAATTGTCAAGAACCTTTGCTTTATCTACTGCACCTACAGAGAAACCTGCAAGGTCGTACTCATCTTCGCTATAGAATCCGGGCATTTCAGCAGTTTCTCCACCTACAAGTTCACAGCCTGCCTGTACACAGCCCTCCGCAATACCTGATACAATTTCAGCAATCTTTTCGGGATAGTTCTTTCCGCAAGCAATATAGTCAAGGAAAAGAAGTGGCTTTGCACCGCAACAGATTATATCGTTAACGCACATAGCTACGCAGTCAATACCAACAGTATCATGCTTGTCCATTAAAAATGCAAGCTTAAGCTTTGTACCAACGCCGTCTGTACCGCTTACCAGTACAGGATGAGGCATATTTGTAATATCGAGCTCGAAAAGACCGCCGAAGCCTCCAATGTCAGACTTCTTTCCGTTTACCATGGTTCTTGCTATATGCTTTTTCATAAGTTCTACCGCACGGTAGCCCGCTGTAATGTCAACACCTGCTGCTGCGTAACTTTCTGATTTTGAATTTGAATGCATAATATTATCCTCCTAAAAAGTATCATTTTCCGTTTTCACGAATTAACCTTTTCCGTTCCAACAGTATGTGCAAAGCTTGCACGGCTCTATACCAATTGCTTTAACTGCACCTTCAAGCGACTGAAATTCCAGTGAAGCAAAATTGAATTTTTCAGCTATTGTTTTTCTGAGAGATTGTCCTCTTTCGGTGGAAGCATCGCTGTATTCATCAATATACTTAAGACCTTCCTCACCTTCAAGCTCTACGATAACACGTCTTGCAATAAGCTCCATTTCACTTGTAGCACGTGAGAAGTTGAGATATTTACAGCTATACATAATCGGCGGACATGCACTGCGCATATGCACCTCTTTAGCACCGTTGTCATATAAGAAATCCACTGTTTCTTTAAGCTGAGTACCTCTTACAATAGAGTCATCAACAAATAACAATTTTTTATCAACAATCAAATCATGGACGGGAAGTTGCTTCATTTTTGCAACTCTTTCACGCTCTTTCTGATTTGGCGGTGTAAAGCTTCGTGCCCATGTGGGAGTGTATTTTATAAAAGGTCTTCCGAAAGGTACTCCGCTTTCGTTAGCATATCCGATTGCGTGGGGGGTTCCCGAATCCGGCACACCGCTTACATAATCAAGTTCCTCAACATTTTCGTACTCTTTATCATACTGTGCGAGAATACGACCGTTACGGTTACGCATTACTTCCACATTAACGCCCTCATAAATTGAATTTGGATATCCAAAATATGTCCACAGGAAAGAGCAAACCTTCATTTCTTTTCCCGGCTTTGCCAATTGAGTAAGATTTTCCGAATCAAACTCAACGATTTCACCCGGTCCAAGTTCCTTGTAAAGGTCATATCCAACCTTTTGACAAGCAAATGACTCAAAAGATGCACAGTAGCCGTCATCACGTTTACCAATGTGAATAGGTGTTCTTCCCACCTTATCACGTGCAGCAATAATAGCTCCGTCATTCTTTAAAATCAGAATTGAGGCTGACCCCTCAATTACACTTTGTGCAAACCTAATGCCCTCCACAAAGCTGTTCTTCTGATTTATCAGTGCCGCTACAAGCTCTACGGAATTAACCCTTCCGCCTGTCATAGCACCAAAATGCCCACCGCCTGAGGTAAGATAATTATTAATTAATTCCTCGGAATTATTTATAACTCCTACAATACAGATTGCATACGTTCCGATATTGGAGCGTATAAGCAAAGGCTGGGGGTCACTGTCACTGATACATCCTATTGCCGAATTTCCGTTCATTTCATCAAACACATGGTCAAACTTTGTACGAAACGGAGAATTTTCAATATTGTGAATATCCCTTTGCAAACCTTTTTGAATATCGTATGCCGCCATACCGCCGCGTTTTGTTCCGAGATGTGAATGGTAATCAGTACCGAAGAACACATCCGATATAGCATCCTGTTTACTTACTGCGCCAAAAAAACCGCCCATTAGTTTACTCCTTTTATGCTAAATTCAATGTCAAATCAGCCGTTAAATTTTTCTTCGACAGCTTTGTTCTTTTCAAGAACTTTTTCACTTGCAGCTTTTCTTGAAGCATCAAGCTTCTGGGCAAGCTCTTTATCTTCTACTGCAAGAATCTGTATAGAAAGCAAAGCGGCATTGGCTGCACCGTCAATAGCAACAGTAGCCACGGGAATACCTGCAGGCATCTGTACAGTTGACAAAAGAGCATCCAAGCCGTCAAGCGTAGATGATTTTACGGGGATACCGATTACAGGGAGAGTTGTATTTGCAGCAATAGCACCTGCCAGATGTGCGGCCTTTCCTGCAGCGGCAATAATAGCACCGAAGCCCTTTTCACGAGCTGTTTTTGAAAATTCAGCAGCCTCGATAGGAGTTCTGTGCGCAGAAAATACATGCACCTCATGTGGTACACCAAATTCCTTTAATGTATCAATAGCTTTTTCTACAACGGGCAAATCGCTGTCCGAGCCCATAATAATTCCTACTTTTTTCATAAAGAAATCATTCCTTTCAATCATATGTGCTATCTAATTAATTATAGCAAAAACGCCGATTTTCGTCAAGGGAAAAAGGCATAAAATTTGTCATAATTTAGTTAATTTTCTCGCTAATATTTATGCATATTTTATGCATTTTCACATAAGAATATTAATATAAAAATTTTTGAAAAAAACTCTTTACAAATGGTAAATTTTCTGCTATAATATTAAATGTTCTTACGGGAACAATCAATATCGCGGGGTAGAGCAGTTTGGTAGCTCGTCGGGCTCATAACCCGGAGGTCGTGTGGTTCAAATCCCATCCCCGCAACCAAAAAAATCCTTAACACCTTTTGGTGTTAAGGATTTTTTCTTTTTGTGCGTTGATTTAATTTATTTCACAATCAAGGTTATGAGACCGACGAGCGTGGCTCGTTGGGAATCGAGCCCGAGTGCTGCCAGTGGCAGATGAAACGAGGGCGCAGAGTAGCGAAGCGGCGGCGAGGAACTGAATGACAATTCGGTGAATTGTCAGAGCCGAGCCGTGACCGAACCGCAGTGAGAAGGCAGCGGTCAATAGATGGCAAGGAGATTATCTATCCCCCAACCATTTTTCCGCAAAATAAAAGAGTACCTACATACGTAAGTACTCTTCTTTTAGTTCCGGCGACGACCTACTTTCCCGGGCAGCTTCCCGCCAAGTATCATCAGCACTGCAGAGCTTAACTACCGTGTTCGGAATGGGAACGGGTGTGACCTCTGCGTCATAGTCACCGAATATTTAGTTTGAGGTATAATACCTCTTTCAGATTGTTTTGCAATCTGAAAATTGAATAATGCTCACATGATTTAATAACTCACTCTCAAAAGAACTTTCGTTCTCTTGTTTTTAGATCAAGCCCTCGGTCTATTAGTATCGCTCAGCTACATACATTACTGCACTTACACCTGCGACCTATCAACCATGTAGTCTACATGGGACCTTACTCCTTTCGGATGGGATATCTTATCTTGAGGTGGGCTTCACGCTTAGATGCCTTCAGCGTTTATCCCTTCCGTACATAACTA